>DUOV01000200.1 GCA_012838615.1 Clostridia bacterium | reverse complement strand
TCTTTCTTATAGCGAATCATATCAACAAAGGCTTCCAGACGTGTAACTAAACCGGCTTCACCTGATTGTTCATCGAGATAAATTGTCATAACCGGAATCCCGTATGCTTCGCTTACTGATGGTAAAATTGATTGAGCTACGATTTCTGGCATACAAGTTAGAGGTCCGATTTGAATTACTCCATCAAATCCTTGCTTAGCAAAGTCTACAACACCACCTACAGTTTCTCTACCATGGCCACCTACGAAGTGATTCAAAAAAGGTTTAGCAAGTTCCGAATAATTGGCTAACCTTTTTAGGTTCAATAATCCACCCAAAAGATGCTCGTTAATCCACTGGCTCAAGTATATTGAGCGTGTTACTTCAACTCCCATTTTGCCAAGTTTTTTTTCTATATATAGATTTGAAAAAGGTTCGAGAACGGTAAAAACTTCACCAACAAGTCCTATTCTTATAGGAGACACATGTCTTTGCGGTAATTGCTTCATTTTCTTAATAGCATTTGAAGCAATGATTTTTATTCTTTTATAATCTTCAGCCCGCTCTAATTCCCCGATAGTTTCCGTATAAATTTTTTCCAATTGTAAAGTATTTTTTGTTCGTGGCATTAAGTATGATAACAACTTTTCTAATTCGTCGGCATAATAGATTTTTTGCCATCCCAGCACAAGACCTTTTATTACACTTAACCAGCTGTTTTGTTTTAAAGTCATTATTTTCTGCCAAACTTCTTTGAAATGTGCATCAGGCGGTTCTAAAACGATCATGTCAAATTTAAGCCCTAAGTCTTCAAGTATTTGTTTTTGTACTTGACTATAGTATCCAATTCGGCAGGGGCCTACCCCACCAACCATTACTAAAGTATCTGCTCCTTGTTTATAAGCTTCTATATAGTTTCCAAGATTGATCTTTAGGGGAAGACAGGCTGATTCTGGAGCATATTGTGTTCCTATTGATAAAGTTCTTATAGTAGAAAAAGGTGCCTGTACAATCTCACATCCTAATCCTCTTAAAAAAGCATTAGCAACTAGAAAAAGATTGCCCATATGTGGATATGTTACTTTCATGATATTTTCGCCTCTCTAACAAATCTATAAAAGCTTCGATTCTTGTGTCCATACCAGCTTCACCAGTATGCTCATCTACCGTCAAATGGAGAATTGGATAGTTTCTTTTTCTGCAATATCTTTCGATTAAATCACCAACCAGAGAGTCTGGTCCGCAACCAAAGGCTGAAAAATAGATTATTCCATCAATTCCGCCTTGATTTACCCAATGCATAGCAGCTCCTAGCGCTCTTTTGCCTAATGTCCAAAACATAGGTTTTGGAAGAGTCATAGCTTGTAGATTTATCAGGTTGTCTGGTAAGTTTTCTGCTGTTATAACATTAGCTCCCAGTTTTTCCAAACGTTCTATTAATCCCATGCTAATGCTATAGTCATAAATGTTATAGCCATGACCAATTAACCCTACTTGTAAACCTGCTTTAGCATTAGTTTGTTTGCTAGTTGATTTTAAGCTTTCTTCCGTTAATGCTTGGAAATATTTATGACCACTTTTGACTTTTTTTTGGAAGTTTAAATAATTTGCCATAGCTCTTTGCCAGGCATTTTTTATTAATAACCGCTGTGAAGAAATGCTTTCCCCCAAAGATAGAAATGTTTTCTCCATTTGATTAGCTGACTTGCTACAATCAATTACAGGATCCAAGATTTCAGGTAAATCTAAAATTTTTTGCTTTATCATATCTGGTAGACCCATAAATTTTGGACAAATATATTCCTTTGGGGCAACGCTTATTAGTCGTGGGAGAAATAAAATGTCAACTTGCTTCTTTAACAGGTCAACATGTCCATAAAAAGTTTTAACAGGTAAGCAAGCTTCGTCTACGGCTAGTCCTACTCCTCGTTGAATGATGTCTTTTGATGTAGGAGGAGAAAAAATAACCTCTAATCCAAGCTCTTCAAAAAATGTCTTCCATAAAGGTGAATAGTAGTAGTAAAATAACGCTCTCGGTATACCTATTATCATCTTATCCCCCCTATTACTTACGACAATTACTAGTATTGCACTTTGGACCCATTTCTAACCATCATTTATATTCCGAATTTAGTAACCTATTGTCGCTTTTCCCAATAATATAGAGTAAGAAATCAAAAAAGGAGGAAATCCCATGGTATATGCCAACTATGTCAATAAAAAATTGGCAAGAGCCTATGTGCCGCTTCAGCAATTTGGCCGGATTTTTACCCCTGAAGAAGCTTTGATGAAGGGAACATTATTTCCCGATTTGTGGAGTCCTTATCCTGCATGAAGGAGGTTAGAAAATGAATAGAGATCAACTTATGTTATTACGAAGACTTCAAGAGTTACAGTTTACTGCAATTGAATTGAATCTATATCTGGATACTCATCCTGATGAAAAAGAACCACTAATGGAATATAACAGAGTAAGCCAACAGTTTAATAATTTAAAAAGAACTTATGAAGACCGGTATGGTCCACTAATGGTTTTTGGCCATTCACCAAGCCAATATCCATGGCAATGGATAAATGGTCCTTGGCCTTGGGAAATTGAATATTAGGAGGATTAAACAATGTGGATATATGAAAAAAAACTGGAATTCCCAGTTCGAGTTACAAAACCAGATGTTCAAATGGCAAAATACTTGATTACCCAGTACGGCGGTCCTGACGGTGAATTGTCTGCTTCCCTTCGTTATCTTAATCAAAGGTATAGTATGCCTACTAACAAGGCAAAAGCAATTTTAACAGATATAGGTACTGAAGAGCTTGCCCATATGGAGATAATTGCCACAATGGTTTATAAACTGGTAAAAGATGCTTCTCCGGAAGAAATGAAAAGGGCAGGATTAGGTGGACATTATGCCCAACATGATCACGCCTTATTCTGGGTAGATGCCAATGGTGTGCCCTGGTCTGCAAAATATATTGCTGCCTTAGGAGACCCTATTGCCGATTTGCATGAAGATATGGCTGCAGAGGAAAAGGCAAGGGCAACATATGAGCACCTAATTCATCTAACAGATGATCCAGGTGTCATTGAAGCGTTACGATTCTTGCGGGAACGTGAAGTAGTCCATTTTCAGCGTTTTGGAGAAACCTTGGATCATGTCCATGAATACCTTAATAGCAAAAAATATTTTTAACTATTTAAAATGCGAAAGACCCGGTTCTTTAATGAACAGGGTCTTTCATCAGGAGAGTTAATAAAGATTAACTCCAGTTACTCCACTAACTTTTTGTAGTTCGGCTCCTATAATTTCAAGTCGTTTGTTTTTAGGGGTTTCGACCATTAAATGAATGATAATATCATCCCCCTCAAGGCTTTCAATGTTAATTTTTTTTATGCTTATCCCATGATTAAATAAAATGGCCCCAATTTCCCCTATTTGACCTATAACATCTTTAGCATAAATATCTATGGCAATGAATGATTTCTTTTTTATTAAGTAATCTGAATAATACTTTAGCACATCTAAGGATAAGTAAATAATAAAAGTAGCAATTAACGTTGGAATTATTAGACCAAATCCAACAAATAGCCCAATTGCTGCAACCCCCCAAAGACTGGCAGCAGTAGTTAGTCCCTTAACAGTTGAGCCGTCTTTTAAGATAGCACCTGCACCTAAAAAACCAATTCCGGAGATTACCTGAGCACCAACTCTCAAGGGGTCCATAGTAGTTGTGTTTTTATATTGTTCAAAAATAATAAGGGAGCCCAACCCTATTAGTGCAGAACTGACTGAAACTAGCATATGGGTTCTAAGACCTGCATTGTGGTGTCTGATTTCTCTTTCGTGACCAATAACACCTCCAAGAACAGTAGCTAAAAACAGTCTCCCGAAAATTTCAATAGTTGTTAATTCCACCGTAAGACCCCCTTATAAGAATACTCTAAAATTATAGTACCATATTTTAAAACGTAATTTTACATGGAAACAGATCAAATGCCGTTAAGTTATCCGGCATTTGATACATATTATTTATTTGTTTTTTTGTTTAGACGCTTTAAGGCAGGAGTTGGTTGTCTGGAACGATCAATAGGTTTTAGAAAGCTAGGACGAGTATTTTGAATGGGAACTGGGGGCCTAAGCAGAATTGATTTAATTGCAGAAAGATTAAAGGGTAAAAATGGCCATAAGTAAGGAATTCCAAATGATTTTGTCTTAGCAAGAAATATGATTACAATCAGCGTAGAAACAATAAACCCTGTGAGACCGAAAATACCTGTAGTCAAAATCAAAATTATTCTTGTTAATGTATTAGCCATTCCTAATTCAAAACTAGGTGTGGCAAAAGTGCCCACAGCAGCAACAGAAAAATACAATACTGTTTCGGGAGCAAAGAGCCCAATATCAATAGCTACCTGCCCAATTAGTACAGCTGCAATTAAACCTAAGGCAGTTGCTAAAGATGATGGGGTATGAATAGCGGCCATTCTCATTAAATTAATGCCAAATTCCCCAATTAAAAACTGCCACATTAAAGGTATTCTACCTACTTTTGTGGGGCCTAAAAATGATAAACTCTTTGGTAAAAGTTGAGGTTCTATAGTAAACAACAAATATAAAGGTATACCCAAAAGTGCTAAAACAATCCCTAAATAACGTACCCAACGTTGAAAGAAGCCGATTGGCGGACTTTGTCTAAATTCCTCTGCATGCTGTAGATGATGAAAAAAGGTAGCTGGTAGTATCATCACACTTGGTGAAGTATCTACTATAACTAATACATGTCCTTCTAAAAGGTGTACTGCTGCCACATCTGCCCGTTCAGTATAGCGAACTGTGGGATAAGGGTTCCAAATACTGTTAGGTGAGATAAATTCCTCTACAGATTTTTCAGCCATCGGTAGTCCATCGACCTTAATATTTTCAATGCTACTTTTTACCTGATTTACCAGCTCGGGGTTAGCAATATCCTCAATATAAACAATACAAATATCTGTTTTTGAACGTTGTCCAGCTTGTACTAAGACAGTTCTCAGTTTGGGATCTCTAATTCTCCTTCTAATTAGGGAAGTATTAAAAACTATTGTTTCAACAAAACCGTCTCTAGAACCTCGTACTACTCTTTCCAAATCAGGTTCTTGTGGACTCCGAACAGGATATTCTCTGGCATCAATTATAATTGCTTCACTAACATTTTCGACTATCAAAGCTACTGGTCCGGATAATATTTTATCAACGACATCATTTAAATCATCGCTAGTTGTTACTTCTATGTAATTAACGTATTGTTTTACTAATTTTGGTAAAGGGTTAATAATTAAATCATCTTTATTTATACTTGTGAGTCTTTGCATAATATATAGCATTATTTCATCTTTAGCAAATCCATCTACAAAGAATAAAGCACCATTTTTCCCTGCAAAAGTTATCTCTCGACAAACTACATCAAAACTTTTTCCAACACCAAGTTTTTCCTTTAACCATTTTATGTTTTGTTCAAGGTTTTTAGAAACTTTCACATTAGATATAGTCATGTATGTAACCGCTCCTAATTAATATTTCTTTAATTGCTTTCTCAGTTACAGGTGATTGTTTATAAACAGAGTCATACCCCTCCATTTTGCCTATGTCCCCTACTCCAACTATTACAGGTATATCAGCATTGTTGATTACATCTACAGTATCTCCTTCTAAGATTTTTGGTTTTGTTACCTTTAAATTTCCTAGTTTATCTACTGCTTGTTTTACAACTTGTCCTTCTTTAGTTATAGAAATGTCTACCTTAACTCCTTGTGTGCCCTGTGTATCTGAGGCTACAGCCACTACTCCCAATATTTCAATTTCCGGGGATTTAAGAAGATATTCCAGAACTTTCTCCCCTTGACCTTTACCACTATGACCTTTATCATCAATCATTATAAAAATAGGATCAAAAGGAGCTTTTTTTACTAGTTCCAAAATTTGAGGCCCGTTTAAAGGTGTTGGATTACCAGCTGATGCAGAAATACATCTTCCACCTATTTTTTTTGCGATAAGTTCTACAGCTTTTTTTGCTACTTTATCTCCATCAGTTACAACTATTACTTTGCGCTTTTTTTGTTGCATCATTATCTCCTGAGTTATAGAAGTGATAACAAAATTAAATGTATCTTTGTTTATTATTTCTTTTAATAGCCTAGTTATGTAAAAAAGCAAAAGCTATTTAGCCTGCTTTTGCTTAAACTTTGGTTCATGAATAAATAATTCTTTAATATTTTTAAGAGCTTGTCTTTCTATTCGAGAAACCTGAACTTGAGATAATCCGATTATACGAGCTACTTCAACTTGGGTTTTATCTTGAAAGAATCTCATGAGAATTACCTGTTTGTGTTTTTCTGGAAGTTTGTTTAAAACTTCCTTCAAGGCTATCTTATCAAACCACTTTTCTTCTTCTTTTTCATCGCTAAGCTGATCCAGAATATAAATTGGATCTCCTTCATCTTGATATAGTGTTTCATGAATAGAGGTGGGTAATTGAACAGCTTCCATTGCATTAACAATTTCTTCTCTAGGCATTTCTAGTTCTTCAGCAATTTCATTTAAAGTTGGTTCTCTACCCAAATCTTTAGTTAACTCTTCTCTGGTTCTATGTATTTTATAAGCAGTTTCTTTTAAAAAACGGCTTACTTTCACAGGACTGTCGTCTCGCAAAAATCTTCGAATCTCTCCAATTATCATAGGAACAGCATATGTAGAAAATTTAACATTGTAAGAGAAATCAAATTTATCTATTGCCTTCATTAAGCCGATTGTACCGATTTGAAAAAGGTCTTCTAATTCATAACCTCGATTATCAAATCGTTGAACTAAATTAAATACAAGTTTTAAATTACAGTTTATTAGTTTTTCCCTAGCCTCTTGATCACCTTGTTTAGATTTAGTTAATAAATCTACCATCTCCTCATCTGTAAGCAAAGGAAATCTTGGTAGATTCATTTCAGATAGGCGTGTCACCATAACTTACGCCACCTTAATTGATAGCTTTTACAGGTTTTAATATTTTTTCCATTGTAACTTTGGTGCCTTGTCCAACAGTAGAATTAACATGAACTTGATCCATGAAGGACTTCATGAAGACAAAACCAAGACCCATGCGTTCTGGATCTGTGGAATATGCTGGCTCCATTGCTTTTTCGATGTCTTCAATGCCTTTTCCATAATCTTCAACAGTTAAGATCAACCTGTCATCTTGGCGTATCGCTTCAATTATAACTTTGCCGTTTTTGTTGTTTTCATAACCATGAATAATTGCGTTGGAAACAGCTTCTGATGTAGCAACCTTGATCTCTTCTAAATCATTTAAAGTTAAGTCTACTTGAGAAACAAAAGAAGCAATAGTAATCCTTGCTAAACCGACATTTTCCGGAATACTTGCCAGTTCTAGCCGTATGTAGTTTTGCCAATTTTGAGTATTCTCCATTAAAATCACCTCTTATATGGCAGCTAAAGCTCTATTTAGATCTTCGTAAATGTTGATTATCCGCAAGATACCTGATAACTCCAAAATCCTTTTTACTGCCGGTTGAGGGTTGATTAACGCCATTCTTCCATGTTTTTCACTTAACATTTTATACCTGCTCAAAATAGCTCCAAGACCTGAGCTGTCAATAAAGGTCACTTCTTTTAAATCTAAGATCAAAGTATTTATTTTTAAATTTTCTAATTCCTTTTCAATAACCGCTTTAAATTGTTCGGCAATAACCAGATCCAATTCTCCAAAAACTGTTACAATAAGTGCATTTTGTTCAACTCTAGTCTTAATATTCATTACAGAACCTCCTTGCGACCCCAAAGTCAAGTGTTCATCCTATTCTACAGATTGGTATTTTATTCCTGCTCTAATTAAATAATATATTGTCGAAATTTTAACCTTAAAAGGGTAAGGGGTTCTATGTTAGTCTTAAATATAAAAAGCTCCTTTTGAATAAGGAGCTTAGTAACAGAATATATTTCTAAAGGTTCGATCAAAAATATTTAAAAAGGATGCTTTTTCAACAGAATCACCGGCTAACAGATCTATTGTATTTACAAGTTTACCATTAGCCAGAATTTCAACTAAGCCAACTTTATCTCCTTTTTTAATTGGCGCAGGTATATATGAAGGTACTTTTATTATAGGTTCAATTTTAATTTCGCCATTGTCTTTTTTAACAATGGTACCAATTTTCTTGGCAGCTACTAAAGGTACTTCTTGAGTTTTTCCTTTACTAACCTTAGTTGTTGTTACTATTTGTCCCTCGGAAAACAATTGTTCATATTTAAACAGAGCAAAACCCCAATTATATAACTTTATAGATTCAGAAAAGTGTCCTCCTGTTTGCTCCACACCCATTACTACTCCAATCAAACGGAGATTGTCTTTTTGTACGGTAGAAACAAGATTTCTCAAGGCTTTAGAGGTAGTCCCAGTCTTAAGTCCGTCAGTTCCTGGATAGCGCCAGAGTAACTTATTTGTATTATGAAGAATCAATTCTTTTGGTTCGTCTCTAAATTTATAATGTTTAATTGAAGTAAGTTCAAGAAGTTTTGGATAAGACAAAGCATAACGAGCAATTTTAGCCATGTCAGCTGGCGTTGTATAATGGTTATCATCGTGAAGGCCGTGTGAATTAACAAAGTTCGTGTTTGTGGCTCCAATTTCTTTTGCTTTGTTATTCATCATTTTAACAAAGTTTTCTTCTGTACCACTTATGAACTCGGCTACTGCTACGCTTGCATCGTTTGCAGAACCGACAGCAATAGCTATAAGCATTTCCTCAAGAGTAAATTCATCCCTTGGATCTAACCAAACTTGAGAACCTCCATAGCTACATGCATTTTCGCTTGGTCTTATAATGTCATTAAGGCTTACTTTACCCTTATCAACAGCTTCCAACGCTAAAGCCATAGTCATTATTTTAGTTACACTTGCAGGATACCATGGTTCATGGGCATTTTGTTCAAATAGAACTTGCCCTGACTCAGCGTCAATTAAGATTGCGCCCTTAGCATTAAGTTTAAATTCTTCTGCATAAACCAAATTATTTCCAATTGGAAAGATACTAAGTAAAATGCTTAAAAAAAGTATAAAAGAAGATAGCTTTTTCATTAAACATTACCTCCTTTTTTAGTAGTATTATACTTTTTAGGTTTCCTCATTCAGAAAAAAACAGTTAAACTTATCTAATTAACAAAAAATCCCCTAATAAAATAGAGTGACCCCATAAAATTGAACCAGAAGAGTGAACAAATTTGTTTTGTTTGCTCTTCTTTTTTTCTTGTTTCTGCATGATACAATCATTTTTCTATGCCGCAAGAACTTCTTGCCGGTATTCTACTGGACTTAACCAGCCTAGATTTTCTTTAATTCGAACTTCATTGTAATATTTTATGTAGTCTTCTGTAGCTTTCTTTAATTCCCCATAGCTTTTAAAGATGCGACCATAATATATTTCTTGCTTAAGTAATCCGAAATAGTTCTCCATCGGTGCATTATCTAGGCAATTCCCTTTACGAGACATACTTTGAAAGATCCTATTGTCTTTCAGTAATTGCTGATATTCTTTCATTTGGTAAGCCCAACCACGATCTGAATGGAAGGTGCGTCGATAAATACAATCATTGGTATTTTCAATGGCTTCTTTTAAAGCTTCTAACATAGTTCCTTTGTTCGGCTGCGGTGAAATGCGATAACTAATGATCTCTAAGTTACTTAGATCCATAAAAGGATCGAGATACAGTTTTTGGATTTGTAGTTTTCTATTCTCATCTTCTGTATAGTATCTGAACTCTGTGGTGTCGGTCGTTATCTTTTGGTGAATCATCCTGGTAGCAAATCTTCGATTCAAACGATTAGGCACGATGTTACCAACTACGCCTTTGTAACTACTATATTTGCGATATTTTCGCCCAAAAGCTGTCACTTGGATACCGAGTTTCTGGCATAAACGTTGGACTTTCTTTTTGTTGACTTTCCAATCTCTACGACGAAGTTCCGCAGTTATTCGTCGGTAACCATAATTTTTATGTTGTTCGCGAATAGCTAAAATCTCATCCTTTAGTTCTTGGTCCGGATCCTCAATGTCAAAACGTGCCTGCCAATACATATAGGTTGATTTAGGGAAATCAACTGCTGCAAGAATCTCAGTCAATCTGTATTTTTCTCGGAGTTTGTGGATGATTCTTGCTTTGTCTTCATTGCTTTCTGATGCCCCAAACTCCTTAATTGTTCCAAGTACTCATTTTTGATTGTCGCCAAGTGAAGTTCGTATTCTAATTCTTGAATGCGCTTGTTTGCTTCATCTAGTGATAGTTTAGTATCTTGCGTCTTAGGCATAGAAAGTTCATCCTTATTGACCATTGGTGGCCTCCCTTTTCTTTTCGAGAGTCCACCGATGCCTTCTTCGCGAAACTGACGTCGCCAATTGGGAATTAAAGAAGGATTGTTCAATCCGAAATGGATAGCTACTTCAGCATAGGACATCTCGCTAGATTCATATAGTGCTGTTGCATCTAATTTAAATTCTATACTGTAGCTTCTGTTTTTACGAGCTCTCTTTAAGCCGTCCTCTCCATATTGTTTATACATTTTGACCCATTGCCTAATGTCTTTACTTGATGGAACACCATATTTTTTAGCAAGTGTATCGTAACCACCTTCGCCATTTATATAGGCTATTACGACTTTCAATTTAAATTTCAAACTATACTTTGCCATATAAAAACCCCCTAAACTTGGATTTTCTTGGTCCAAGTTTAGGGGGTCAGATCAAAAGGTTAGGGGAGTAAAGCTATTATTTTTTTTACTAACTTTATAAAAGAGGCTTGAACTTTATTAGCCGTATCTACAACTTCATCATGACTGAGTTTTCTATCTAGTACGCCACTAGCCATATTGGTAATACATGAAATACCAAGGACTTTAATATTGGCATGGTTAGCAACAATAACTTCAGGAACTGTAGACATACCTACTGAATCGGCCCCGACTAATCTTAGGAAACGAATTTCCGCAGGTGTTTCATAGCTAGGGCCAGAAAAGGCCGCATAGACACCTTTCTTTAGAGTGATACCTAATTCATTAGCTGCCTTAGTAGCTAAATTTTTCAACTCTTTTGCGTACGCTTCAGTCATATCGGGAAATCTAGGTCCCAGCTCAGGTTCATTTTTACCTCGGAGTGGGTTGCTGCCTAATAGGTTTATATGATCTTCAATGAGCATAATATCTCCGGGCTTAAAGGATTTGTTTATGCCACCTGCAGCGTTTGTTACAATCAATGTGTGAACGCCTAAAGCTTGCATAATTCTAATTGGATAAGTTACTTCAGTTAAGTCATAACCTTCATAATAGTGGAATCTTCCCTGGCAGGCAATTACTTCCTTTCCTTCCAAATTTCCAATTATTAACTTTCCGGCATGACCTTCAACTGTTGAAACTGGAAAATAGGGAATATTTTTATAATCTATAATGCTAGCCTTACTTATTTCATTACCTAGCGGCCCCAATCCAGAACCTAGGACTAACCCAACCTGAGGTTGTTTATTTTCAGCTTCAGCTTTTATGTAACTTAAACTTTCATCAAGTTTTCTCCTTATACTATGCATCTGTTCCTCCTTATTCATTTCTAACAATTAAACTAAACATGCTTTTTCCATGGCGTAATTGTTTTACTGAAAGAAAATCTGCAATAGTGGCTCCTAAATCGGAAAAACTGCTTCTTATGCCAAGGTTAACTGGATTAATATTATGGCCGTAGATTAGTAATGGTACGTATTCTCTGGAATGATCAGTACTCTTAGTAGTCGGGTCACAACCATGATCAGCAGTAATTATTAAAACGTCTTTGTCATTTAATTTGTTTATTAAAAAGGGGATTTGTTCGTCAAATTCTTCTAAAGCCTTTGCATAACCTTCCGGATCATTACGATGCCCATATTTGGAATCGTAGTCAACTAGATTGGCAAAGACCAGTCCTTTCCCAGTTGTTTCTATGGCTTTACTTATTTTATGTACACCGTCTATATTACTTTCTGTGGAAATGCTCTTTGTTATACCTTTTCCTGTAAAAATATCCGAAATTTTGCCGATACCAACAACTTCGTACCCGGCAAACTTAATATTTTCTAATAAAGTTGGCGACGGAGGTTCTATAGAAAAATCTTTTCTATTCGTAGTTCTCGTAAAATTACCCTTTGAACCTATAAATGGTCTAGCTATAACCCTAGCTACCATCCAATCATCTTGAGATATATTACGTGCAGTTTGGCAAATACCATACAACTCATCAAGGGGAATTATTTTTTCATGGGCAGCAATTTGGAAGACACTATCAGCCGAAGTATAAACAATTGGCTTTCCGGTTTCCATATGTTCCTGACCCAATTGTTTAATAATTTCAGTTCCTGAAGCTACTACATTACCTAAAATTTTCCTACCAATTTCTTTTTCAAATTGTTCAATCATTTTCTGGGGAAATCCTTGAGGAAAAGTTTTAAACGGTTTTTCTAAAACGACACCCGCAATTTCCCAATGACCTGTAATTGTATCTTTGCCAGGGGAAAGCTCAGCCATTTTCCCCCATGCTGCTGTAGGCTTTTTTACCGGATTAATTCCATGAAGCTCTGTAATATTTCCCAAGCCCATTTTTTGCATATTGGGAATATGCAATCCTACTTGTAGGGCAATATTTCCTAGAGTATTACTACCTTCATCACCATAAAGTTTTGCATCAGGCATTGCACCAATACCGGCACTATCTAAAACGATTAAAAAAACCCTCTCAATCATGGCTATAACTCCTTACGCTCTTGGATGTGTCTTATCGTAAATGTTGCGTATATGTTTATTTGTTAGATGGGTATAAATTTGCGTAGTCCCAATATCTGCATGACCAAGCATCTCTTGAACTACCCGTAAATCAGCTCCATTTTCTAATAAATGGGTGGCAAAAGAATGTCTCAGAGTGTGGGGAGTAATTTCTTTTTTTATACCTGCTTTTCGAACGTATTTTTTTAAAATTTTCCAAAATCCTTGCCTGGTAAGTTTCTTTCCGAAATGGTTTATAAAGATTGCATCTTCTGATGGAATTTTGGCTAGTTTTCCTCTTCCATTTCTCAGATATAAATCTAAATATTTCTTGGCAATCCTGCCTAAAGGAACAATTCTTTCTTTGGAGCCTTTGCCGAAGCAGCGTACGTAACCTGTCTCATAGTTGACCTGATTAATTCTTAAGGAAATCAATTCTGTTACTCTTAATCCTGTAGCGTATAATACTTCAAGCATACATTTATCCCTTAGGCCTGCTGGCGTAGAGGTGTCTGGCTGTTGTAACAGCTGTTCTACTTCGGCAACTGTCAAGATTTTAGGCAATTTGCGGCTTAATTTTGGAGTTTCCAAGTTACTGGTTGGGTCGGTGGAAATAATATTTTCTCTTAATAAGTAGTTAAAAAAAGATTTTAAGGTAGCAATATGTCTGGCAATAGTTGAAGTTGCTTTGCCGGTTTTCTGTAAAAATACTAAATAACTAACAATATTGCTTTCTGTTACATCCTGGTAGTAGGATAGGGTTAATTCTTCAAAAATGTAATTGTTAAAACTATTTAAATCATGTAAATATGACTCTACGGTGTTTTCAGCTAAGCCACGTTCAATAGAAATGTAACTAATAAACTCTTCAATTGTAGCTTTTTTACTTTGCATAGCTTTCTCCACTATTGGTAAGTCTTTCCTAAGTTATTCCACACTTCATATTTAATTCCTTCATTACTTTACTAGTTATAGTTTAATTATGCTAAGCTTCTTTTATCTTGAAATTTATTATTAGCTCTATCCTGTTTTGAGTAAAATATCCTTTATTTAATTAATTTCAAAAAAAAAGCGCCCTTAACAAGCGCTAAAAATATGCTAACGCTGCCTGAATTAGCCAAGGTGTTACATAACCCTCTAAGAAAGAACCGCAAATTGTAACCACACCTAGAATACAAAAAACTAAAGTGTAGGAGATAAATAATTGGGAAAGCTTATTATTGGGGTTTTTAATTCTCCCCCGTAAAAGCCAGATAGAAAAAGAAGCTGCCACTACGCCGGCTATGACTAGGGCCGGTATATTCAAAATGTTTTGCGGGAGCAAAGCAATTGCTGTAAATAAAATACCTTGCAGGCCTCTTTCTTGGATTATAAAGCCCGCCGTAAAACCTAAATAAAAACCTTTTATGGCAATTGCTAAAAAAATGATCGGCACACCTAACACAGTAAGGCCTAAAAACCAAATTAGTAATAATAGTTTTACGTTGGATGCAAAGGATGCGGTAGTTAATACTTCTGGTCTGATCTTAAGATTTGGAAAGGCAGTAACAAAATTATTAAGATAATCACCTAAGGAAACTGTTTGTTCGGGATCTAAGGATTTAACACTTGTTGCGCCAAGTAAAATACCTAAGACCAAAAAAATATTAACTAGAAAATATAGGATAAGGTTGTCCCGGAAATGACTTACGAGAGCACGTAAGATTGCTTTCCCCATAAAATTTCCTCCTAAAGCGTTTCTTTTTAATCTATATGCTTTAGGACGAGTATTATGTCTATCTTCTAGTCTGCTCTAGAATTTTTTGGGTGATGTATTGAGCAGCTAATATATCCTCCAAAGAGTTAGCGCTTGCTGCAATAACAGTAATGTTCTTTTTTTTCTTCACAGCAACCTCTATTGCTCTTTTAGCAGCTATTAAGGCCGGTAACACTCCCTTTTTGTTTATGGTTCTAGCAACAGTTCCAGTTAAAACAATACCGCCGGAATTAAAGGCAGCATCGAAAGCTGTACCCCCGGAATCAGTAACTCCAATGACTAACCTATTTCTAAAGTCGCATAATTCTACAGTAGAACGTCCTAGATTTGGCACAAAACCTTCAATTACTCCACCAGCATTTATAATACCCATAACTACTTTTTTAGTATTTCTTTGCAGATCTTTTTCCGTACCCCATCTAGGTTCAGATACTATTAAAATTGGACTCTTTTTTTGTATTGATTCTATACCAACTTTATAGCCAATCTTCTCCGGATTGACAGGAACAGGGGGATTGACATGATCAGGCGCCGCACCATAAAATCCTGTACATCCAGCTTCTATGGCACATTCGATTGTAGTAGACATATCGATAACATCAACTATCAGAACAATATCTCCGTCTTTTCCAGCATAGTAAGCACCTGAAGTGTCCGCAGACATACGTACTTGAGGGCAAAATATACTAGACATGGAACACTCCCTGTTTGAGTAATTTCAACCATAATAAACCGATAATAGTCTTTCCGTCTTTGATTTTATTATTTAAAACCATTTTCATAAGTTCCTCAATGCAATAAAACTCTACTTCTAAAAATTCATCTTGTTCTAACTGCTGTTGTTCCTTAATTAATCCTTCTGCTAAATAAAGATATATAAATTCATTACTAAATCCAGGAGTTGTATAAAAAGAACTCAACTTTGTAAAAGTATTAGCTTTGTAACCTGTTTCTTCAAGTAATTCCCGTTTAGCGCAATTTAAAGGATCTTCGTTTTGTTCGATTTTCCCTGCCGGAAATTCAATAAGTATTTCATCTGCCGGTTTTCGATATTGTTTAATAACAGCAACTCTTCCATCGTGAAGTAGTGGAATTATTACAACCGCACCGGGATGTTCTACAACTTCTCTTGTGGATTTTTTACCATTAGGTAAAGATACTTCATCTAGACGAAGATTGATAATTTTGCCCCTATATAAATACTTACTTTTCGTAGTTAACTCTTTCACGCATATTCCTCCCTGAAAAAACATATATTATAGCCAAATTATAACAATTCATAGGAGGTAATAAAATGGAGTTAATTTATAGTAGTCATTTTTTCTGTTTTAAGGGAAAGGTATGGCAACTGAGAAATTTTCTAGAAACACTTCCTAAAGAAATTACAGTAAAGGATTATTTAAAACTTGTTCTTCATTGATTAACTCCCTGGCTTGCACTCCAGCTGCCAAACAGCATGAAAAATAATCTATTTCTCTTTCTAAACCTCTACCCATAGTTTTTAGATTTAAATCAGAGTTAGCCAATTTTTTTATCTCTTTACTAGTATCTTTGATTATTAATTTGTGTTTGTTAAGTTTATTTTCTGTCCACTGCCTTATTATTACTTCCATTTTGGCTTTATCTGACAGTCCAAAAGGTACTATAGCTGGTGCTAATGCTACATGTTTTAAAACAGTTATAGTATGGTGGCTTAACCCTCTGTGTCTTGTTCTAGGATCTGCGAAGCTAACCCGAGGTACAGCAATTGGAATCCCTTTCAAACTGGCAACTGCATTAATAATTTGACCTTGTTCGATTCCTGTAAATCCCCATTTAGTTCCTGTTCCGACTATTCCGGGTCCCATACAAACAATAATACAATCGGCTTTTAAAACCCATTTGGCAGCTAGCAAAGCAGAATATATATTTATAGCTTCCAAATCTCCTCCAAATGCATGGCCAGCAGTTATACTTCCTTGAATATAATTATTGTTGGTTAATTGACGTACACTATTGCTAAACATGAGTGGGAGGGAAGCCCCATCAGTCATGACATAGATTACCCGTGACTTTTTCCTGCTTATTCCGTTAATAGCAAAAGCTATAGGTGATAGCATACTATGTAGAGTGCCGATTATCACTACTGCACCGTCTAAGGAGTCTTTTTCCCTGATAATTTTATGATATGGACTTTCCTCTTCTTCAACACTTAATGTTTTAAATTGGAAAGGGGTATAACGCAATTTCATTATATGACCCAGGCCAGTAAGCTCTTTCTTTTGCCTGTTTAGATTGCTGATCACAAAATCATACCCACCTGTTCCTAGCCCAAGTTCGGTTGCTGTCGTATTAATAATTACAGTATCACCTACTGATATAGGTCCAGTCAGGTTATCATAATTAATTGCACACGACACCTTATCATCAACATTTTTTACTATAACCTCTGTGTACCCTGGATACTGCTTAGTTATTTTTTTAACTGTTCCCTGTCTATAACTGAGCATAAAAAGCACCTACTAAGCTTTTGGCCTGCCTAACAAATCCAAATACCATAAGAACCTGACTCTTGAAATTAAACTTGAAATTGAATTTTTTTCACTATACCAATGAACAATGATTAAGAAAATCAGATAAATAAATTTAAACCAATTAAATGGAATTAGGGCCATATAATATCCTAAAATAAATCCTAGTAAGTTTGACCCGGTATCGCCAAGCATTACTTGTCCTTTTAAATCTAAAGGAATATAAAAAGCAATTATACCTAATAAACCGAACAACCAAATTGTTTCATTATTTATTCCAAGCATTAAAGCCACAATAGTTATACAAAATAAAAAGTACTTTATTGCTCTGCCTGGTCGCAAATCAAATAAATTAATAGAATTAGTATTTAAGGCAATAAGGCCCATATTTATAAAAAGTTGGGCTAGATTTGAGCTTAAAAATTGACTTATTAAAACAGAAGATAATAAAGCAGCAATTGCTTTAATGCATCCGGTTGTTATTGTGCCTTGAAGTAAGGCTTTAAAATGCCCTTTTAAACCTTTATTAAGACTATTTCCCCATATATCATCTAAAAAACCAACTAAAGTTATAATTGCGCAACCAAACATAAGAACTACTGGTGGTTCAATACTAATAAATAAGGAAAAAGCAGAGTAAGTTATAATTAATGACGCAAAAATCGCTAATCCCATTCCTACGATAGTATCCTGATCTAGGTAATTTTTGCGTATCATATTATTTTTTATCAAGTACTGCATAAGTTGCGGACTTATATACTTGTTTACAAGGTATCCTTGTAAAAGTAATATGGCAGCATAAATATACATTTAGGTGAACCCCTTTTGTACCAAGAATTTAAAAATATGCCAAAATTGTTTTCCCCTATGGTAGAAACCTTTAATATTCCTTCCTGTAATCCGATGAGTCATTGTAACTGGTATTTCAGTAACTTTAAACCCCCAATTGACCATTCTGATAGTAGAAGCAACCTCTATACTATAACCATCTGTAAACGGAGTAATACGCTCAAATACCTTTCTGGTCATTGCTCTTTGGCCTGAAAGTACACTTTCCAATGTTTTGCCGGAATAAAAATACACACCTATTTTAGCTAGCATTTTAACTAATCCAAAGCCTTTAATCTTTGAATTTTGGAATTTAGCTATTGCTACATCCGTATCCCCTCTCATTACAGGTTCTAGTAATCTGCTTACTTCTCTGGCGGAATTGCCCAGATCAGCGTCTACGAGCAGAATTATAGAACCTTTAATCATGGGTAATATTCGGTTCAATGCTCCACCTTTACCAATATTTTTTTCAAACCTGTACACTTCAACCTTGAGACTTCTAGCAATTTCAAAAGTGGCATCTGTTGAACCATCGTCGACAACGATTATCTGCCTGGGTAAAGGCACAGTATCCTGCAAAGCTTTTATAGTTTTTTCAATATTATCGGCTTCGTTATAAGCTGGAATTAAAACTGTTACCAAATCCATAGTAATTCTACCAATCTCCCTGCTGTTTAAATATTAAAAAATAAGCGGATCTGCATATATAAAAGTCTAACAAATTGGTAGGTTTTAGGGGAGGCCATAATTACTATGAACAAAGGTATTAAAGCTGAGATAACTATTTTAGCCATTTCTTTAAACCGAATTGGATGTCTATAAAGTTTACTTACACCCTTAGCATCAACTAACTTTGCGCCAATTTTAAGTCTTACTAAAAAAGTACTGGCCATCCCTTTCCTACCCTTTTCCAAAAAATCTATGAAATTGGAGTGAGTACCTACTGCTACTATTAGATCTGCACCTTCTTCATAACCTAGCAGCATGGCAACATCTTCACTTGTTCCAAGAGAAGGCAGTACATGAGCGGTTAAATTTAAAGAACGTACGCGCTCTAAGCCAGGTGCGCGACCATCTGGATAAGCATGTACGATTAGTTCGGCTCCACACCGCAAGGCTTTGTCAGTTATACTGTCCATATCTCCTAAGATAATGTCCGGTGTATATCCAAAGTCTAATAAAGCATCAGCACCACCATCTACTCCAATTGTAACTGGCTTCACCTCTGTTATATAGGAACGAAGAGTTTGAAGATCTTCTTTAAAATTATGTCCACGAACTACAATCAACAAATGACGGTTTTTAATCTTAGTTTTTAACTTTGGTATATCAATACTTTTGGTAATAATATCTATTTCTTTTGAAGCAAATTTCAATGTGTTGCTTACAAACTTAGTTAATTCTTGCTCGTAATTTTGTTCAGCATACTTGATTTTAGAAATTATTAATTGTTCGTTAAGAAGACATCCCTCAAAAATTTTTCCTTTACAGAATACTAGATTGTTTTTGACAAGAATTTGATCGCCATCTTGGACACAATCAAAAAAATTTTGTCTACATATTTCTAAAAGAGGAATATTGGCCTTAACAAGATGTAATGGTCCTAAATTAGGGTATTTTCCTGAAATCGATTGCTCACAGTTAATAATTAATTTCGGTTTAATTTTAATTAGGGAAAATGCTGCAACTTCATCAAGATCCCGATGCTTAATTACAGCAATATCATGTGGTTTTAATCTTTGGACTAACTCTTTTGTTTTTCTATCTGCTTTGATCTTCCCTTTAATAATCACCATTAACTACCTCTGCTTATTACAACATTTGGCATTAATAGTATGGTTTACAGTACTTTTATTAATACTTTCTTTAGTAAAAAATAAAGAGGGTTTTCTCAAAAGACAAAAGCGATACAAAAAAAGGTGCACCTTCACAAAGTAAAAAACTTTTTGAAGGTGTACCTTTTGTGGTAGAAAATTATATGACTTTCCATTTGGCAAAGTGTTGAGGAATAACAGTATTGAAACGTGGTGTTTCTTGAAAAATCAGAAAGTATCAGCTTTCTAATTTTAAATAACAGTAACAAGGCTTCTGCCTTCGCCTAAAGGATTTGCGTAAGCCAGAGTTTTCTAATAACAAAATATTAACAAGTGGCGGTTAGTTTAGCTATATTAACTTAACAAAAGTTTTTCTGTTAACTTACTTTAGAATCAATTCTTAACTTATCAGCAACCATAGCAATAAATTCGGAATTAGTGGGTTTTCCTCTTTCTACATTAATAGTATAGCCAAAAAATTTATTCATCATGTCTACGTTGCCTCGATCCCATGCTAGTTCAATTGCATGTCTAATAGCTCTTTCAACTCGGCTAGGAGTAGTCAAATATTTTTGAGCAATCATGGGATATAACTCTTTAGTTACTGCGCCTAAAAGATTAACTTCCTCTATAACAAATAAAATTGCATCTCTAAGATACTGGTAACCTTTAATATGAGCTGGAACACCCATTTGGTGGATAATTTTGGTTACTTCAACATCTAAATTGCGATTTTTTACTGGGGCTTGTTGATTCATATTATTTACACTAGAAGTACTAAACATTTGTTTAATTCTAGTACCTAACACATCTAGATCAAAAGGTTTTAATATATAGTAATCGGCACCTAGTTCAACCGAACGTTGAGTCATAAACTCTTGACCTAAGGTTGTTAAAATAATTACTTTGGGACGATTGGTCAAATTCATACTACTGAGTTTCTCCAAAACGCCTATTCCATCTAAATGAGGCATAATAATATCTAAAACTACCACATCAGGATTTAAATCCTGGATCATTTTTAAAGCCTCAACGCCATTGTAGGCTACTCCTAACATGTTAAAGTCATCTTGTGTACTTATATATTCTTGTAATATTTCGCAAAATTCTCTGTTATCATCTGCAATTAAGATATTAATTTTATCCCTCATTTTAAACTTTCCGCCTCCTATGTGTATTACTGTAAATTTTTAGGTAAATAGCAATTCGACGAAAATAAGTGTAATCCTTCCCTAATGAGATAATTCCTTAAAACTTCTTAAATTATTATCTTTTTTTCCTAAATTCGACAAAAAAATAAAAAGGAGCATAGGCTCCTTTATTAACCTCGGTTTCCAAATATTGAGAAATACCTGCTTCAATTAGCATCCATTCTGCTAGCACTCCATAACCTCTTGTAGGATCATTAACAAAAACGTGGGTAACAGCTCCAACTAGTTGGCCATTTTGAATTATGGGACTACCACTCATACCTTGAATAATGCCACCCGTAATTTCTAATAACTTAGGGTCCGTAATGCGAATAATTAAACCTTTAGTATCTGGTCTTTGTTGTGTATTCACTTTTTCAATGATTATCTCAAATTTTTCGATTTTCTCATCTTCAACGACGGTTAAAATTTCTGCTGGTCCCTCTTTAACTAGATTGGCAAATGCCACGGGAATTAAATCAGGATAATAAGAATTTTTTATAGGCACATCTAGTTTGCCAAAGATCCCAAGTGGAGTATTTTTTTGTATATTACCGCTTAAATTCGTATTGTCGATGAAGGTGCCAATTTTTTCTCCTGGTCGTCCTCTTTCACCTTGATTAATACCCTGGATTGAGGCATTAATAATTCTCCCCTCACCTAACTTAATTTGGTTGCTTGTTTCCGGATCTGCAATAATATGTCCTAATGCGCCATACATACCAGATTTAGGTTCATAAAAAGTTAAAGTACCAACGCCTGCTGCGCTATCACGAATATATAAGCCAACTCTATTGCGCTTAGTTTCAGAACAGTATTGGGGATTTAATGTTAAGGTAAAATACTTTTCTTGTCTTTTAATTTTTAAGTTCATAGGTTTATTTTCAGCACCTAGCTTATCGATTAAATTAGCAGCTTCTCCATCGGTTGTTACAATCTCGTCGTTAATTGAAATAATTATATCTCCGATTTCTATACCTGCTTCTTTAGCAGGGTATTTTTTTTCACCGTTCTCAGTAATTATTGGAGAATATCCTACAACCATAACACCTTTCGATCTCATTAAAACCCCAATAGAATGTCCACCAGGTACAACATGTACTTTGGGAACTACATCAATAGAAACGCTTTTTAATGGTATTAAACCGAACAACTTCATATCAATATTATATTTTCCAGGCTCGACTGCAATTGGCCAACCATGTTTATATTGAATTGATTCTTGTTCGGTTAATTTTTCTTGATGTAGGAATTTATTACCATCCTCTGATTGTACATAAAAACTAATTTTTTGCAGAAACTGATCTGGAAAGTTAAGGTTTAATTTTAATTCATCACCAACAGTAAATCTTTGAGTGGTAGGCATTTGAAAATAGCTTCTAGCAGCTGGAGAAAAACTTAAGAGTATAACCAAAATAGCCAAAGAAACCCCAATTAGGTGCCTAAACCGTTGCTGCATTTGTGTCACTCCCTTGCCTCCCCGCATGTCCCAAACCACATTTCTCCTCAGCTGGTGGGCAAGTCACAAGGTTCATTTTAAAATTCAACTCGAGTCTAATTTTAAAATGTCCCGTCTAGATTTTAATTATGCTCATTTTTAGGCATCGCAAAGTGGGTTTCTTTGGCAATTAAATTAATCGTTAAGCTTGCTACTATTAGAGCTACTTTGTATTTTTTGTGTTATAAAACAAAAAATGCGTTGTTTAAACGCATTTCTCTTTACGGGCAAATTTTAGCATTTCTTTAGCATGTTTTAGAGCCGTATCAATTTGTTCGGCGCCGCCAAGCATTCTGCTAAGTTCCTTAATCCTCTCATTGTAATCAAGTTTAAGGATTCTAGTTACTGTTCTTTTATTTTTAAAAACCTTAAAAATTAAATAATGTAAATCTGCAAAACTAGCCAGGGCGGGAGAATGTGTTACGCAGATGACTTGGCTTTTTGTAGCTAATTTAGATATTTTTTTACTTAAATTGATTATAGTTTCACCACCAACTCCAGTATCAATTTCATCAAAAATAATGGTGGAAACATTGTCATATTGGTTTAAAATGCTCTTTAAAGCTAACATGACTCTTGATATTTCACCGCCGGATGCAATCTTGGCAAGTGGTTTGGAACTTTCACCTTTATTAGGACTAAAGAAAAATTCAACCTTATCCATGCCAAATGACTCATAGGTATCACGTAAATCTACGTGAATTGAAAACTGAGCCTGAGGTAAATCTAACTCTTCTAAAGCTTGGTTAACTAAATTTTCTAAGTCTCTTGCAGCCTTTAATCGCATTTCATGGAGGAGCTCACACTCTTTTTTAATTTCAACTTCTAATTCAGATAATTTTTTTTCGTAGGATTCCAAATTTGTGATGGATTGTTGCAGATCAGTATGTTCTTCCTTTAGTACGGACAATTTTTGAATTATTTCTTCAACATTTCCATTATATTTTCTCTTTAGATCTCGAATCACATTCAATCTTTGTTCTATAACTTCTAAACGATAAGGATCGTATTCTATATCATCTGCATGTTTTTTAATTTCTCTTGCAAATTCCTCTAGCTCAAATATCAAAGTATGTAACTTTTCAGCAATTGTATTAAAAGTAGAATCGATATCCTTTATTTTCTCTAGTTCCTGTAAGGCATAGCTTACTAGATCATAAGCAGAATTACTTCCAATTTCCCCCTTAAACAAGTGATTATAAGCGTTATTTGTACAAACCACAAATCTTTCATAATTTAAAAGAATGTTTTTTTCCTGTTGAAGCTCTTCTTCTTCTCCACTACGTAAACAGGCATTTTCAATTTCAGATATCTGATGTTTTAAAAAGTCTAGTTTAGCTTCTCTGTTTTCCATGAATGACTGATAATCATTAATTTTAGTTTTGAGCTCTTTTATGTCATTGTAGAGAAGATGAATCCTATTTTTGCTTTTCAAAGCCTGGGTTCCGGCAAAATCATCTAAAAGGTTCATTTGCTTATTAAGAGAAAGCAAATCCGATTCCTGACTCTGACCATGAATGTCAACTAGTTTAGTTCCAACTTCGTTATAATAACTAAGGGGAACTAACCTGCCATTAATTCTGCAGGAGTTTCTTCCGTTTCTCAGTAGTTCTCTAGCGAGGATTAAACCATCATTAACTTCTAAGCCCAAATCTTCCAGTTCGGTAATGACTTTGTCATCAGATAGTTCGAAGTAACCTTCAATAAAAGCTTTGTCAGATCCTTCTCTAATAAAGTCACTAGAAGCCCTATGTCCGATTAATAAACCAATAGCTTCGACGATAAGGGATTTTCCTGCACCTGTCTCACCAGTCAACACATTAAAGGAATTTGCAAAATCAATAGTTATGTGATCAATTAAGGCAAAATTCTTAATTGTTAATTGCTTAAGCATAAGTTTTCCCCCAAGTTAAAATTATTCCATTAGCTTATTAAAGTCTTTCATTACTTTAAGTGTGGCCTTTTTTGGTTTTACAATAACCATAATTGTGTCATCTCCTGCAACAGTACCAATAATTTCCTTCCATTCTATTTGATCAATACATGAGGCTACTGCATGGGCAGTTCCCGGCAAGGTTCGTATAAGAATGAGATTTTCACTATAATCAAGATTAACAACTGAATCTTGAAACATACGTTTTAAGCGTTGGTGAACATTCACTAATCTATTTGCTTGGGGTTGAGCATAGCGATAGTGATTTTCTCCAGTAGGTATTTTAACTAAGCCTAGCTCTTTAATATCTCTTGATACTGTAGCCTGAGTTACTTTATATCCTCTTTTTTGAAGTTCAAATGCTAAGTCTTCCTGGGTTTCTATAACTTTACTGTTTATTATGTCAATTATCTGTCGATGCCGCCCTACCTTCATATCCGAACTCCTTCCTAGTCAGGAATTACCTATATATTGAACCATAATTGTAAATGGGTGAGACAAACTTCTATTTAAATGTTTATACATGACTACGTCATATTGTTCTTTTGGCAATTCTGTAAGATATGGTTGAATTTTTTCCCATTCTTCTTGTCCACCAGGATGCCCTGTATAGACGGTCAATAAAACTACACCATCAGATTCTAATAGTTTTAGAGATTTTTTTATTGCTTCCAAGGTTGTTGTTGGTTTAGTTATGATTTTTTTGTCTCCCCCAGGTAAATATCCTAAGTTAAACATTACTAGTTTTATAGGTTGATTGACATATTTATCTATGTTTTGATGTCCATCATGAATTATATTTACCCTTGACTCTAGGTTGGCTAAAACTACTCTTTGGTGAGTAGAAAGAATAGCTTCTTCCTGGATATCGAAAGCATATATCTGTCCTGATGGGCCGACTAATTGAGCCAAATAAACTGTATCGTGTCCGTTACCCGCGGTAGCGTCTACTACGGTATCACCAATTTCAACAATTTGTCTGGCTAGCATATGAGAAATTGAGACAGCATTTGGTGCTAGCTTCATTTACTTCCACCATCTCGCATTTTTTCCCTCAACACATCGAAGAAATTTCGTTCAGGGAACCTAATAATGTGGGTATGAAAAGGTGCTTTCTTAATACTGATTTTATCTTTAAAATCAAGCTGAAATCCTTGCTGCCCATCAACAGTCAACATAACTTCTGCGTTTTTTGAAACTAATGAAATAACCACGTCTTGATTAGGTGAAATAACCATAGGCCTAGAGTATAAATTATGAGGACAAATAGGGGTAATGATTATAACTTCTAAATTTGGAGCTACTATAGGCCCACCTGCAGATAGAGAGTAAGCCGTTGAACCTGTAGGGGTAGAAATAATTAGACCATCTGCAGGGTAAGTTTCAATATATTTATCAGAAAGGTACATTTCTAATTGTATAATTCTAGAAAAAGCGCCTTTTGTAACAACAATGTCGTTTAAAGCATAAAAGCTTCTGATACTCTTATTGTTACGAATAACTTGAGCTTCTAGCATCATTCTTTTTTCAACCGTATAATTACCCTTCACCAATTCTTCAAGGCCATTATATAAATCAGAGAGTTCCAATGACGTCAAAAATCCAAGTTGTCCGAAATTAATACCTAATAATGGAACGGAGCTATCTACGTATTCTCCAGCAGTATTCAAAAGGGTGCCATCCCCGCCAAGAACTAAAATACAATCAACACTTGATACTGTTGAATGGTTTAAGGGTAAGGTATTGCTTATCATATTAACTTTATTTTGTTGTAAACTAACTTTGATACCCTTAGTCAAAAACCAATTTACTAACTCATTTGCTACCTTGATTGCTTCACTCTTGCTCCAATTAACTACTAATCCAATGTTCTGCAATTTTATTACGCTCCTTACCATTTGAACGATAAATACAAGCTTACTAAAGTAGCTCCAGCTAAAAATGCAAATAAGTATCTTAAGTATATTTTATATTTATAATTATGTCCTAAATCGAAACTGACATTATATAATTTACCGATTTCCATATCTAGTAAAATCACACCATCAGGTTTAAACACCAAATAATATTCTAATAATTGCCTTCGTACCTGAGGTGGTATGCTCTTTTCGGTTTGTTTACCGGTTTTTATTTCTACTAAAAAAGTTTTATGGCCTTTTTTAACTATCATATCAGCAATTATAGTATTAAAAAATTCCCTGCCATTAATCTTTGTTTTAACTTTGATTCTTTTTTGCACATCGACAATTTTAAATCCGGCATTTTGCAAAACTTTAACAGCTTGACTCTCTGCTCGTTTTGCTTTATAGAGTATAATTTGCCTTTTTTTGTGCTGGTAGAACCGGGATATTTTATAGAATAAATATATGCCTAGAATCGCACCCAAAACAAAAAAGTCAATACTTTGCATAAATATCCCTCCTACCGTTTATTCTACCAAATTCAACTAAATCCTCTTTAAGCTCGCTTTTTGGCTAACTGCATATGTGCTTCTTCCACAACTTTAGGTACAAGATCGATAAGCTGTATACTTTCTAAAAAACTTTTTTTCAACCAAATCAAGTATTCAATATTGCCCTCTGGACCTTTGATTGGCGAGTAAGTTAAGCCAGCCGGATAAAGTTTAAATTTTTGGCAGTCTGTAATTATGGAGTTAAGCACATCTTTATGTACTTCTGGATCTCTCACAACTCCTTTTTTACCTATTTTATCTTTACCCGCTTCAAATTGAGGTTTAATTAAGGCAATAATTTCTCCATCAGTTTTTAAACAGCTAATTACAGCTGGTAAAACCTTTTTTAGTGAGATAAAGGATACATCAATTGTACTAATATCGACCAGTTGTCCTAATTTATCAGGAGTTAAATATCTAACATTAAATCTTTCTAACGACACGACCCTCGGATCTTGACGAAGCTCCCAAGCTAATTGACCATACCCTACATCAACTGCAAATACTTTACTGGCACCATTTAACAAGACACAATGGGTAAATCCTCCTGTTGAGGCACCTACATCTAAAACTACTTTATTATTTAGATTTATCTTAAAAAATTTGATGGCTTTTTCTAATTTCAGGCCACCTCTACTGACATAAGGATGTTCTTTACCGGTTTTTACAATTTGGGCTTCAACGTCCACATTTGTACCTGCTTTATCAATTACTTTGCCATCAACTTGTATCCTGCCCTCCATAATAGCTGCTCTTGCTTTTTCTCTGCTGGCAAATATTCCTTTTTCAACAAGTAACAAATCTAATCTTTTTTTTGCCATTTTTATCCTTCTCTTTCTTTAGGTGGTTAGAATTGTAAAAAAAGCGGTCTTTAGTTTGCCGCTTTCTTTTTTAGTATTTGTTGCCAATATTGATAGATTTTATTTGCTATTCCTTCAGGAGTAAACCCTAAGTGTTGACGAAGTAAATTTGGGGATCCGTGAGTAACGAACTTGTCAGGAACACCTATTTGTAAAACCGGTGTCCATATGCCTTCTTCATTTATAACCTCTTGTACCCCACAACCATATCCTCCGGCTACAATATGTTCTTCAACAGTTACGATTAATTTCGCTTGCCTGGACATTTGGATAATGGTTTCCTTATCAAGGGGTTTGATAAACCTACCGTTAATAACTGTTATATTAATTTTCTTGTCTTTTAGTATTTCAGCTGCCTGCAAACAATTATAAGTAATGGGACCAATAGCAAAAACAGTAATATCTTGTCCATTTTTTAAGACTTCAGATTTTGTTGTGAAGTTACTTATTATTTTGCCTGAGCCTATTCCGGTTCCTCTTGGATAACGAATAGCTACGGGGGCATTTAAATTTATACCATATTCCAATGCTTTTTCTAATTCAGCTTCATCTTTAGGGGCAATAATTGTTAAATTAGGGATTGGTCGTAAAAATGATATATCAAAAATACCTTGGTGTGTTTCTCCATCTTCACCAACTAAACCAGCTCGGTCAATAACTAGTAAAACCGGAAGATTTTGCATACAAACATCGTGTAACACCTGATCAAAAGCTCTTTGCAAAAAAGTAGAGTAAATAGCCACAACTGGTTTATAACCGGAAGCCGCAAAACCAGCGCCTAAAGTGACTGCATGCTGTTCAGCAATGCCCACATCAAAAAACCGGTCCGGAAATTCCTTGGCAAAATAATTTAAACCTGTACCATCAGGCATGGCTGCTGTAATGGCAATAATATTTTTGTCGTTATAGCCTAATTCTACCAATTTTTTTCCAAAAACTTCAGTATAGGTTGGAACTGGAGATTTGGTCTGGATTTTTCCTGTAAGAACATCAAAAGGCCCTACACCATGAAATCGATTTGGATTTTCCTCAGCAGGTTTATACCCCTTGCCTTTTTTGGTAACAACATGAATTAAGACAGGCCCTTTGGTTCTTCTTGCTCGTTCTAGTACTCTTTTCATCAGTTGGATATTATGACCGTCTATAGGTCCTAAATATGTAAATCCTAGCTCTTCAAATAAAATCCCAGGTATAATTAAGTATTTTAAACTATCTTTTAATTTATCAGCTATTTTAAATACTTTATCACCTATGGTCGGTAACTTTTTTAGGAGTAATTCTATCTCTTCTTTGCCCTTTGAGTATATAGGTTCTGTCCGGATTCTACTTAGATAGTCTGACATAGCTCCTACATTAGGGGCTATGGACATTTCATTATCATTTAAAACTACAATCAGATGGGTACCTAGGTGGCCTGCATGATTTAAAGCTTCAAGGGCCATTCCTCCGGTTAAAGCTCCATCGCCAATTACTGCAATAACTTCGTGTTTTTCTTTTTTTAAATCTCTGGCTAGAGCCATTCCTAAGGCAGCAGATATGGAAGTGCTGCTATGGCCGGTTTCAAACACGTCATGAACACTTTCCGAACGTTTAGGAAATCCACTTAAACCACCGTATTGACGTAAAGTATTAAACTGTTTACCCCTACCAGTAATAATTTTATGAGCATAAGTTTGATGGCCAACGTCCCAAATTATTTTATCTTGAGGTGAATGAAACACACTATGTAAAGCCAGGGTTAACTCTATTACTCCAAGGCTGGGAGCCAAATGTCCCCCTGATTTAGCAACTGTTTCAATAATTTTCCTTCTGATTTCAACTGCTAATCTTTCCAGTTCCTTTGGTGACGCTTTATGTAATGATTCAGGGCAAATATTAAGATTTGGCATTTTTTCTTCCCTTTCTAGGTGGAGCTTTTAAAATTTTCAATCCAAATTTATACTCTATCAAATAAAAAATTTTTCCTACATGGAAAATAATCTCATTGCTTTCGTTGATAGCCATATGTTTTCCAAGGGCTTTTCCGCCTACAGTTAAGGCAGCAATAAACCCAGTCATGATTGTGCTACCTAACACAACTCCATTTCCCGTGCCATTACTTGCAATGTTACTAACAATAGTTGCGCCGATAGCTCCGCTTAATGAAGCACTTACGTCGCCAACAACATCATTGCAAAAGTTGGCAACTTTATCGGCATTCTTTACAAGTAAAATAGCATGTTTAGCACCAGGTATCTTACATGCTGCCTTAGCATGAAAGGGCGTTTCATCAGCAGCTGTTACAGCAGTTCCTACTATATCAAAAATTATGCCTATCAGTATAATTATAACAAGTAATGAAAAAGCTATAAGTGTTATAGACATTCTTTCCAATAAACTTTGGGAACCTATTCCAATACTGGTTGCTAAAAAAAAAGCAATTAAACCTATTGTAATTGCACGCTTAACTGCAGTAAAACCATTATTAGAATATCTCAATTGCTTTAGTCCTCCAAATAGTAGGGTTGGTGGCAGCTTATATAGTAAACTTTGTGACTTAGGTCTAGCAGGATTTCCCAATAATTTACTGTCTGTCACCAGAACAGCGGTTTCCCTTTAAAAATTATTCTGAATCGTCACCGCATTCAGGGCTAGATTACCACTTAGTTCACACTTTAATCCTATATAAGCCTTTGCAAAACAGTCTAGGAGTTTTCCTCAGCAGAGCAGCTTAATTTCTAGCCTCTTTTGCAGCGTTGGTTTCACTAGCTTACCCAAAAGTTTTTGGCCTTAAACCTTTGGGTAATTATGCTAAGATTCACCAAGGCCACTCAAGGCAGGCTACACTGCAGCTAGCACGCCTTAGTACCAACTTGCAGGTTTCTATCCCATGCCGTAATTTCACTTCCGCAGCTTATTCACGTACATGGGTCTCCACGGGGGTAGGGTCAACGCCTACATGCCATTGTAGATTGCCCTATCCCCCTTAACTCCCAGCAACAGCCCTCGACTGGGCGTCAAAAGCCATTACCAGGAACTTCATCGCTGTGCCCTTGACGGATTTTTAGGCCCGCCTTCAAAATTAATTGCTCTGACTAGAATACTGCGCCACCATAAACTATGCAACAATATATTATATACCCTATCAGAATAAATATCAAGCAAAAAAACTTCACCCTGATAATTAAATTACATGTTCCTTTTTAATATATAATTTGCAATATTAATCAGTATTTGCCCTTTTTCGCCTAAGGGTCTAACTAAACCAATTGCTTCGTTGATACATTTCTCAGCCATTATTTTAGATTCATGTAAACCATAAAGTGCAGGAAAAGTAGCTTTGTTTTTTTGCTTGTCTTTACCAGGAGTTTTTCCTAGTTTTTCTAAAGCACCTTCAACATCTAATATATCATCTGTAATCTGAAAAGCTAAACCAAGAAGATTCCCAAATTCCGTTAAGATATCAAGCTCTTGGGTGCTTGCGCTAGCTAAGATTGCGCCTGAACGGATTGAGGTTGTTATTAAAGCTCCAGTTTTATGTTGATGTATATATTTCAATGTATTTAAATCGGTTGTCTGATTTTCAGACTCCAGATCCATAACTTGTCCACCAATTAACCCATAAGTCCCGCAAGCTTTACTGATTTCAGCTATCACTTTTAAGGCATTATGTTCTGAAACCTCTGACAACTTGCAATTATTTGCCAGCAACTGAAAAGCAAAAGTTAATAAAGCATCTCCGGCTAAAACAGCAATACCTTCACCGAATACTTTGTGACAAGCCGGAATTCCCCTTCTTAAGTCATCGTCGTCCATACAGGGAAGATCATCATGGATAAGGGAATAAGTGTGAATACACTCAACGGCACATGCTGTTGGTATTGCTTGTTTAATAGTCCCTCCAACAATCTCACAAGAAGCAATAACCAATATAGGTCTTAGTCTTTTACCTCCTGCAAAAATGCTGTGCCGCATAGCTTTATGTATCTTGTTTGGATATTCATCCGCACCAGGTAAAAATTCATCTAAAGCTTGCTCAACTAGCTTTCTTCTTGTGCTTAAATAGTCAGTTATATTCATTCTTTATAATCCTCATTTGTAAATGGTTCTAAAAAAATTTCTTCATTTTTTTGAACTAAGACAGAAACTTTTTGTTCAGCCATAGTTAATTTTTTTTGACAAAAATCTATTAGTTGAACTCCTTCTTGGAATAGTCTTAAAGATTCATCCAAACTAATATTTCCGGTTTCTAAAGATTGAACTATACCTTCTAATTTATTTATTGCCTCCTCAAAGGAGATTTGTCCAGCCTGGGAATTTGTTTGGTCGCTCACTTTAACACCGCTCCTTCCCCATTACCTTACACACAAGGGAATCTTCTTTTAATATAACTTTTATCACATTGCCTATTTCTACCTGAGATGTTTCATAAATATATTTGTCATCATGGGTTTTACAAATAGCATAACCTCTTTGCAGGATAGCTAAAGGGCTTAAAGCATGTAATTGTTTTGCATATTTTTGCAGTTCTTTTTGATATTGGGCAACCAGGTTTTGCATCCTATTTTCCAGACGATTACTTGCATAATCTAAAAATTGTTTAAATTGGTCGAGGTTAACTATAGGGTTACGCATTACTTTGCTTTTGGCAATGTAGCCTATTTTTAACTTGTTTGTTTCAATTATAGCATTCATATTATGCTGGAGTTTAACTATCTGTTTGTGCAATTTCTCCTTTAATTGTTGTAGACTAGGGACTAACATTTCAGCGGCGGCAGAGGGGGTCGGAGCTCTCATATCAGCTACTAAATCCGCTATTGTTACATCAGTTTCATGACCAACAGCAGAAACAACCGGGACTACAGAATCGTAAATGGCGTGAGCAACTTTCTCAGTATTAAAAGCCCATAATTCCTCTAAAGAGCCTCCACCCCGAGCAACAATAATTACATCTAAAGCAGTAAGCTGATTTAACCTATTTATGGCTTTTGCTATCTCCTCAGGTGCTTCTGCTCCTTGTACTGAGGCAGGAGCGATTATAAGCTCAATATTAGGATTTCTTCGTCTTGCTACTGTAATAATATCATGTAATACTGCGCCGGTTATTGATGTAACAATACCGATTTTGCTTGGCAAAATCGGTATTGTTCTTTTGTGGCTCATTTCAAATAAGCCTTTAAGCTCAAGCTTTTTTTTCAACTGTTCAAAAGCAATATGCAGATCACCTAGCCCCATGGTATGTAATTCTCTAATATATAATTGATACTCACCATTTCTGGTATAAATGGATACATATCCTTGCACCATTACTTTCATACCATTCTCTGGTTTAAACAATAGTTTTCTAGCAGCAGAACTAAACATAACGCATTTTAAGACAGCACTACTATCTTTTAGGCCAAAATATAGGTGTCCTGATATTGCTTCCTTAAAATTTGTAATTTCACCTTTTACCCATACGTTGCTTAACAATTCATCACTATCCATTAAATTCTTAATATAAGAATTTAGTTCTGTAACTGTCAAACAACGAACAGTAGGAAACATTATTTCATCCTTTCTAAAACTTGGCTTACAGCTTTCTCTTTTAGTTCTTTGGCTTCAGCCATTAAACGTTCTTTTTCTGCGTTTGCTTTTTCAACGTAAGCTATGTCTTTGATACTAGGAATATTAATATCGACACTTAATAAAACACTATTTAAAGCAGCTTCAGCAACATAGGCACCAACTCCAACGTCGCTAATTGCAGTTTTATTGCCAAAAGCAGACAGTTCCTCAGCAATTTTTAAGGATTCAAGGCAAACCCGGGCAATTTCTAGCGGTGTATCAGTAGCTTTTTTTAATGCTTCTTGCATTTTTTCAGCTCTGGTCTTCTTTTGTTCATCTGTATCTTTAGGCATTCTTAATACGCTCATAAAACCATCGAATGCGGCCATATCTTCATCAACTAAGTTCTCTAATTTGCTTATGATATCATAAGCTTTTTCTAAGATTACTTTAACTTGCGATTCATATTCTTTATATTTTTCTTTGCCAACAGTCAAGTTTCCAACCATTGCAACCATAGCAGCTCCCAAACACCCTACCATAGCAGATACGCTACCGCCCCCAGGTGTCGGAGAACTAGAAGCGGAATCTTCTAAGATTTTTCTATATGATAAATCAAACATTTTGCTCATAATAAAACCCTCCTAAACTCCCTATTTTTTAAGCTGCATTTTTAGTCCCTTTAGAACATTTCTAAACAACAAAGCCGTAGTTAAGGATCCGACTCCGCCAGGAACTGGGGATATAGCACCAGCAACTTCTTTAGCTGATTCGAAATCAACATCGCCACAAATGCCGCCATCGCATTCATTAATTCCAGCGTCTATTACAACCGCGCCAGGTTTAATCATATCTCCGGTAATGAGTTTAGCCTTACCTACTGCTGCAATGACGATATCAGCCTGACGGGTAAACTGGCCTAAATCCGGTGTTCTGGAGTGACAAACGGTAATTGTTGGATTATGCTTTAGTAAAAGAAATACTAGCGGTTTGCCAACAGTTTCCCCACGACCAACTATAACGGCATGTTTTCCTTCTATTTCGATACCACTTCTTAACATGATTTCAATACAGCTTTCCGGTGTTGCAGGGAATAGTCCTTCTTCCCCGCTTAGTATATAACCTCTGTTAATGGGGTGTACACCGTCAACGTCTTTTTTAGGGTTAACAGCACTCATAACATTTTCTTTAGAAATATGCTTAGGTAAGGGCAGTTCTACCATAATCCCATGTACACTTGGATCATTATTTAGTTTTTCAATTAAGGATAAAACATCTGCTTCTGGCGTAGAAGCATCCATTTTAAACAGTTCAAAATCGATAGAAAGCTTATTAGCTGCTTTTTGTTTAGATTGTGCATAAACAACTGAAGCAGGATCGTCACCAACTAGTATAACTGCAAGTTTAGGAATTACTCCTTCACTACGAAACTTTTCTGCTTCCACTTTAACTTCTTCTCTGATTTGTGCTGCGATAGCTTTTCCGTCAATTAATTTTGCCATTTTTCATCATCTCCTTCTCATTTTTATAATGAATTGCCGTGACTGCATAAAGATTCCTTATACAGTAGGCATTTTTCATATTAACTAATTCTTATTTAGTTGCCAAATAATCGTCTATAGCTTTGGCAGCCTTTTTCCCTGCGCCCATGGCAAGTATAACTGTAGCCGCGCCAGTAACGATGTCTCCACCTGCAAAAACACCTGGCTTAGAGGTTACACCGTCTTCGTCGGCCACTATATTGCCTCGTTTATTGAGGTCTAGACCGGGAGTAGTCTGAAGGACTAAAGGGTTTGGCCCCTGCCCGATAGCCATAATAACTGTATCAACCTCAAACAAATACTCTGACCCTTTAATTGGAATAGGTCTTCTTCTGCCACTTTCATCAGGTTCGCCAAGCTCATAGCGCAAACACTTCAAGGCAGTAACCCACCCTTGTTCGTTGCCTAATATTTCTATGGGGCTGGTTAAAAGCTTTAACTGAACGCCTTCTTCTACAGCGTGTTCCAATTCTTCAAGTCGGGCTGGAATTTCGTCTTTTGAACGGCGGTAAACAATGTAAGACTCTTTTGCTCCTAACCTTAAAGCAGTTCTGGCCGCATCCATCGCCACATTCCCTGCACCAATAACAGCAACCTTTTCACCGACCCGAATCGGAGTTGCAGCATTTGGAAAATCATAGGCTTTCATTAGATTAGTTCTGGTTAGGAATTCGTTAGCTGAGTATACTCCGTTTAGGTTTTCCCCTGGAATATTCATGAAATATGGAAGCCCTGCACCGGTGCCGATAAATACTGCGTCAAAACCCTGTTCTAACAATTCGTCAACTGAAACAAGTTTTCCAACTACAGAGTTAACTTCGATTGTTACACCTAATTGTTTAATAAGGTCAATTTCAGCTTGAACTATTTTTTTAGGAAGACGAAACTCAGGAATTCCATACATTAATACGCCTCCCGGGACATGTAAAGCTTCAAAAATTGTTACCTCGTGACCCATTTTAGCCAAATCAGCTGCACAAGTTAAACCTGCTGGCCCGGCGCCAATTACAGCCACTTTTCGACCGGTACTTTTTGCTTTTAAGGGATTTTCGCAAGAACTATTTAGCTGGTAGTCTGCTGCAAAGCGTTCTAATCGTCCAATTCCGACTGGGGCGCCTTTTTTGGCTAGAACACATCGCTTTTCACATTGATTTTCTTGTGGACAAACTCGTCCGCAAATTGCAGGAAGGTTGTTTTTTTCTTTAATTTTATTAGCGGCCCCCATAAAGTCTTTTTCTGTTATCAACTTAATAAAAGCAGGAATATCAATATTTACCGGGCAACCAGCAACACAACCCGGTTTTTTACATTGAATACATCTGCTTGCTTCTTTAACTGCCATTTCTTCATTAAAGCCTAATGCTACTTCTTTAAAATTTTTTACTCTTTTATCTGGTTCTTGAGTAGGCATTGATACTTTATTTAAATCTAGTGGCATGTGCACTCGCCTCCACATCCATGGATTTTATTAGCAATTGTTTCCTCTTCCTTAAACATTGCCATCCGTCTTTGTGCTAGGTCCCAATCAACTAAATGTCCATCAAACTCTGGACCATCAACACATGCAAATTTAGTCTCCTCGCCTACACTAACCCTACAAGCTCCGCACATACCTGTTCCATCAACCATGATTGGGTTCATACTAACAATTGTTTTAATTCCAAAAGGTTTGGTGGTATTTGCTACGGCACGCATCATAACTACAGGGCCAATTCCCCATACTCTAGCTATATCTTCTCTAGTCTCTAAAACTTGTTTAAGTAAGTCAGTTACAAAACCTTTATGTCCGTATGAACCATCATCTGTGGCTATTAGCAACTCAGAGCTTACATTTTTCATTTCATTTTCTAGGATTAGAAGCTCTTTGTTCCTTGCTCCGATAATAGAAATAACTTCATTACCAGCTTCTTTTAAAGCTTTAGCAATTGGAAGAACAGGTGCTACTCCAACACCACCGCCAACACATACTACTGTCCCGTAGTTCTCAATTTCAGAAGCTTGTCCAAGAGGGCCCACAAAATCTAAAAGGTAGTCGCCTGTTTTTAGTTGAGCCAGTTTCCTGGTGGAGTAACCGACTTCTTGAAAAATTATTGTTACATGACCACGGTGTGTGTCGCAATCAGCAATGGTTAAAGGTATTCTTTCACCTTCCTCATCAACGCGCAAAATAATAAATTGCCCAGCCTTGGCTTTAGCTGCTACTTTGGGTGCTTCAACGTCCATTAGAAGAATGCTGGGAGCTAATTCTTGCTTGTTAACAATCCTGTACACACTAAGACCTCCCAAAATGAAAATAAGTTATCTAAAGTATTTGTAGAAGATATTCGTTTTTTTACATCGAGAATCCTGCGTTGGATGTAAAATTTGTGTTTTTATTTAATTTTTTAAACAAAAATTAAACTTGATTTTTATTTCACCAAAAGTCTTTGCTAATTTGTGTAGAATGAGCCTAATAATGCGACTCCAACAGCATTATCAGAACTGTATTTAGCATCTGCAAAAAATAGTCTAGCATTAACAGCAGGGTGTTCTAATCTAGTCTTTAATCTATAGCGAATATATTCGTTTTTAGCTACTCCCCCTACTATTAAAACATCATAAACGTTAAATTCCTGTACTGCTCTGCGCAAAACTTTTTCTACAGTTTTAGCAATACAATTTTCAACTGCATGAGCTATTTCACCTGGATCCACCTTAGCAGCTATCAATTTCTTAAGCCTAGTTTCTGCGCCAGAAAAACTAAAATCGTACTTATTAACGTAGGAGGGTATGGTTAAACTTCTAGTCGAATTCTTTGCTAACGCTTCAAGATATGGCCCTGTGGGAAAAGGCTGGTTTAAGGCTACTCCTATTCTATCAATGAGTTGACCTGCATGTAAATCGGTAGTTCCTCCTAATAATTTTACTTCAAAAAAGACATTTTTATCCTTACCCCGCTTAACTAAAAGAAGCTCAGAAGTTCCACCCGAAAGATGGACAGCTAAAAACTGTTCAGGAAGATTTTTTCTACTAGACCAAATACCTGCTATTAAATGGCCTTCTTGATGAGAAGTAGTGATAAGTGGGATTTTTAAACTATTAGCTAATGTTCTACCAAAACCAGCTCCAACTGTAAAAACTGGCATATATGAATTTTCCTGCGGTCTTGGTCGAGTCGAACAGATAATAGCTTCTAAACCGCTTAGGTCAATTTCCTTCAGTACTTTTTCAAGTAAAATAGGAAGGATTTGAACATGTTGAAACACCGCCGAAGATTGTTGCAAACCTGTTTTATTGGAAGGTACATGCAACAATTGACGGTGTTCCTTAATTAACTTCTTATAATGGTTTACTACTGCAACAGAAGTGGTATAACAACTAGTATCGATTCCTAGAAATAATGACATTCTTATTCACCGGCTTTTAGTTCAAGTTGTTTCTTAAAACGATCTAAAATACCATTTACATATTTGCTGCTTTCTATTGTACTAAATTTTTTAGCTAGCTCAACTGCTTCGTTAATAGAAACAACCCAAGGAATTTCCTCGTTTAAAAACTTCATCTCATAAATAGCAATGCGTAAAATGTTACGATCTACATTGGCTAATCTTTCCAAATCCCAATCTAAGGCGAACCCACGTATATGCTCATCTATCTCGTCAAGATAATAACATACCCCATTTACCAGTCCGTAGATATAGGTTTCATCTTTTTTGGAAAGGCTAACTGCTTCATCTAATACACTTTGAATTGCAAAATCCTTATCATTTTTACCGACATCAATCTGGAACAGAATTTGCATTGCTTTTTCCCGGGCTAACCTTCTACTCAATTTTTTAGCCACCTCAGTTTAGTCTTCAAAAAATTTCTCCAACAAATTTTTAAAGCTTTTGTGCTCATCTATTTTTTTCCCTATAACGTATCCAACGATAATACAAATAGCAATAAATACAGCTCGCCAAAACCCAAAAAATGCTGTTAATAAACCAAAAACTAGACCAAGAAAAATTCCGATTAATTTTCCTCGGTGGTATTTAAGAAGTTCGCTTATTAGTTTTTCCCACTCCATAGCTTTCACCCCTGTTATTCAACCCGAAGCTTTGTTTCCTGGCTAATGTAATTTACAAGGACCTTTACTTCTAAAACACTTATACCTGCTATTTGCTCAACATAGCCTTTTACTGTGTCTTGCAACTCTCGGGTTACAAAAGGCAAATTGCTTTCAGTACTTACACTAGCATTCAGGTGAATAGCAATTCCGGCTGGTAAGGGTTTAACATTAGGTTTAATCTCTTTAACCTCTTTCACTTGTTTTGCCGCTTTTGAAACTAAATGCTCCAAGGCAGTTATGGTAATATTTACGGCTCCCAAGTCGGTAGTCTGAATTAAAGCTAATACAGGCTTTTTTCTGCTAAATGAATCAACTAAAGTTTTAAACCCTAAAATTAATAATAATAAACCTATGACAATTGTTATTATTTTACCTGTATCTGAAGCTAGATAATTTGAGGTTAAATGTAAAAAATAAGGTTGAAAAGAAATGGCCATAATACAAATTGCAATAACTATAATAAATACAGAGTATAACGCTATAAGTGCTCTTTCCAATGTATTCATACACACCAACCCTTATTTTACTCTGCTGTCTTCTTCAGAATGTGTCTCCATATTGCTAAAGATAACACCTTGGACATGAACATTGACTTCGACTACAGTTAGCCCAGTCATATTTTCTATTGCTTTTTTTACGTTTTCTTGTACCTCAGTTGCAATTTCCGGAATATTTGTCCCATACTCAATTGCTAAAAATAAATCTATAGCTGCTTCTTTTTCGCCTACTTGTACTTTTACACCCTTGGAAAGGTTTTTTCTGCCAAGCATTTCGGCAATGCCTCCAGCTATGCCGCCACTCATGCCGGCCACGCCTTTTACCTCGGTAGCAGCTAATCCAGCAATGATTGCAACTACTTCATCAGCAATACGTATTGAGCCGATTTGCGCTTGGTTTGTTTCTAAATTATGTTCGCTCATATTTTCTCCTCCCTAAAAAATAAAGGTAGTTTTTATTATTATACAAACTACCTAGTATATTATACCAAATCAACTATTTTTAAACAACGCAACTAAGAATTTTTAAAGTTACTCAATGCCCATTTTAGTAGCTATGAAATTCGTAAATACTTCGCCTTTTTGGAAGTATTCGTTATCTAAGACATTTAAATGAAAAGGAATTGTTGTTTTAACACCTTCAATTTTATATTCGAGTAAAGCACATTTCATTTTTTGAATTGCTTCCTGACGGGTAGGAGCCCAGACAATAAGTTTTCCAATCATTGAATCGTAGTAGGGTGGAATGGTATAACCCTGGTATACAGCACTTTCCACACGTACACCAAACCCACCTGGTGCTTGATAGGAAGAAATACGGCCTGGAGAAGGCCTAAAATTATACTCAGGATCCTCTGCGTTAATACGGCATTCTATGGCCCAACCATTTATTTTTATGTCTTCCTGTTTTAGAAAAAGCTTTTCTCCTGCTGCGATTCGTATCTGTTCTTTTACCAGATCAATGCCTGTGATCATTTCAGTTACTGGATGCTCTACTTGTATCCTTGTGTTCATTTCCATAAAGTAAAAGTTTCCATGTTTATCAACCAGGTATTCAATTGTTCCGGCACTATAGTAATTTACTGCGTGAGCTGCGCGAACTGCAATTTCACCCATCTTGCGTCTTAATTCAGGATTAATTGCTGTAGAAGGTGCTTCCTCTAAAATTTTTTGGTGTCTACGTTGTAGGGAACAGTCCCTTTCACCTAAGTAAACAGCATTGCCATATTTGTCTGCTAAAATTTGAATTTCAATATGCCTTGGTTCTTCTATAAATTTTTCCAAGTAAACACGGGAGTCTCCAAAAGCTGATTCGGCTTCACTTTTTGCCATCTGGATGGCTTGCTTGAGGGCTAAATCATTTTTAGCAACTCTCATTCCCCTCCCGCCGCCACCAGCTGATGCTTTAACAATAACTGGATAGCCTATTTTTTGCGCTATTTCGAGGGCCTCTTCTTCACTTGTAATGACTCCCTCTGAGCCAGGAACTACAGGAATCCCGGCTCTAATCATTGTTTCACGAGCTTTTGCTTTCGAACCCATAGTTTCCATTGCCTGGGCTGATGGACCAATAAAAACAATACCGGCATCATCACACATCTCAGCAAAGTTAGGGTTTTCAGCTAAAAATCCATAGCCTGGGTGAATTGCTTCGGCTCCACTTACTGTTGCTGCGCTAATAATATTAGGTATGTTTAAGTAGCTACGATTTGAAGGGGCAGGACCAATGCAAATTGCTTCATCAGCTAATCTTACATGGGTACTTTCCTTATCAGCTTCCGAGAAGATTGCTACAGTCTTTATTCCCATTTCCTTACAAGCACGAATAACTCGTAAAGCTATTTCCCCTCTATTGGCAATTAGTACTTTATTAAACATTTTACACCTCTGCTATCACGAACAAATCTTGTCCATATTCTACAGGTTCTGCATTATCTACTAATACTTTTACAACTTTACCGCTGACCTCTGCCTCTATTTCATTCATTAATTTCATTGCTTCTATTATACAAAGAGTTTGTCCTTTTTCAACCATATCCCCTACTTGAACAAAAGGTTGAGCATCGGGGGAAGGTGCAGCATAGAAAGTGCCTACCATGGGTGATTTAACTACATAACCTTTTTCTTCTGCAACTTCCACTTTTTTTATTGGCACTTCCTCCTTAATGCTGGTTTCGTTATTAGAAGGATTTCTAATCTCTTTGGCTAAATTTTGCTCAGTTCCTCCTCGCTTGATTTGAAGTTTAAGACCATCTACTTCGATTTTTAATTCAGATATGTTTGAGGAGTCAACGGATTTTATCAACTCCTTAATATCTCTTACTTCCATATCAAAGGCTCCTTTCTCGTTACCAATATTTTTAATATCCTCTTCTCTTGCTTTTTTAACTGCCTTTTTCTCATCTATATCTGATTCTCTAACAACTATGCCTTTTTGCCTATTTTCAAAAAATTTTTTAGCTACTTGAGGAAATAAAGCGTAAGAAATAATATCATCAATATCATTTGTTAAATGTGCAATCTCTTCTTTTACACTATCCATTTTTGGTTCTAACAAATCTGCAGGTCGTTCTTTAATTGGTTCTTCGTCTCCGATGATTAATTTTTGAATCTCCTTGTTAACTGGCCCAGGTGGCTTACCGTATAATCCTTTCACATAAGCTTTAACTTCTCCTGGGACAAGTTTATAACGTTCTCCTGTCAACACATTTAAAACAGCTTGGGTTCCCACAATCTGACTTGTGGGTGTTACCAAAGGTGGATAACCTAAATCTTTCCTGACCCTTGGTATTTCACGTAAAACTTCTTCCAAGCGGTGAGCAGCTTTTTGTTCTCTTAATTGATTAACCAAATTAGTAATCATACCGCCAGGTACTTGGTGCTGAAATACCCACATATCTGTTATACGGGTAACTCCCCTCTCGTAACCTAATCGTTTACGCAGTTCTTCAAAGTACTTAGCCAAATTAAACAACTCATTCATTTTCAAACCTGAATCGTAAGGGGTATCAGCTAATGCTCTTACAATAGTTTCAACCGGTGGCTGAGATGAACCAAAAGCTAAAGGTATGGAAGCAGTATCAATTATATCTACTCCTGCCTGGGCAGCCATTAAGTATGCTCCAACAGCTAAACCGCCAATATAGTGGCTATGAAGTTGAATAGGAACATGTAAATTTTCTTTAAACAATTTAACTAATTCGTAAGCTTTAAACGGCGCTAGGAGGCCAGCCATATCTTTGATACAAATTGAATCTACGCCCATATTTTCAAGTTCTATGGCTGTTTCTAAATAGTGGTCGACAGTATGTACAGGGCTAATTGTATAAACAACAGAACCTTGAACATGAGCCCCTTCTCTTTTGGCTACTTTTATTGGAAACTCCATGTTACGTAAATCATTTAGTGCATCAAAGATACGTATGATGTCAATGCCGTTGGCTACTGCTCGTGTGATAAAAGCATCTACAACATCGTCTGGATAATGTTGATACCCTACTAATGACTGACCTCTTAAAAGCATTTGAAGCGGTGTTTTCTTAATATGTTTTTTTAAAGTTCTTAAACGATTCCAGGGATTTTCACCTAAATAACGCAAACAAACATCAAAAGTAGCACCACCCCATACTTCTAGTGAGTGGTATCCGATATTATCTAATTGTTTTGCAATTGGGATCATGTCTTCTGTATGCATTCTCGTTGCCCAAAGGCTTTGGTGAGCATCGCGAAGTGTGGTATCAGTAACCTTAATTGGTTGCACCTTTTGTCCTCCTTAAAAATATATATAAAAGGGAAGAAGCTAAATGATTACATATTTTTAATTATATTCATATCAAAGTGTGATAAGCAACAATTTAAAACAAGTATACATTATAATATACAATTAATTTATGGCAAAAAAGAAAAAAGAATACTTTCCTCTTTTTGTAGAGGTATTAGTATTCATAACTAAATAAGTCTTTTAAAATTTGATTCAAATTAGCTGGAAAATTATGTTTTGCTAATTTAAACTTTGGGTATAATAGTAATTTGCTCCAGACTATGGCCCGTAGTTTTGGCTACAAGATCAGCAATGATAGTAGCATCTGTAGAGTTGAAATTATGGCCTTTTACAATTACCACTACAGAAGAAGGCTGTATAAATAAGATAGCATCTTCGTATCCTTTAGCTTTTATGATGCTTTCAAGTTTAAGTTCTTGTTCTAATGTATTGGTAATAGCAAGTATTTTTTGCTGGGCTTGTTGTCTTTCGGTGGCGGAGGAATTAGGATTGTTAACAATATTTTGTAGCAATTCTATTTGGCGACTTTGAGTGCGATCTCTATCTAGACGGTATTCAATAAAATACTCTTCTGTAGGTAACTTTTCTCTTTGGCTAGTTTCTTCTATGTTGCTATTAATTTCCACATCAACTTGACCTGAAATTACTTCATTTACTGCTTCCATTTCCTCAGTAGAGCTTTGCATATGCTCCCCGCTTTCACTATAATACCCAATGTAAATAAAAGCTACCAATAAGACAAACAACAAACTTGCCACAACTTTTTTATCAGTAACAATAGTCATTTTGTTCCTCCTACTCTTTACTTTGTATGTCAACTTTATGGGCTTCCAAATCAAGAATAGTAGTGATGGCATTTAACAAATTGGCCTTAATTTTTGGATTATCTGCTCCCTGTGCTACCACTAACACCCCCTGTATATCCGGTTTGTATTCTTGAGTTACGACAGGTTCTTCTCCCCCTGCTCTATCTGATCTTACAATTACTAGTTGACCATCCTCAGTAATCTCCGTAGTAGTTCTAATGCCGCCACTTTGGTCTTTTTCGTCTATCTGCTTTTCAATGGTACTAACATTTACTGCATAATCAAACCTAGGGCCGCTTGCCAGTAAGACAGTAACCTCAACCTCCCCCACTCCTTTTATTTGACTCAAAATATTTTTTAATCTTTGTTCTAAGTTTAGCTCAATTCCATTAAGTCCGTCGGTATTTATATGTTCTAGCGTCCTATCTGTTTCATCCTCATAAAAATCAGTAGTTACTTGTTTATCTTCATTACCTTGCCAAGGAATTATTAACGCAATACCTATAAGTAAAATTGCAATTAAGGCCGGTAAATATTTAAAATCCTTTTTTCTTAATAGAAATTTCATCCCTTTTCCTCTCCTTAAATTAGTTTGTTATTACCTCAATCAAATTCTCATCAAGGCCGTAGAAGTTAGATACCGTTGTTTTTATTTGCTGTTTTGATTCTTCTGGAAATAATTCAATAATATTTTTATGTTCTATTAAAGTATCAATTTGTACTATCTCAACTGATGAATCATTTTCCTTTTCTAAATTTGATTTTATTTCAATTAGTATCTTGTCAATTTCACCATTATTAATAAATTCTGGATCAGTTACAATCTTAACTTTTGCCTCTTTAACCCCAGGTACTATAGTAACAAGAGCTTCTACTTGTTTTTCCAAGTTAGATATTACTGTATCCTGGGCAAAGACTAAATTAATTTCTTTAAAATTCAGTCCATTATTTATTCCTTTTGTTATCTGACTTTGTTCAGTTTTACTTGGGGATAAAATCTTGAGTTGAAGATCGTTGGCTTTTATATTAGCAATAGGGTTTAAAATTGACACTATTACGAAAAGCCCCATAATTAGTTGAACATATCTACTTATAGAGGATCTGGGTAAAAACATTTCTATTACACTTGCAAAAAAAACGATCAATACGACATTTTTAATTGTGGAGGCAATTATTTCCATCTGAATCACCTCAGTAGTTAAAAGGGTTTTCCAACTTTAATCAAAATACTAATACCAACAAATAGCATCACTCCAACAGATGATACTGCACCGAATACTAACAAAAGGCAGTTGCCAATGGTATTTAATGTATCTGCTATAGGTTTTGCTCCAAAAGGTTGAACAAGGGCAGCAGCAACTCGATAAATAATTACGAGCGACAAAATTTTTAGCAAGGGGAATATGCATAACAAAGCAATTATGATTATCCCTACCATTGATACAGCGCCCTTTATTAATAAAGATGTCCCCACCACAACTTCTAGTGCATCAGATAATAACTTCCCCACTACAGGGATGAAAGAACCCGTAGCAAATTTTGCTGTTTCCAAAGCCACCCCATCCGAAACGTTACCAGCTACACCTTGGATGTTTAGTACCGCTATGTAAATCGTTAATGATACGCCTATAATGCCTATTGCTATATCACGACAAAGTTTGGCTAAATGACCAACTTTAAAATCTAGGCTGATGTGATCTAAAATGTACAAAACTGTACAAACATATATTAAGGGCATGACAACTTGATTAATTATATTTGCGAAAAAACCGGTTGTGGCTAATGTTAAAGGACTTAAAAGAGCAGCACTTGTTACATGACCTACTCCTACAATTAATGTTACTAGAACAGGTAATAAGGAATTAAAAAAGGAAACTAGTTTATCAATAGTGTCTCGGGCAATCCCGATGGATAAAGTAAAACTCCCAAAAGCTATAGTGTAAAGAGCTAGACCGCATACCCAAAAGGTTATCTTGCGTAAGTTATTACCTTCAAAGCTTGAATGAATATTTTCCAGAACTGCATATAAGACAGCCAAAATTAATAAAGTACCTAACAAACGAGAATGAATTAAAATCTCACGGAACATGTACTTTCCAATACCACTAACAACTCCTTCAAAGCTAAGGTCAACATTTCCCCTACGTATATCATGAAAAATGTTTTTAAAATCCAGGTTTGGTAAATACTCTCCTATGTCCCGATCAATCTGGTCAAGGTAAACTTGAATCTCTGAGAAATCTACATTATCTAGCTGGGTTTGAATTAGATCTGACTGTGAACTTTGGGCAGATGCTGCCGATGTACCCAGAGAAAATAAAATAATGAAAATAAATAAGGCATTTATCCATTTTTTTTTCATAAAGCACCTCATTAAGGAAGAAGCCTGATAATACTTTCAAGTACAGCTGCAACAATAGGCATGGCCAAAACCATAATAAAAATTTTTCCCGCCAATTCTATACGGCCGGCAATAGAACTTTCACCTGCATCTTTACAAACTTGGGCGCCAAATTCAGCAATGTAAGCAATGCCCACTATTTTAAGTATAGTGCCTAAATAAAACTGATTAACATTTGCTCTTCTAGCTAAATCATTAAAGACTTGGATCACATAACCAATTTTGTTGATCATAGCAACAAAAATAATTACACCTGCTGTTGTGCTGAGTAATAAAGCATAAGTATTAGCGTTATTTTGTTTTAATAAAACAATTATTATTGTAGTTAACAATCCTAGTGCCACGATTTGAACAATGTTCATAATTAGAATCTCTCCTTAATAAATCCGAAAAACTTCTTCCACAGATCTGAACAAATCTCTTATTACTGGAACTACTTGCATCAGGACTATAGCGATTGCTACTACAACTGCTAAAAAACCATATTCCTCTCGACCAACTTGTTTTAAAAATGTGTAAAAAATTGTTGTAATTATTGCCAACCCTGCAATTTGAAATATTAAGCTAATATCACTTAAGCTTATCATTTTAGCACTCCTCCTAAAAAATCAATAATACAATTGCTATGCCCGATAAAAAACCCATAGTTTTCCATAATCTTTCGTTTTGGCTTTTATCCTGTTCAGCTTTAAGCTCTTGTTTTTTTAGTAGTTCCTTAGTCAATTGGATATTTTTTAACTGTTCGTTTTTACCGGAGCAACCTAAACCTATACCAAAATTTTTTAAAATACCCGTATCTTCCTCTAATAGGTAACTGTTGTTTAGGATATCATTTAAAGCTTTCTGCCAGGCCTCATCGGCTGTAATGCCGTTTCCGCTTATTAAGTAATCCCGAGCTTTGTAAAACAGTTTAGAAATATTATTATCAGCATGCTTGGCAATTTTATCTAATGCTATTGGGAGCGGAGTTGAAGCGTATATAATCTCTGTTTCCAGTAGATTAAGCATACTACGCAAATTCCTTAACTCCAGAGGACGCTGTTTATAGTTATTTGCAATAAGTAAGCCCCACAAAGTGCACACCACAACAACCAATATCCCTCCAAAAAATCTTAGCAAGTTAGAACCCCCTTTTTAAAGTTTGAATCGGTTGGAGAAGAATATTTTGTTTTGTCTTACCATCTAATATTGTTTCTACCGTACCTGGACCTAACGTTCTACCAAGAAAAACGTATCTGTCAAAAATATTTGAATTTATAAGTTGCTTTAGGATGGGACGATTCTCTAAATCAGCTAACGTAGCACCGTGGGCTGTAGTTATTAGTGAAATTCCACAATTTAACATTTCCTCAATAGCTCCTACATCTTCCGGTCGACCAATTTCATCAGTAGCAACAATTTGAGGTGCCATTGAGCGAACTAACATTATCATCCCCTCGGCTTTTGGGCAGCCATCTAAAACATCAGTTCTGGGGCCTATATCATTTTGTGGTATACCTAAATAACAACCTGCGATTTCCGAGCGTTCGTCGACCAAACCTACATTAAACTTTATTTTTTCTCGTTTAGTGGAACAATAAAAACCTGAACTAAACAGCCTAATAACATCTCTAAGCAAAGTTGTTTTTCCACACTTTGGCGGTGACACAATCAAGATATTATAAGGTCTTTGCTCAGTATTGTTATATAGAAAAGGTATTATTTTCGTTGCACACCCAACTACTTGTCTAGCTAACCGGATATTTAAACTAGAAATATACTTAATAGTTTTAACCTTTAATCCATCTAAAACTGCTTGGCCAACAAATCCAATTCGATGACCCCCTGGGATCGTAATATAACCGTTACGTATTTCCTCTTCTAACGCATAAAGAGAAGATTGACTAATAAGATGAAGAGTGCGCTCTATGTCATCCTCGGTAACATGGTAAGCTTGAGATAAACAACTTACAGATTGGCCTACACTATTGACCATACTTTCGCGTTCATGAAATCTAAGAAATAAAGGTTTACCTTTCCTTAGACGAATTTCTTCTAGTGATTGTATAGATTCTAAGGAAAGGTTGTCCAGAATTTGCCTAATACTTAGTGGAAGAAATTTAGTTATTAACTCCTTAAACTTGAGCTGTTCAGCACTTGTGATTTGGTGCATTTTCTGCTCCCTTGCTTGAATCAATTTAACCAAAGTTGTCCCTCCCTTCTCTACTAAGATAGATATTAGGAGTTAACTTAAAATATGCAAAAAAAAGAGTACAAGTTTTGAAAAACTTGTACTCTACAGGTTACAACTTTATTAAATATCTTGGGCATAATTTTCATGGTTGTCGTAATCATGCTGCTGTTCATCTTCATTACTGTAAACAATAGCATCACAGTTAGGACAAGTGACTTGGATAATATCATCATCGTCTAACAAATCTGCATCAAAGTAAACTATGTCTTTACATTCAGGACACTGTATTTCTATTAGCTCATCTTCTTCCAGTTCGTCATCGGAATCAACATAGTATACTTCATCTTCCAAGTCCAGCAAATCCTCATCTACGGCTTGAATATAGCTTTCCAACTCTGTCTGTGTATCTTGTAATTCTTGTAAATTATCTGCAATGCAGTCCAATATTGTTAACATTTCAGTAAGAATTTTACCTTCGTTAGTCGAACTTGTGATTTCTAAACCAGCCATTAAACCTTGTAAATAAGCTACCTTTTTGTGTAGATCGTGCATTTCAATACCCCCTTATATAGGCTTTAGTTTTCCCATAATAGTATTACCTACATAAGGAGATTTAAACATAATACTAGCATAAACTAGGCTCTTTGGACGTATTGGCCGGATCGGGTGTCAATTACTAAATCATCATCAACATTTACAAATAAAGGAACTTGAACAACTGCACCCGTTTCAAGTTTGGCACTTTTAGTTGCTCCTGTTGCTGTATCACCTCTGACACCAGGCTCCGTTTCAATAACTTTTAAAATAACAGTATTAGGCAACTCAACACCCATTGGCTGCCCTTGGTAAAACATAATATCTATGTTCATATTTTCTTTTAAATATTTAATTGCATCGTCAAGTTGTTCTTCATTTAAAGTTATTTGTTCGTAATTTTCAGTATCCATAAATGTATACATATTGCCATCGCTATATAAGTATTGCATTTGTCGCTTTTCAATATGAGCTTTAGGAACTTTTTCTCCAGCTCTGAATGTACGTTCTATAACTCCGCCTGTACGACGATTTTTAAGCTTAGTTCTTACAAAAGCGGAACCTTTACCCGGTTTTACATGTTGAAATTCAACTACAGTATAAACGTCTCCATCCAATTCGATCGTTATACCAGTCCTAAAATCATTAGTAGAAATCATAAGTCATAACCTCCCGCATATCATCATTTTAATTTAATTCAATTAAATCCTTGTTGAGATGGGTTAAATTTATACAACCATGATCTGTGACAATTACCAAGTCTTCAATGCGTACTCCGCCAATTTGGCTTATATATACACCTGGTTCGACGGTTATAGCCATACCTGTAAGCAAAATTTCTTCGGACCCGAAAGAAACTTTTGGCTTCTCATGGATAGCCAAGCCTACTCCATGTCCTAAACTATGCCCAAAAAATTTATCATATCCATACTTGGCCAAATGCTTACGAGCGATATCATCTAGATCATGGCAGGTAATTCCTGGTTTAACAGCATCTAAAGCTTTACATTGGGCTTCAAGAACTGCCCTATAAACTTTCCTTTGTTCTGTATTTGCTTTGCCGATAATAATAGTCCTGGTTAGATCAGAATGATATCCACCATATACTGCCCCAAAATCAATTATAATAAATTCACAGGGCTGTAATATTTTGTCAGAAGCTACACCATGTGGCATACTCGATCTAATTCCAGAAGCAACTATAGTTTCGAAGGAGGGTCCGGTTGCTCCTAATCTACGCATTTGATATTCTAATTCCAGAGCAACCTCATTTTCTCTTATACCAGGCTTAATAATATTAAGTACCTTTCTAAAACTTTGCTCCGCAATATCTGTTGCTTTATGTAGCAATTCTATTTCGTCTTTATCTTTTACTACTCTCAAATTTTCAACTATATTTTTAGCTGGTTTTAGTTGAATTGGCTGTAGACTATTCTGCCAGCTTTGAAATTGGGCATAAGTAATATAATCTTCTTCAAACAAAAGTGATTTCACATTGTGTTCTGTTAAACACTTTTTTAGACAGGCTAAAAAATCTGAACCATAATCTACGATTGTATACTCGGGAGCTTGCTTATTAGCCTGTTCAACATAGCGAAAGTCCGTTATTAAATAGCTCTCCAAAGGTGTAATCACAATAAAAGCAGAAGTGCCGGTAAAACCAGATACATATAATCTGTTTTCCGGCTTGACAATTAGCAAAGCATCTCCTTCTGATGATTTAATTTTATTCTGTATTTTACGAAGTCTAATATTTTGCATTTGATAGGCCACCCCCGTTTAATTGGATGGCAGCTAGCAAAGCTAAAGTATAGCTATAAATGCCAAAACCCGAAATTTGCCCGACTGTAACAGGCGCAAGTATTGACTTGTGGCGAAATTCTTCCCTGGCGTAGATATTTGAAATATGTACTTCAATTACCGGAACTTGCACGGAACATATTGCATCGCGGATGGCAATACTATAATGGGAAAAAGCTCCTGGGTTTAATATGATATAATCGTAGGAACCCTCAGCAGCATGTATCAAATCTATTAACTTACCTTCCGAATTAGTTTGAGCAAAATCTAATTCAACATGGTTTTTTAAGGCTAACTCTTTTAACTGCTCTTCAAGCTCAGTTAAAGTTGTTGTACCGTAAATATCCGGTTCTCGCTTTCCTAGCCGATTTAAGTTTGGGCCATTTAAGACTAATACTTTCAAGTGTATCACCTTTTTAGCACATCTGGTAGAATTTTACCACAATTTTTCTTTGCAGCATAGACATTTAATTATTTTTAGCTGCCACTAATAGTCATTTTAGCAATTCTAAGTGTTGGTGAGCCTCTACCTACAAAAAAAGTTAAGTCGTTAGCAGCTAAGTCAACAGATTCTAAAAGCTCGATAATGTTACCCGCTATAGCTATTCCTCTGACCGGTGTAGTTAAAACACCGTTTTCGATTAATAGTCCAGCAGCCCCCACGGAAAAATCACCGGAAATTGGGTTGGCTGTATGAATACCCATTACTTCAGTTACATATAATCCTTTGGAAATATCCTTAATTAATTCTTCCTGGGTAATACTTCCAGGTTTAATATAAAAGTTTGTTGTTCCCACTTCTGGTGTTCCTTTAAAAGAACCTCTTATGCCATTTCCCGTCGACGACACTCCTTCTTTTGCTGCTGTATAACTATTGTGTAAAAATCCCTGGAGGATACCCTCCTCAATTAGAATTGTTTCTTGAGTTCTTACTCCTTCTCCGTCGAAAGGAGATGACAAAATAGCTCCTGGTAAGGCACCATCATCAATTATCGTGATTGCTGTTGAAGAAACCTTTTTTCCAACTTTTCCGGAAAAAACTGATTTTCCTTT
>DUOV01000199.1 GCA_012838615.1 Clostridia bacterium | reverse complement strand
TGATTTCTTACGTTTTCCTCATGATTTCAGGGCAAAATTAAACGTTTTTATTCGTCACATGAGAAGGGCAGTAAAAACCCCTTTAATCTTAGAACCTCCTATGCTACAAGATCTACAAGCGGAAGTTGCGGGCGTAATCCAGAATTCTCCTGCTCACCTTTCAGGTATTCAGACAGGGGATATTATTTTGGAGGTTAACGGGGAAAGTGTTTTTTCACGGGTGGAAGCTTTTAAAAAAGTTTTAGCTGCAGCTAATCCAAGACTATTATTAAGCCGGAATAATTTCCAATTTGAGGTTACTATCTTAAAATCTCCTAAGGAAGCCTCGGGATTAGTGATGGATTATGATCTAAGTCTTGATGAACTGGAAAGGATAAAAAGGGAAATATCTTCAGTTAAAGCCAAAAATCCCTTGCTTTTTGTTTCCCAAGCAGGTCAAAGTGTTTTACAGGCGGGCTTTAAGAAAGCGGGTTTTAATTTCCCTTTCACAATTAGACCAGTTAGTAATAAGTTTTTTGGCGGTTCCATCATAACAGCCGGTTTACTAACAATTAGTGATTTTAAGTACGCTTGGCAAGAGCTAGCAGAAGAAAAGGTTTTGTCATATGATTTGCTAATACTTCCTCAAAAAGCCTTTGATTACAAAGGAAGGGATTTAACGGGAGTATATTACTGGGAATTAGAAGATATAACAGGTATTCAGGTCTCCTTGCTTTAGCAAGAATTACCTGTTTTCAAACTTGTGGGAAAATTCACAAATGATTTTCTCTAAAATCCCCGAAAAAGTATTAATCTGTGTTAAAATAATAACCGTAAGTATTAATTGTTACTTTATTTTTTGGTAATACGGTCACCTATGCAAAATTAGTTATTGTAGGAGCTGAAATAACTGATGAAAAAGGAATTACGTAAAAAAATTATCGCGGCGAGAAAAGATTTGCCACGGGAAGTAGTTGAGGCTAAGAGTACAGCAATTTTTCAGAAGATAATATGTTTGGAGCATTATCAAAAGGCAAAAGTTATTATGACTTATCTTTCAATTCGTAATGAGGTGGAAACGGAACCTTTTATTATCAAAGCAATGTCAGAAGGCAAGCGTATCGTCATACCGGTCTGTCAAAAAGAGACTACGACCATACTGCCTGCAGAAGTTAAGAATTACCCAGAGGATCTAGAGCCAAGAACCTGGGGCATCTTAGAACCTAAGCCGGACAAACTTTACCCGATAGATCCGAAGGAAATTGACTTGATTATTGTTCCGGGGGTTGCCTTTGATGAGAAGGGAAATCGTTTAGGATACGGAGCCGGTTACTATGATCGTTTTTTACCCCTCTTACGGCCTGGTGTACTAAAGATTGCTCCTGCATATGAACTACAAATTGTACCGGATGTTTATAGAGGAGAGCATGATCAACCTGTAGATTTGGTAGTAACTGAAACTCGATTTTTAAAGTATAGCATTAGTAATTAAACGCCGCTAGAGGTGGTGTAAGAATGGGAGGAGGAGTAACTCTTGAGTAAACATCAGCTTTCAATTGGGACAGAACAAAATGAAAAAGATTTACAGTTAGATCAGCTATTAGCTGAGTACCGTACGCAAAAGGGGGCTTTAATACCTGTGCTGCAGAAAGCCCAGGATATTTACGGTTATTTACCGGAAAATGCCTTGCAAAAAATTGCCCAGGAACTAAAGATCCCACTTTCCAAGATCTATGGTGTAGTAACTTTTTATGCCCAATTTCATCTAAAACCAAGAGGTAAATATGTAATCCGGGTGTGCCAGGGTACAGCTTGTCACGTACGGGGTGGTTCTGCAATTGTCCAAGAAATACAAGACCTTTTACAGATCAAGGATGGGGAAACAACTCCTGATTTGAAATTCACTCTGGAATCGGTAGCCTGTCTGGGAGCTTGTGGTTTAGCTCCTGTTATGATGATTAATGACGATACTCATGGTCGTTTAACTAAAGATGCTGTAGCTAAGATTCTAGCCCAGTACGAATAGGAGGGGAAACAAATTGACTAAAATTTATATTTGTGCAGGAACAGGTTGCGTATCTTCCGGCTCCCGTAAGGTGGCAAATAGATTAGGATCTGAATTAAGCAGCAGAAATGTAGAAGCAGAGATTTGTTTGACTGGCTGTCATGGATTTTGCGAGCAAGGACCAATTCTCATAATTGAGCCAGACGGAATTTTTTATTGTAGAGTACAAGAAGATGATGTGCCGGAAATAGTTGAGAAAAGTTTACAACAAGGCGAAATAATTGAAAGATTGCTTTATAAAGATCCGGCAACTCAAGAGCCCATTAAAAACTATGAGGATATTAATTTTTATAAGTTACAACATCGTGTTGTCCTGGGTAACTGTGGTCATATTGACCCAGAAAATATTGATGAATATCTGCAAAAGGATGGTTATGAAGGCCTGAAAAGGGCATTGACGACCATGAGCAGAGAGGAAGTCATTGCTGAAGTTAAAAGGTCAGGCTTACGTGGTAGAGGTGGCGCAGGCTTTCCTACTGGCCTAAAATGGGAGTTTACTTCTAAATCCCCAAGCCCTAAAAAGTATGTAATATGTAATGCTGACGAGGGTGACCCAGGTGCTTTTATGGATAGAAGCATCTTGGAAGGTGACCCCCATGCAGTTATTGAAGGTATGGCCATTGCAGCTTATGCCATCGGTGCCGACGAAGGTTATATCTATGTTCGGGCTGAGTATCCGCTGGCAACTGAAAGATTACGTATTGCTATTTCCCAAGCTGAGGAAAAAGGGTACCTAGGTAGAAATATTATGGGTTCAGGCTTTAACTTTGATCTTCATATTAAAGCTGGTGCCGGTGCCTTTGTCTGTGGTGAGGAAACAGCACTACTAATGTCTATTGAGGGTAACAGGGGTATGCCCAGAGTACGACCTCCTTTCCCTGCAGTAAAAGGTTTATGGGATAAACCTACTAATATTAATAACGTGGAAACTTATGCCAACGTACCGGTTATTCTGCGGAAAGGAGCAGATTGGTATACTGGCATTGGTACCGAAAAAAGTAAAGGAACAAAAGTTTTTGCTTTAACAGGTAAGGTTAAAAATACCGGGCTAGCAGAAGTACCTATGGGTATTACTATGCGGCAGATTATTTTTGATATTGGTGAAGGAATCCAAAACGATAAGAAATTTAAGGCTGTACAAATTGGAGGTCCCTCAGGAGGATGTTTACCATCAGAACTTCTTGATTTGCCGATAGATTATGATTCTTTAGTTCAGGCCGGTGCCATGATGGGTTCCGGCGGTCTGGTAGCCATGGACGAAGAAACTTGTATGGTCGACGTGGCTAAATTTTTCTTAAATTTTACCCAGTCTGAATCTTGCGGTAAGTGTACACCTTGCCGGGAAGGAATTAAGAGAATGCTGGAAATCCTAACCCGGATTACAGAAGGTAAAGGTCAAATGGAAGACATTGATTTGCTTGAACGTTTAGGTAATGTAATTAAATCTACAGCCTTATGTGGTTTAGGGCAGACTGCTCCTAACCCGGTTTTAACCACTTTAAAATATTTCAGAGCTGAGTACGAAGCTCATATTAAAGATAAAAAGTGTCCGGCAGGAGCTTGCCAGGGACTAATTAGGTACGAAATTATTGCTGATAAATGTAATGGCTGTACCAGATGTGCCAGAGGTTGTCCCACTAATGCTATAGCAGGCAAAGTCAAAGAGCCTCATGTTATTGATCAGGATAAGTGTATTAAGTGTGGGGCTTGCTATGAAAAATGTAGATTTAGTGCCATTATCAAAGGTTAGGGGGAGTAAAGTGATTGAATTAACTATCAATGGAAAAGTAGTGCAAGTAGAGCCGGGTACTACTGTTTTACAAGCAGCACAAAAATTAGGAGTTAAGATTCCCACCCTTTGTTATGACGAACGATTATCAAGCCCTGGTGCTTGTCGGTTGTGCATTGTTGAAATTGAGGGCATGCGTGGCCTACCTGCTTCTTGTGTAACTCAGGCAACCCAAGGTATGATTGTCTATACCCATTCAGAAAAAGTTATGGAAGCAAGAAAAACTATTTTAGAATTGTTATTAGCCAATCACCCCTTAGATTGTTTGACCTGTGAAAAAAGTGGTGATTGTAAACTACAGGATTATTGTTATGAGTACGGTGTTGCCCAGACAAGTTTCGAGGGTGAAAAGCATGTTTTTGAGCTTGACGATACCAACCCTTATATTATTAGAGATAACAACAAGTGCATTTTGTGTGGTAAATGTGTGCGAGCTTGCAGCGAGATTAAAGGTGCAAGTGTCCTTGACTTTAGTCAGAGAGGCTTTAATACTAAAGTAACACCAGCTTTTGATACTCCTTTAGCAGATTCAGATTGTGTTTACTGTCATAATTGTGTGGCAGTTTGTCCGGTAGGAGCATTAATGCCTAAGGAGCTGTTAGGCAAGGGAAGACGCTGGGAAATGAAAAAAGAGCCTGTTACCTGCACATTTTGCGAAGCAGGATGTAATTTTTTCCTGTGTAAAAGCAAGAGGGATAATAGAGTACTTGGCGTTCTTGCTGAAAGTGCCGGACCCGGAAGGCCTTTATGTCTAAAAGGTCGCCTTGGCCTAAACTTTGCATATAATCCCGATTGTGTGGAAAAGCCGTTACTCAAAGTAGATGGTGAGTTTATTCCGGTAGAATGGGCAGAAGCCTTAGGGTTAGGCCCGATAGTGGAGAAGCTGAAGAACTTGTAGTAGTCACCAGTCCCCAGTCCAGCGAAGCCCCCTGTATGGGGCTAGTCCCTTTAGGGATCGCCAGTATTCTTGAGCACTCCCTGTCGCTGATGCGATATCACCGGGTAAGGTCAGGATACAAGAAACTTGCCTCCATATGTTGGGACATTCCTTTGTAATCATATTACATGCATGAAAGGTGTGTCCCCTAACCTTAGCCGGAAGGTGGCACGAAGCGCCCGGTATGGCGCGAGTCCTTTAGGGCGAAGTGACGGAGGGAGTTAAAACTGATGACTGGTGACTGGGGCCGACTAAGAAGTAGCTTAAAAGTTTAAGTTAGGGGGGAAAATATGCCAGAAGTAAATTTAACAATTAATGGCCGTCAAGTTACT
>DUOV01000198.1 GCA_012838615.1 Clostridia bacterium | reverse complement strand
CGGGTTAATCATCTCCGGCTATGATTTAGGGAATTCTCCTTTAGAGTATAGCGATCAGCTTATTAAGGGCAAGAAGCTGATCTTTTGTACTACTAACGGAACTCTGGCTATAAACAAGGCTGCTCAGGCTAAAAGGCTTTTTTTAGGCGCCTTGGTCAACGGCAAGGGGGTGGCTCAGGAGTTAAAAGCATATGATGAGCCCCTGCTTGTAGTGTGTGCTGGCACCAAAGGTTCTTTTTCTTTAGAAGATACCTTGGCTGCCGGTTTAATTATACATGAGTTATTAACCTACAAACCTGATCTGGTGTTATTAGATCGGGCAGTTGCTGCTTTGGCCTTGTATCGTCATTATGAGGCTGATTTGCTACAGGCTGTTAAGCTGAGCAAGCATGCCAAAGTACTAACTTCCCTAGGCTTTACAGAGGATATTGAGTACTGTGCTAAGCCTAATATTTTTCCCTGTGTACCTTATTTGAAGGATGGAAAAATAAAACTATCTTAACTGGAAGCTTGAACTTTGCTTCTTTAAAGCTCGGGCATTGAATATACCTTCTAAAAGGATTATTGCTGCATATAATTGAACAAGAATCGCTATCTTGGGGGCCAAGGATGCAAAGTTCAACTTTATTGATGTTATTAATTTTTTTGCTCGGTATTTGGGGCAAATCGAGTGTCATAGCTGCAGCAGCCGGGATTCTTTTAGTGTTGCAGTTTGCCAACCTGCAATCCTTGATGCCGCTTTTAGAGAGGCGAGGATTGGAGTGGGGCCTGATTCTCTTAGTAATTGCTGTTTTGGTACCTTTTGCCACCGGCCGCGTTCCCCCAAAAGAACTGTTAAAATCCTTTGCTACTATCCCTGGGCTGATAGCCATAATCAGCGGTGCCGTAGCAACGGTTATGAACGGAAGCGGCCTTGATCTGCTGCAGGAAGAGCCTTCTTTGATGATCGGCTTGGTTTTAGGTTCGATTATAGGTGTGCTTACTTTTGGCGGCATACCTGTAGGCCCTTTGATGGCAGGAGGTATTGCAGCAGTATTATTAAAGCTGGTGGGGTTAATAAGATAAATAATCTTAAAAACGGGGCGTATCAGTTTCTTCTTTGAGACACCGATAAGTCCCCAGTCCCTAGTCCCCAGTAGTTGATTAAGCAAAACTGAGGACTGGTGACTGGTGACTGGGGACTTTACTATGGTCAGTCCCCAGTCCCCAGACCCCAGTCCCCAGCAATTCCAATTCAAAATTAAAAATTCATAATTCAAAATTGGACTCAAAAGTAATACTAAATAGAGCATAACTTTTTCACCCTTAACTCTCAACTTTTAACTAAAACTTAATAAAAGCTAACGACCCCTAAAGGACTAGCCAGCTAACGCTGGCGTCGCAACGACTAACGACTAACGACCCCCTAAAGGGGCTAGCACCCTACTGGGTGCGTCGTAACGACTAAAGCATGTATCCCCTTTTCTTCTTTTGGCTATGCTAATTCTGAAAAGTTGGAAGTGACAATATGAAGTAAAAGAGGTACAATTTATGAGAGAGATTAGCAGAACTTTATTAATTACAATTATAAACAAGTTTTATAATACAAGCTTTCGGTTGCCGACTAGGGCTGAACTGTTACACTAAGTCAGCCGGCATAAAGGAGGAGTTTTTTTGACTGAAAAGGGAGACATACTACGCCTAGAAATAGAAAACATCGCCAAGGCGGGAGGGGCAAGGTTCTTTGGAGTGGCTGATTTGAAGCCCGCTCGTGACTATATTGAGGAGTACTACGGCCCGGAACTCCTTCATTTAGAGCGGGCAGTAGTTATGGCCATGCCTTATCCGGTGGCAGTAGTTAATCAGCTTCAAAAGGGGCCAACCCATACTTACCTGTATTACTATAAAATTCTTAACACCAGCTTAGACGATATGGCTTTTAAAATTGCTTTACACCTTCAGGATAAAGGGTATGAAGCTTTTCCTATCCCCGCCTCCCAGCGGGTTACAGAAGATAAGCTGGGGGGGATATTTTCCCACCGCTTAGCGGCCAACCTGGCCGGAATAGGCTGGATTGGTAAGAGTGCAAACCTGATAACAGAGGAGTACGGTCCTCGGGTAAGACTGGTAACAGTTTTAACAGATGCCCCTTTGCCTACTGATAAACCTATGAAAAATCGTTGCGGTACATGCCAAGCTTGTGTAGAAGCTTGTCCAGCTGCAGCTATTACCGGCCGAGGTTTTAAAGAAGGGGAATCTCTAGATGTTTGGTTAAATGCTAAAGCTTGTGATGAGTATCTGGCCAAAGTAAGAGTCAGCTTTGGGAAAAGAATTTGCGGCAGATGCTTAGCTTGCTGCCCTTGGGGTGAAAAAACAAAAAAAAGGAGGGCCCTATAATGGCTCAGGATACTATTGGAAAAGAAATAGAAAAACGTTTAAGCTGGCAAGTAAAGAATGCCTGGGATAAGATGAGCGAGGAAGATAAGAAGAAGACCATGGCCTTTGCTGAAGAATACAAACAGTTTTTAAATCAGGCCAAAACGGAGCGGGAAGCTGTTAACGTAATGGTGGCTGAACTCGAGGCTAGGGGCTTTAAAGATTTAAAAACAGCAAGCCAGGGGTTAAAGCCAGGTGATAAGTTTTATATTGTAAACAGGGACAAGATGTTGGTAGCCGGTGTTTTAGGAAGTGAGCCTTTGACTGCCGGGGTTCGCATTGTAGGTTCCCATGTGGACGCACCCCGTTTAGACGGCAAGCCTAATCCTATATATGAAAGCTGCGGTTTTGCTCTTTTTAAAACCCATTATTACGGGGGTATAAAGAAATATCAGTGGCCGGGGATCCCTCTGGCCTTACACGGAGTAGTTGTTACCGATAAGGGTGAGAAAATCAATTTAACAATCGGTGAAAAGCCGGAAGATCCTGTCTTTACTATCCCAGATCTTCTCCCTCATCTCGCCAAAGATCAGATGAAGAAAACCATGGCTGAGGGAGTGGCAGGAGAAAGTTTAAATCTGCTTTTAGCTACTATTCCCCATGCTGACGAAGAAGTTAAAGAGCGGGTTAAGTTGACTGTTTTGGAATACTTGGCAGGTACTTATGGTTTGGTTGAAGAAGATCTGGTCAGCGCTGAAATCGAAATAGTACCGGCTGGTGAGGCCCGGGATGTTGGCCTTGACCGCAGCATGGTAGGCTTTTACGGTCAGGATGACAGGATATGTGTCTTTGCTAGCTTCAAAGCAATCCTGGCCATAGATAAGCCGCAAAAGACGGCCATTGCCTTTTTTAGCGATAAGGAAGAGATAGGCAGTACGGGCAATACGGGAGCTCAGTCCAGATTTTTAGAATATGTAATCGCTAAGCTTTGTGCTCTTAGCAACTTAGAAAGAATAGACACCTTACTGGAAGTCTTAAATAATTCTGAAGCCCTTTCGGCTGATACAACAGCCGCTCTTGATCCTAATTATGAGGAAGTAAGTGATAGACAAAATAGTGCTTGGTTAGGCAAAGGTGTTGTGCTAACTAAATATACAGGTGCCAGAGGCAAGTATGATGCTAACGATGCTCACGCCGAGTATGTAGGTAAAATAAGAAGACTGTTTAACCAGGCTGGTGTAGCTTGGCAAATAGGCGAGCTGGGTAAGGTTGACCAGGGAGGTGGAGGTACTATAGCCCAGTATCTGGCAAACCAGGGGATAGAAACAATTGACTGTGGTCCTGCTTTGTTAGGGCTCCACTCTCCTTTCGAGGTAGCCAGTAAAGCCGATTTATATATGTCTTACAAAGCGTATAAAGCCTTTTTCCAGTAGGCGCCCAGGAAAGGAGGAGAGATGATGGAAGATAAAGTTCGTCTGACTCAAACGGCTAAAGCTGCCGGCTGAGCAGCTAAAGTGGGTCCGGGGACCCTTACAGCCATTCTTGAAACACTACCTAAGTTTGAAGACCCGCGGCTCTTAATCGGTGGCTCAACCATGGACGATGCAGGTGTCTATCAATTGACTCCTGAGATTGCCCTGGTGCAAACAGTAGACTTTTTTACACCGATGGTTGACGACCCCTATGTTTTTGGTCAAATTGCCGCTGCTAACAGTTTAAGTGATGTCTATGCCATGGGAGCCAAACCCCTCACGGCCATGAATGTAACGACTTTTCCTACTAATTGTATGGATTTATCCATTTTACGGGAAATTCTAGCCGGCGGGGCTGATAAACTTATAGAAGCCGAAACTTTGTTGGTTGGAGGTCATACGGTAGAAGATGATGTGCCTAAGTTTGGCTTGGCAGTAACCGGCATTGTTCACCCCCAAAAAGTGTGGGCTAACCAGGGGGCTAAGCCTGGAGATGTCTTAGTATTGACCAAGCCTATCGGAGTCGGGATTATTTCTACTGCTATTAAAGGGGAATTAGCCAGCTCGGAAGAAGAAAAAGCTGCAGTTAAAAATATGACGACTCTTAATAAAGTGGCTTCCGATGTAGCTCAGGCTTTCCATGTCCATGCTTGTACAGATGTAACAGGTTTTGGTTTGTTGGGTCATGCCTACGAAATGGTAGCAGGAAGTCAGGTTAGTTTTGTCATAAATCTGGAGCAGGTTCCGGTTTTGACTGGAATTAAGGAGTATACAGCCATGGGAATTGTGCCTGCCGGCGCAAGACGTAACTTAGACCATGTGGAGGACAAGATAATTTGGGATCCAAAAGTCAAGCCGGAGGACAAGGATATTTTATGTGATCCTCAGACTTCGGGAGGCTTGCTTTTAGCTTTATCTGAAAAGGATGCTTTACTTTACTTAGATAAGTTAGAGGAATCAGGTGGCGAAGGCTTCATTATCGGCTATACAAGCCAGGACAATCCGGGAAAAATTATGGTGAAGGGGGAATAACAATGGAAAACCAATTAGATGTCAGGGGAATGGAGTGCCCACAACCGGTTATTTTAACTAAGAAGGAATTAGAAAAGGATGACGTGACGACAGTTGTCACTATTGTCGATAACGAGGTTGCCCGGGATAACGTGGTACGCTTTGCCAAAAATGCTAACTATGATGTGGAAGTAGAACAGAAAGATGAAAATTACTATATCCGCATTTGCAAGGGAATGTCCGCAGGGATGGAAACAACACTACAAACCAGTTCCGAATTAGTATACGTAATACTTGGTGATAAGCTGGGCCGGGGTGAAGATGAGCTAGGTAGCGTGTTGATGCGCAGCTTTTTCTATAGCCTAGCGGAAAGCGAAATTAAACCAGGCACCTTGATTTTTATGAATTCAGGAGTTAACTTAGTTAGTGAGGGTTCACAGGTTTTAACCGAATTAATGGCCTTAGAAAAGAACGGAACTGAGATTTTGGCTTGTGGAACCTGCCTGGATTATTATAAACTAAAGGAAAAATTATGCGTCGGTTCTGTTTCTAATATGTACGCAATTTTAGAGAAGATGAGTACAGCAACTAAAGTTATCACTATATAGAAACAGAAGTTAAATTTAAAGGAGATTTTTAGATGGCTTACTTTTTATGGCCAGCCTTGGCCATAGCCTTAGTAGTTTTAGGGGTGTGGTGGGTTAGAAAGAAGACATCTTTTAGTGGCTATAATACTCATTGGCCAACTCCCGCTTGGAACAAAAAAGCCCTGGAGGACAAATTACTTCTGGCCGATCCTTGGGAAGTGGCAGATTGGGTAGTTGGTCGTTTTGCTTCCAAAGATGAGCTATGGCCAGAGCTTAAGGAAGTGCTTAAAAAAAGTGGTTTAGAAGGTGTGCTGATAGCCGGTTTAAGTGGCGAACCTAAGCAGCGGGTATTGGCTGCTAAGGCCCTAGGTCTTATAGGGGGCCCCAAAAGCTTAACTTCCCTGGTAAAGGTTTTAGGTAGTAAAGACGAAGTAAGCTTAGAGGCTATGGAAGCGATAAAAAAGTTAAAACTTCCTGAATGTGGCCCCTTGCTGCTGGACGCTTTAGTGACCGGGAAAGGCGCTGTTCCTTCCCGCTGTGCTCACATCCTTATATCTTTAGGGAATTTAGTACAAGAATGTATCTTAAAAACATTGCCTCAGGTTTCTGATCCAGCGAAAGCTGTTTTTATTGAAATTTTGGGAGAGATGAAACAGAAGGAACTTTTGACCCTTTTAGCTCCCTATTTGAAATCCTCCAACAGCCTAATTCGCCAAAAAACAGTTCAGGCTTTGGGAACAATAGGTTCACCTTCAGCATGTACTTTTCTTATTCCCCTCTTGGCAGATGAAGATTGGAAGGTAAGGGCTGAGACAGCCAAGGTCTTAGGTTTATTAGGTTGTGTAGAAGCAGCACATGATCTAAAAAAGCTGTGTGCTGATCATATTTGGCATGTGCAGGTTAATGCCAAGGAAGCTTTAGAAGAACTAGGCGTTAGCCTGGAAGATTGATAGTTAACGCCGGATATTTACCCGGGCGGATTTGGGAGGTTGGTTTATGCAGTATAATATTGGCGATATTGTAGAAATGCGTAAAAAACATCCTTGCGGTAGCTACCAATGGGAGATATTACGGGTAGGTATGGATTTTCGCTTAAAATGCATAGGCTGTGGCAGGCTTGTTATGTTGCCACGACCCAAATTCGAAAAAAGCTTGAAAAGAATAGTTAAAAGTGCAGGAGAAAATGAATAACTGCTTCTAGAACGCGCCCTTGGAGAAAGGGCGCTTTTGTTTGAAAATAAAGGTAAAAAGACTACTAATGCTATATAATATACTTATGGCATAGGAATAAATTTTTCACAAAAATCGAAGCAATCCGCGCGAGGAAGGGATAAGTTTTGGAGCAAATTGCTAATTTGCGTAAGGTTAGAAACGATATTACCCGATTTATGATGACCTACAAATTTGCCTTAGATGAGTTAGAGACAAAAGTTGAAATCTTAATTAAAGAATTTCAGTTATTACATGATTATAATCCTATCGAGCATACCAAATCCCGGATTAAAACACCGGAAAGTATTTTGCGTAAACTTAAGAGGAAAGGGGTGGAAGTTTCCCTTTCCAGCATAAAGAAGCATGTTAAGGATATAGCCGGTATGCGGATTATTTGTTCCTTCCGGTCAGATATTTATCGCCTGGGCCACATGTTGCAAAAACATAAGGATTTAACTGTCCTGGAGGTCCAGGATTACATTAAAAATCCTAAACCGAACGGTTACCAGAGTCTTCACTTGCTGGTTGAAGTGCCTGTTTATATGTCAGACCGGGAGGAACGGGTTTGTGCTGAAATCCAAATCCGGACTATAGCTATGGATTTTTGGGCAAGTCTGGAACATAAAATTTACTATAAGTATAAAAAGGATGTCCCGCCCTATCTATTAGAGGAACTTAAAGCGGCAGCAGATTCGGTGACGGCTTTAGATCAAAAAATGGAATGGCTGCATAACGAAATTTCCAATACGAAAGACGTTTCGGAAGAAGAGGAAGAAGGTCTGTACAAACTAACCATCAATGATCAACAGATCTACTTGCCTACTGCATTAAGAGAGTTGTTTACTAACCATCGATAAGTAGCTGTTGGAGGATATTAATTATAGGGAAAATAAGGGGAGGCCGCCATGCTTGATTTAGAGGAAAAACTCCAAAAAGTAAGAGAGGAAAAGGAATTAGCTGAGCAATTAGAAAGAAAACTTTACTTGGCTGAGGAAAGTTTAAGACAGGCTAAGTCAAAGGTAACTGAGCTGGAAAAGATTCGGCAAAAAGAGAAAAAAGATCTGGAAAGGCTGGAAGGCTTGAGTTTGACGGGACTTTTTTCTACCATCTTGGGTACTAAAGCAGAAAAAATGGATAAAGAAAGGCAGGAATATTTAGCTGCAGAGCTTAAATATGAAACTGCTTTAAACACCATGAAGAGTCTTGAGAGGGAAGTTGCGGTCCTGAAGGAGCAACTTTTGCCCCTGGCCAATGTTAAGCAAAAGTACCGGGCTATACTTAAGAAAAAGGAAGAGCTCCTTAAAGCCCAAGGAGGAAAAATGGCGGAAAAACTTTTTGCTTTGGCTGAAGAAGAAGGCCACCTCAAGGCTTTAGCTAAAGAACTGGAGGAAGCCCGAGAAGCTGCCCAAAAAGGGCTTAGAGCCTTAGATGACTTAAGAGGCAGTCTTTTAAGTGCTGCTAATTGGGGAACTTGGGATATGTTAGGCGGTGGTATGCTTTCCACAGCTATTAAGCACTCCAAAATTAACAACGCCAAGGGCCAAGCCATGCGGGCTCAGCGTTATCTTGAGCGCTTAAGTCGGGAACTGGCCGATGTAAAGATACAAGCTCATTTAAAGATTGACATTGGCGGTTTGGCTACCTTTGCTGATTATTTTTTTGATGGTTTAATAGTAGATTGGGTAGTCCAGTCACGAATTAATGATGCTAAAAAGCGAGTCAATGCCTTAAGAATACAAGTTGCTTCCATCGAGCGCAGCTTGATAGCAGAACTGCAAAAAAATGCGGCTAGGATTAGAGAAATTAAAGAACAAAGAATACTTATAGTAGATCAGGGATTTTTTAGCAATAAGTAATAAAAAAATAAAGCAGGGCGGTTTGCCCTGCTTTTGCCTATTTCTAGTCTGTCGAGCTACCGGATAGGTTTCATTTCTAGAAATGCCGATATTCTTGTTTTAAGCTGGCCAAGGTCGGATTTTGAATAGTCTGTTTCAATGGCCATGTGAGGTAGTCCTGCGTCGTGAACAAGCTTTTTGATTGTTCTTGTTTCTACACTATAGGGGTGACAAGTTTGTAAAATGACTTCAATCACACCGTCAATTTTAAATTCTTGAAGCAATTCAGGCAGCATTTCCATTCGTCTTACATTAGGTGACATGACAGAACAACCTATCTTCAAATAGCGGTCAGCAATTGCCCTGACAATATCTTCTGCATTTTCATCTACCAGATGCCTTACAGGCTTGACACCGCCACAATTTTCAAAGCACACAACTACGCCGCCGTTGCTTTCAATAGTGTTTACAACCTTGTCCAGAACCCCACCTATGGGGCAGCCTGTCACCAGTATTCTTTTTGCTCCCGCAGCAACCGGTCTGTTGCCGGCTGCATAGGCTTCTTTGGTGCTATCGATCAGTTCACGAAGTCTTAGGCAGGTTTCTTCTACGCTAAAACTAAAGCCTGAACCTTCAATCACCTTGTAGACATTATAGCCCTTGATTGGAGGAGGATCCATTTTGCCCAATTCAAAAAGCTCGTTATAGTTCTTTCGCTGCTTATTTCTAAGTGCTGCCGCCGCTCTCAGTTTTTCTTCCGTGATTTCAACTTGAAATTTTTCCTCCAGGGTCTTAATCAAACGATGTAATTCCCTTTCCCACATGATAGGAGCGTACTCTCTATCAACCCCTTGAGGTAGCTGCATAACATATGTATCCTTGATTTCACCTAAAAGCTCATACATTTTCTTTTTGCCGTCGCAAGTGGTTTCGCCAATAATAATATCGGCAAAATAAGTGTAAGGGCATTTTTCGGTTAAGGCAAAACCGTAACTGGATTTGATCAAGGGGCATAGATTTTTTGGAAGGTCTGTTTCGGCATCAACTATAGTTTCTTCGCTCATTCCACACAATCCCACAGGGTAAATGCCTACTGCATCTAAGATTTCTAATGGAGTAAAAGTGCAAAAATACCCTGCTATCTTACCACCCTTTTCTTTTATCTCCTTTACCTTCAAAAATCCTTGCCTGCGGGCATCTGCAAATTCTTCAAATTTAGCTGGTAAATCTATTGACATGGCACACCTCATAACATTATTTTAGGGATTTTGCCGAGAGGGCAGCTCCGACAGCGCCGGCGTAGCGACCTAAAGGACTAGAAATTACTTTAGAACCTAATTTTTCTGATAGAGATTCGATAATGTAATCACATTCGCAAAGGCCACCGGTCAGATAAAACTGGGTACTTGTGCTAGCATGTTTACCGCACAAGGATTTTACCTTATTTGTGATGGATTCTACTATTCCATAGGCAATATTCTTCTTCGGTTCACCGCTACCAATCAGGCTTACTACTTCAGACTCGGCGAAAACTGTACACATGGAGCTGATATTTGTACCGGAGCCTGTTTTGGCTAGCTCACATAGCTCGATCAAGCTCATACCCAATGTGTTGGCCATAATTTCTAAAAAACGGCCCGTACCTGCAGAACACTTATCATTCATGATAAAATCCAAAACCTGACCTTGAGCAATTGAAATAATTTTTGTATCCTGGCCTCCGATATCAATCACAGTACAACAATCTGCATCGAATAAAAACGCTGCTCCTTTACCGTGACAGGTTATTTCTGTGATGCTTTTATCAGCGTAAGGAACAGAAATTCGGCCGTAGCCGGTAGCTACGAACTTGCTATTTCCTTCATCGACACCAATTGTTGCAAGTTCCTTTCTTATTTTCTCAGCAGTTTCCAGACTGTTCCACCCGGTTGGCATTACATTTTTGTAAACCAAATCTTTATTTTCATTTAGCACAACGACTTTAGCAGAGGTTGAGCCAATATCAATTCCGGTAAAATACAATTTTTTTCTCCCGCCTTTCTCCTATTCAATTATATATTAAAATATTTAATAGCTGTTATAAAGTTTTTATATAAAAAATGCTAACATATAAAATTTATTTATACTCATAGAAATCAGTATTTCCGTGTGATATGTTAATCTGAGCAAGCATATTTTAATTATTGTGTTGGATTCTAAGGGGGGAGAGAGCGATGAATAAACCTAGCATTGAATACATCAGTGCTTGTGCCTGATGCGAAGTATATGGAGAATTCGTGCAATCTCTCGCAGAGCAATATAAGGGGCAAGTTGAAGTAAAAATTTATAAAGTCGGAAAAGACTTCGAGTATATCAAAAAATATGGGCCTACTACTAAGAGCATGCTTATAATCAACGAAGCAAGGGTAATAACAAAGTTAAGTAAGGAAGCGATACGAAACGCATTTCAGGAGGCATTAAAGAATTGATACTAGAGTTTGGGGAGTTCCTAGTCAATGTTTTTTATACTATTGTCAACATGCTGAACAGCACTTCCGTCTGGATGGTTGTAAGTTTTGGTACTGCAGGAATAGCACGTGCCTATCTAAACCCAGAAAGGATGCGCAAAAGCAGTATCGGCAGCACAAAACTTTCAGGTATTTTATGGACAACATTTGCCGGTACAGCTGTACCAATTTGTAGCTGCGGCAGCACTCCTTTGGGTGTTAGCTTATATTATTCAGGTGCTTATTTAGGTCCCACTCTAGCCTTTATGACATCCACACCGGTGCTTAATCCTGTTGCTATTATCCTAACCTGGGGATTATTGGGTAAGGAAGTTGCGATTATTAATATTGCTGCAGGGCTTATTATGCCGATAATTGTCGGGATTATTGGCAATAAATTCGCCGGAGATGAGCTTCATTTAAAAGACTTGCCTAATGAAACCGAAAGAAAAACACTTATTTTTGAGGAACCCACTCATTTTGAGAAAATCAAAGATGGATTAAAATGGTCATTTACAGAATTGGCAGTAACCATATCTAAATATACAGTTTCCGGTGTTCTGCTAGCCGGTGTGATTATTGGCAGCGTCCCCCAATCTATAATACAGAATTATCTAGGGAACCCTGGTTTTATAACTCTTTTTGGGATTACTGTTGTAGCAGCCTTGATGTATGTGTGTGCTGTAGGGCATATTCCAATGATTGCGGCTCTCGTAGCTAGCGGTGCGTCACCAGGGATTGCCATTACCTTTCTTATGGCAGGAGCGGCGACAAATATTCCTGAGCTTCTGACTATCTATAAAACTATCGGCAAAAGGGCAATGCTTATGTTCCTTGTAACAATTACGGTTTTATCTAATGTTGCCGGGTATATTACAAACCTTTTATTAGTACCGGGCTATACACCAATTTTGGATTATGATGCCACCTCTCGTACAATCAATACAGCCAATAAGTTTATAATGGTGCAACCTGACTGGTTGCAATATACATGTTCGGCTATCTTGGTAGCTTACGCCTTGCACGCCTTGTATAAGCAGCTAAAAGGGGAAAAAGCAAAAGGATTACCTATTAGGGAAATTATGAAAAGATGAATAAAAAATTTCTCAAAAATACTTTATTTATTACTATAGTTTTGCTTATAGCTTTTGCTTCAAGGCAATTTATAATTGGCATCGAAAAAACAGTAAACAAGGAAGATAAAGGCTGGATGGAAGGAAAAGACTATGCACCAATGGTGGCAGATGATAACCCAGCTTTACAGTTTTTTAGGGAGAAATTCCCTGAAAGAGAAGTAGTTTTGGCTTGTGAGGAAGATATTACTGATGATCAACTGCAGGATCTGCTGGTCATATACAGGGAAAATGAGCATACGAGGCTAGTTGTACTTATAGCCCAAGATGATGGGGATTGGTATATATCCCCTGAGATTCCGGCACCTGTAGAGAATCAGAAGATACGGTTCAAGAATATCGACAAAGAGGCCGAGATGGAGTTTATAATTTCTGGTGAAAAAGAAGGCGCAGTCGGCTACGCAGTTTTTCGCATGATAGATGGTGAGATAAAGGATCTGTTTGGAGAAGGCATGGAAGACTGCTGTTAGATAGAGAGAGAAGAAGATGAGTATACATAAAAGGATATTTTTGGTCATGGCTACAGCTCTGATTGTTAGCTTTTTCACAATATCCTTACTGCCTAGTGATACCGGCAGAAGGGATAGTGGAAAAGTCTTACGTGTTGGAGCAGGAGATGATACAAGTGGTTTGCTGCTTGAAAAGATTGTAGAAGCAAGTCACGAGGCAGGTAGTAACACGAGGATTGTTTATAGTGATTTTGATATGGAGGCCTACAAGTTCCAAGACTGCTGAAGTAATACATCTCAATGGGCCTTGAGCTCAGACGAAATTGATATGGGCTTTTACTGTAGTCATAAAGCTCTGCATATGGTCAAAACAAATGATCGTTTTGTGATCTATGGGCCGATCATTATGAATTCAGAAGTATTGGCTTATAAGGGTAGCATTGCAGATAAGCGAGTGCTGGGAATAGGACAGGATCGAAGACATATCTCAGAGTTAGCGCAAAAAAGCCACCCAAATCTCAAGGAAATTAAAGAAATGGTCATTGGAGCATTGGGCTATACCTTAGAAAACAAGCAGGTAGATATTGCAGCAATTGATGTAAGCAAAGCGGTGCTGCTACCGAAATATAACTTTGCTCCGATTTCTAAAGACGATTATATTTCCTACAGCCTTGTGGTGAGAAAGGATTTAATCGGCACAGAAGCTTTTAATAACTTTCTTGTAAGTTATAACAAAGCAGTAGAAGAACTGAATAAGACAGAAACCTTGATTTCTGTCATGGGAATGACAGAAGAATTTTGGGATATGGTTAATTTAAAATTCTTAGAATTGTGATGAGGGGGTGGATGAAATGTCAATAGCTGTTAGAGGGCTCACCAAAGAATTTAAAAACAAAAGAGACAAAAACAAAAGTAAACTTGTATTAAAAGATATCTCCTTTGATGTGGGGGAGGGGGAATTTGTTAGCCTGCTTGGTCCTTCCGGTTGTGGCAAGACAACAGCATTAACTATTATAGCAGGTTTTCAGAAACATAATGGGGGACAGATACTGATCAACGGCAAGGAGGTTACCAAACCAGGTCCTGACAGGGCTTTTGTGTTCCAAAACTATGCTCTTTTTCCCTGGATGAAAGTGGGCGAAAACATTATGTATCCCATGAAAAAGAGGAAAATACCCAAAAAAGTCAGGAAGGAAAAGCTAAAAGCTCTTTTGGAGATGGCCCAGCTGGAGGGTACTGAAAATAGCTATATTCATGAATTATCCGGCGGCATGAAGCAAAGAGTTGCCTTGCTGCGTGCCTTGGCCTGTGAACCTCAAATATTACTTATGGATGAGCCTTTGGGGGCAGTTGATTTTCAAATGAGGCAGCTGCTGCAAATCCAGTTAGAGACTATTTTACAGAAAAAGAATGTAACCACATTGATGGTAACCCACGATGTGGATGAGGCAATTTATTTAAGTGACAGGGTTCTCATAATGTCCAGGGACCATGGTAGGATTTTAGGCGATATTAAAGTTGATTTGCTACGACCCAGAGATAGGAACTGTGAACAGTATCATAGCTATATGAAACAACTGACGGAATTGCTGAAATCAGCATTAGATGGTGAGGTTAAAAATGAAGAGGACGAAGATCTACTGGACTTCATCCAAAAGAATGAGCATAAAAGCAAGGTTGTAAGAACCATGCTAAATAAAGGCAAAGAATATTCTGCTTGTTAAAGATTGTACTCTTTAAATAATTATGAAAAAGAAAGGGAGATAAAAAATGAGAGTTGCTTATGTATTTGAATCCGTTTACGCAAGAGAGATCCTTGAAAACATGATTATTCCACAACTGGAGAATGGTAATCATGGGGCAGAAGTAGCAGGCATGATGTTCTTTTTTGATAACACTTATATGCTACATAAGGATAGTGATATTGCAAAGAGACTGTCTGCAATCAGCAAAAAGACAGGAATGCTTCTGATGGCTTGTGATAGATGCTGTTATCAAAGGGAGATAGATGACCAGTTAATTGAACCTGCAGGAATAGGTTGTTTCCCAAATTTGTATGCTGCACTAAGCGGAGCAAACATTGATCAAGTTATCACCCTCTAGTGAATATGGGCAGTACTTAGACCTGCACACATTATGCTGTACAGGAAATCATCTAACTTTGCCTTTTGGCAAAGTGTCAAGGAATAAAGTCAAGACCCCGTGATTTAAAAGAACAGAAAATGCGTGGATTTCTGGAAATTTAAGTCGGGTTGTGAAACAAGATTCGAGGAGTGATATTACTTGCTGACATTGCCTGAACGTTTTAATGAATTTGCGGAAGCTCGGCGTAACGGGTTTTTAAAGGTCATGGAATTGAAGGAGAGCGGTGCCAATATTTGTGGCAGCTTTTGTCAGTACGCTCCTGCAGAGGTTATTTACGCTGCCGGACTATATAAAGTCAGTCTTTGTGGTAAAAGCAACGAACCAATAGCAGCAGCAGAGACCCATTTGCCAGCCAATCTGTGTCCTCTTATCAAGGCCAGCTATGGTCATGCCTTGGAAGAAAGCTGTCCATATGCTTATTTTTCTGACCTTGTGGTTGGTGAAACCACCTGCGATGGGAAAAAGAAAATGTATGAATTACTGGGGAAGCTCAAACCGATGCAAGTAATTCATTTACCTAACGTTCCGGACAAAGAGCGTTCATTAGCTGCCTGGGTAATGGAAATCAAGCATTTTAAGGAAGCCTTGGAAGAACGCTTTGGAGTTGAAATCACAGATGAAAAACTTCGTGAAGCAATAAAGTGGTGCAATAAGGAGCGCATTCAGGCTGCCCGCATCTATGAGCTTGGCAAATATGACCCACCTGCCATTACCGGCTTGGATATGCGCAACGTTATGGATGGCGAACAGTATATGTTCAATAAAGAAGAGAAATATGAAAAACTCAAACAGATTTTGGATGAATGTGAAGAAAATTGGGAAAATGGCAATGGTCCTTACAAACCCGGCGCAAAGCCACCGCGTATTTTGATCTCAGGGGCCGGACTGGGAGGCGTTGTAGACAAGGTTATTGCTGTTATTGAAGAGCTGGGGGGAGCAATTGTTTGCTATGAGGGCTGTAGTGGCATCGTTTCACGCCGACGCCTCGTAGATGAATCTGAAGATCGAGATCCCCTTGTGTGCATTGCAGAAAAATATCTAGAGGTACCATGTGCGGTAATGTCTCCTAATCATAAGCGCATGGATCAGATCGCTGCAACAATCGCCGAATGGAAGGTCGAGGGTCTTATAAATATTACACTTCACTCCTGCCTCCCGTTTGGTATTGAGTCGTATCATATCGAAAAAGTCTCCAAAAAAACCAATACTCCTTATCTTCATATAGAAACTGATTTTTCTAAAGGTGATGAGGGACAAATACGCACACGTATTGAGGCATTTCTGGAAATGGTCATAGAAAGGAGATAAGCTAAAAATAATGGCAAACAAAGCAGATAGAGATATAAATCGGATGCTGCAAGCAACCAAGATGGCCGACAGACGTAATTTTCGCAACATGGTTAGCGAAAACTACTATTATTCCTTCGCTATTGCTCTTTTAATTCTGGCTACTATTTGGTATTTTGCGGCGCATCTGATCGATCAACCCTTTATATTCCCATATCTGGAGAGCGTCATAGCTGAAGTAATTGCTGCACTTTATGACCTACATGTTTGGAGGAGTTTCGGAATCACAATGCGTCGTGTGATTACGGGAGTGGTTTATGGAGCAATCTTTGGATATCCCTTAGGGATGTTGATGGGCTATTCACCTTTAGTAATGCAAACCGTGGCACCCTTCATAAACTCACTTCGCCAGATTCCCACGACTTCCTGGGTTCCACTGGCTATAATCTGGTTTGGATTAGGTGACGGTCCAACAATTTTCGTCATTATGTTTACTGCAATTTTTACAATCATCCTTAATACGGTGGCTGGGGTGCAAAGTATAGATAGTGATTTTTACAATGCAGCCCGCAGTATGGGTGCCAACTTCTTAGATTTAGTTACCGATGTGGTACTTCCTGGCTCTCTTTCAGGACTTATTACCGGTGTACGAATTGCCCTGGGTTCGGCATGGATGTCCGTTGTCTGAGCTGAGTTCATTGCAACAAATTCGGGTTTTGGATTTTTAATCAAGCAGGCACAATTAGAGATGCTAACCGAGAAGGTTATAGCTTTTATGATCCTAGCCGGGGTCTTTGGTTTTGCACAAGACAGGATTTTGCTTCTATTTGAATCAGTCCTGTTGAGGTGGAAAAAGTGATCTGTGTGCTTTCCGTATTTTGTTGCAATGACGATTTCCCGTGAGGAAATAAAAAATGTAGATAAATCCATGTTTTCTAGGCTTTTGAAAGTATACAAGGTAGTTTAAATGGGAGGTTGTGTTATGAAAAAAGAAATAATTGCTGGTTCACTAGTGATTTTAATGCTGCTCCTAGCATTGACCGGATGCGCAGATAGCGGTCAGCAGACAAATGTTGTCCAGACTGATTATGATCCCTATGAAGAGATTGCACCATATCTCGATAATCTTCCGGACATTCCCGAGGAAGACAAGGACTATGTTATCCAAATGGGCTATTATGACTGTGACCACATGGTCGCGGCCATTATCGGTGAAGCTACTGGTTTATACGAGGCACTTGACTTGAATGTGGTTGTTACTAAAACTGGACAGGTTGCCGCTGCCATGGGCTCCGGAGATATGGTAGTCGGATATTCGGGTTTTAGCTCGATGGTAAAAGCTGCTAACAAGGGAGCACCTGTATTTATGCCTGCAAACAATCACCTGGGAGGCTCTAAGTATTTTGTTGTTAGAAAAGATATTACTTCTGCTGAAGAATTAATAGGGGCAAGGATAACCGTTACTGAGGAAGATATGTATTCCCCTTACTGGTTAAGCTATTGTGAACAGGTTGGCATACCGACCGATTATACCCTCTATGATGGCGTTGATATGAAGCAAGAAGATGCGATGTATGCTCTGAAAGCCGGTCAGATCGATGGCTTTATGTGCTGTGATCCCTATGCCTCAATAGTTGAGGAAGAAGGCATTGGCAAGATAATCGGCGTTGAGTGGGGCGGGCACATTTCGGAGGATCTACAGTCTGGCTGGGGCTTGCACTGCGGATACTTTATCAATAGGGATTTTGCCGATGCCCACCCTGAATTGACTACTAGATTGGTCCTGGCACACTGTCTTGCCATTAAGTATATGTATGAGCATCCATACAACGCAGCTATGATGTTTGCTGATGACTTTGGGACATCCCCGGATGTAGGTCTTCGTACTATGTTCCTCAAGACCAATGCTGAAGGACGTACTTTATCTTGGCATGTGGATGAAACCAATATTCAAAATTACTTAGATTTCTGGTATAGCTTTGGCATACCGGAAGAAAAAATACCCTATGTCAAGGATATGGCATCCTTCTTTGACCTTACCTACTTGGAAGCTTGTGGTATTGAAAGCTTTGATACTTTCCTAAATGAAAGTAAAATTAATGAAAAGTTTCCTTTATTCATGCCTTATCTGGAATGGGTGGAAAAGGCAGAGATTATTGATGGTATCGATCCCTCCACTACTGTAGGCAAGAAAGTAGAAAAGTGGAATAATAACGAAAGGGTCTCTAAACTGAATTAGAATTAAGTAACAGAGGGCTGCTTATTCATGACCAGGTAAAGGAGTATCATCACTTGAGGGATTCTTATTACCTGATTGCCTTTGCTAACACTCATGTGGCAATGAAGGCTCACAAGCATCTTAGAGAAAAAGGTTTTAACATTGCTATAATGCCGACTCTGAGGAAAATTACTGCAAGTTGTGGTCTTTCCATACGATTTTCCTCAGAGGATCTCCCAAGTATTCAAAAAGCTGTTTCTGAGATTAACATTGATCCATCGTTGCATCAATTTTATAAGGTTGAAACTAATATGGGAAAATGTACGGTAACCAAACTTGGCTAATTTAAGACAAGAGGACAGGGACCTGTCCCCTTGCCTGATAATAATTGTTTCTAGCCAATAATACACGAGGAATAAAACAAAGCAGGGCGGTTTGCCCTGCTTTTGCTGAAATAATATCCTTAATATAGCCAGTTTCTATGTTTATTCGTATCTATTATATATATTATACAAAAATGCAGCTGCTTCGGCACGGGTTGTTTGTGTACGAGGTCTTAGCTTACCCCCGTCACCGGCTATAAGTCCCTCCTTAAGCAGAGTCGCAGCACTTTGCACCGCATATTGGGCAATATCTCTTTGGTCATTAAATCTATTTAGTAAGGAAGCCGAAACTTCACTATCCACCAAACCCTTCTTTTCTAGTGCCTTGGCCGTCAAAACCATCATATCCTGCCTGGAAATGTTCTCTCTAGGGTTAAAGCGGTTATTCTCATCTCCGGCGGCAATTCCAAGTTTTTTAGCGATCCCGATGGCTTGATAATAATAGGCACTTGCTTCTACATCATCAAAATTATTATCAAAATCGGCTGACAGCCCCATGGTTTTTACCAGCAGTACCAAGTAATCTGCTCTCGTAATGTTAGCTGTAGGTGAGTAGATGTTCTCTCCGGTACCACTTATGATTCCTTTAGATGCCATCACCTCTATAGCTTTTTTGGCCCAGGGCACCCTATCTAAATCCTTAAAGGTCTTATGCACATAGGCGATGGCAAATTGACTGAAATGGGTAGTGGTAAAGGTCACCATACCGGTGTCAGTATTGTAGCGACCGTTAGGTACGGCAACCGCATTTCCTTCCTCATTAATATACCATACAACAATATGTTCAGGGTTAGCCAATTCTTCCGGTGTAGGGGTGTAGGGTACGGATACGGTTACCGGTGAACTAGGGTTATACCAGGTAAGTTTTTGATTTCCCTGGCTGATATTTAAATCTATTATAGGCCTATCACCGATGATATTTTGCATTTCCTGTGAAAGATTAGCTTTTTCTGCTTTACTAATACTAATAGTTATATTATCCTTGCTTTCAAGCTCTGTACCTGCCAGCATATTGCAAGGTAAGACAATTGTACCCACATCACTAGTTAACTTAATCAACCTGTCTCCGTTTTCTGAGGTAAAGACAGATGCAGGAAATTCATTTCTAAATAATTGGGTATTCGGTACTTGGGTCAGCTCGATGCTGATCATTTTCTTGCCATCAGCGTCAGGTGTGGCCTTTTCGAAAGCTTCATTTAAGCTATTTTCGTCATAAGCGACTGCTTTATTTTCATTTACCCTATCTTTTTTGCTGCTACCTGGTCCGTCACCCCTTGGCTCACTACCGTTATCACCTGGATCTTCTGGGTTGCCCTTTGAAAGAGCTGTGATGGTCAGTACAAACTGTTTGGTTTGACTAAACTCTCCTTTACTTATAATTGCAGTTAAAGTTACTGTTTTATCTCCCTGGCTATTACTTGGCCTTGTAACTGCTCCGGTAGCGGTGTTGATCAAGCCTTCGTCTGGGTTTATACTCCAACTGATAGTTGTGCCGTTGGCTCCAGAAGTTATTAGGTTCAAGTTGGTAGTTACGCTGTTTTGTGTAGCGTTTGCACCTTTAATTACATTCCAAGTCAAAGCTGCCTTGTCTATAGCTACGGTAGCTACATCATCACTCAATACGGTGGAACGGTCTTTTATTGCAACTGAATGATCGCTGCCAGCGGCTATACCTATCCAAGCTAAATCATTACTAATTAAGGTTGGTATAAGCTTATCTTCTGTTGTACCATCGCCCAACTGTCCAGCGTAATTTTCACCCCAGACCCAAAGACTTCCGTCTAGCTTTAACGCCACAACATGGCGGTCTCCGGGAGCAACTGTTTTCCAACCATCTTCAGTACCAATCTGGGTCGGAGTCAGTATAGGATCTGTACCAACATTGCCTCCCCAAGCCCAAAGGGAACCGTCGGTTTTTAAAGCGAAGGAGCGCATGTCATTAGCAAATACTTTTGCCCAATTATTCTCGGTACCAACTCTCCTTGGAGAAGAACTGTATTCCTTATCCCCAGTACCTAACTGGCCGTTAAAGTTATTGCCCCAGCTCCAAAGGCTGCCGTCGGATTTTATAGCTAAAGTATGGTTACTTCCTGTAGCCACAGCTACCCAATCCTTATCACCATCGAGCATTGTTGGTACCACTTTATTTTCTTTTGTACCATCCCCTAGCTGTCCGTCATAATTACTTCCCCAGGTCCAAAGACTGCCGTCCTCTTTTAAAGCTGCAAAATGGGATTCTCCTGCTGCAGCCAAGATCCAGTCATAATCTTCGCCAATCTGGGTCGGCACTCTTGGTGTACCATCATCTAACTGACTGGAATTCCAAATCCACAGGCTGCCGTTTTTCTTTAAGGCAAAAATGTGGAACGGCCCTGCCGTAACTGTCGCCCAATCTTTGTCCTTACCAATTTGGCTGGGTATGGTTTTTTCCATTCCGCTGCCATCATCGCCCCAAAGCCAGAGGGAGCCATCTCCTTTTATAGCTAAAGTACGGCTGCCCCCGGCTGCAACTGCTGTCCAGCCATCACTTCCAATTTTTGTTGGTACTGTTTTGTCATCTTTGGTTCCATCGCCTATTTGGCCATAGCAATTAGAACCCCAAGTCCAAACTTCATTTGCTTCGGTGATTATTTCAAACTCCAAACGATCATATAGAGTCACTTTTTTACTGTCTTTGTTGTACTGCATTGGTATGACACTAAGAACCAACTCCAGGCCGGTACCATCATCATAAGTATCCCACCAGTAGATAGTTTCGGGGTAAGTGTCGGGTAGCTCATAACTGCCTTCAAGGGCTCCCCTGGACTTATGGACCGGTATGGCAGTAGGTAAAATGACTTCTTCCTGGAATTCAGAAGCAGAAAATGCTGCTAAATCTACTTCCCTGATTATAGTATCTGCCGGAAGTGTAATCTTTCTGGTAATCAAAGGCATAACCGGGGCAAATGCCTGCAGGTTGAAACTCCCTTCGCCCTGAGCTTCAAAAAGGGTTTTACCGTCGGCGGGTTCTGATACCTTAAATTCAGGTTCAAGCACGATCTTGGACGGAACAGAACTTGCTTCAGCAGTAAAAGTGGCTAGCTTGCTATTTGCTGCAGTTGTTCTAAATCCGCTACCGATATGATCTATTGGCTGGGTTGGCAGACCATAATAACAAGTCCCGTAAGCAGCATAAACATTAAAATATCCTGCAAAATTGGGCTGGATTCTTTGCCAGTACTCACGGTAGGCTTTTACCTGAGCTTCCCCTACTGTAGAAGTGGAGGTGTCCAGCAGATTTTCTAAGAATCTTTGCATCATCAAATCATGATAGCCTACATAGTCTTTAAAACCGATACCATAAACTGTGGGAGCTATATAGGAAATCTGTTTTTCTATAATACTTTTTACCAAACTATTGTTGTAATAATCATAGTTTCCCTCAGGTGAATCATGGGAAATGGAATATCCGGAATGGCATCCTGTGCTGATTAAAACATGACCTGGTGATTCTATCATGCTTCTAAGATGATCAGCTTTAAGGGGACCATCCTTACGTGTCAAAGCCCTCAGATGATCACAATGGGTCCACAGCATATTTAAACAGACATTTTGCAGGGCAGTAGTTACATCAGCAGGAGTCCAGCCGGCAGGATAGTTTACCCGATCATATGAGTAGTACTTTCCTGTTTCAAATCCCGGGTTGCTGCTGTCATTTACAAAACCTATCTTAAAATTAGCATTTAAAACGGGCTGCAATGTATTATTAGCCGAATTGAGCCAGTCAATTGTATCTTCTTCCATTTGGAATACTGCCGCATTAGTTAAACGAATAGGTTCTTGATAGCCTAGAATAATATTTTTTAGCTGCAAGGGTCTATCTGCAAAAACCCTGCCTACCCCGGCATCCAAATGGGGCCTGGTGCTATAATCAGGGTTATGATCGCTGTAAGAACCGTAAGGAACGTCAGTCATGATATAACCTTTTTGAGAGTCTAGGATGGTAGGATTATCCCCTCCGCCACGCATATCATCATAGTACTCTTGTTCCCAATACTTGTTATCGCCGTCTATATTGTAGGTGGGATCAAGCCTTCTGGCAAAAGGTACAACTTCATCATCACCGATAATTGCTATGTTTTTTATACTTTCCCCTGGGCTAATATTTTTGATAAAGGTATCAATCTCTCTGGCTTTTGTATATCTGGCAGCGTGGGTAAGAGCATCATAGTCATATTTGTAACCATTATTTTTCGAAATCTCCTGGTCCAAGTTAAAGACTACTCCCTTATGGGCCTCGGCATACTGGGCTAAACATTCTAAAAGATCATAGTAATCTCCAGTTCCGTTTCCATCAATATCTTCCCCATCTTGCATGCCTGTATCTTTAAATTCGGCGTAAAGAGCATCAAAATCTGTAATGACTGCTAATTCCGGCTTATCTATTACATTGATAATCTTACTATCTACTAACGTATTTCCCAGGTAGAGTTCTATTTCAACGAAACCCTTACCTAAAATACTAAACTCACTACTGTAGATGCCATCTTCTGGAACAAGGTCTCCAAATTCACCATTGTCAGAAAGTACAAACTTATCCCTACCTCCTTCAAATCTTACACTTAAATCCCCTTTTCTTGGAGCATTTTCTCCTTCAAGATCAGTAAAAGCTGCATAAACAAATACATTCCCACCAGGTATAACGTTATATGTGGAAAGACCTAATTTGGCATTTCCCGCATAAATCTCACCTTGGGCTGTTGCCCTATGCTGATTGTTATCCTCAAAAGTTACCACTACGGCAGCAGCTTGAGAGATAACCTGGCTGAGGTTCACATTTAGGGCCTCCCATTGTTCATTTTCCTGGTTCCAACCCAGGTCACCTGAAATATCTAATTCTAATGGGTTACCTCCCTCATCCACTATCTGATAAACAGCGGTTGTAGTATTTGTACGATCTAAGATACCACCACATTGGCTACAATAGGCGGATGCCTTTATATCTACAGTCTTGTTTTGGCTGTTGTAGACTACAGACACATTTACATTTAAGGGTGGTCTGAGTTTTAACAGGTAAGGTGAATATTCACTAACTTCATCCTGGGGAGCCTCTATGGTATAAGTAAAAGTGGCAATGTCGCTGGCGATCATTCCATCTTTAGCCGCAAAGGCCTTTAGGGTCACGATTTCCCCCGGTGTGCCCCTGATACCTGCATAACTTCCACTAAAACTTTTTTCATTCGGTTCTGTACCATCTAATGTATAATATATGACAGCACCGTCTGTATCTGAGTTAAGAGCGATCTCAGTTTCGTCCTGCACTATCCCACCAGCAATTGTTGCCGTAGGAGCTGCCACTTTGTTTGAATCTGAAGGTTTGGCTATCGTATAGGTAAAAGTAGCTATATCACTCTCCATCATCCCGTCTTTTACCGCCAAAGCCTTTACCGTTACCACTTCCCCAGGTGTTCCGTTAATAGTTACTGAATTTCCTTTTTGACTGTTTACATTGGGATCAGTTCCATCCGTTGTATAATATATATCTGCACCACTTGTGTCTGAGGTAAAAGTAACCTCAGTATCGGCAGGCACTATCCCACCAGCAAGTAATGCCTCTGGTGGTTTAGTTTTTTCAGGTGTCTGCAAATACCCGCCAACAATAATTCCCCCATCTTCGGTCAAAACCATGGAATGGGCATTATTCTCCACATCCCCAAATTGGTCGCCTAGCCCGTAGCACTCCCAAATTAATGTTCCGGATTTGCTAACCTTTATTATACGACTATTGCGTTTCCAAATCGGTATACCATAATAGATGCTCCCAGCAACAATATAACCGCCATCATCTGTTTCCAGTAAAGCCTCCGGAATCCAGCGCCCATTTTCAGGAGCATAATATTTTTCCCAGAGTTTGTTTCCATTCTTATCAACCTTGTATAAACCGCCATAAAATTCAGCATAGCTTAGATCTTTAAATATGGTGCTGACAAAGTCTCCATCTTTTGTTTCCAACACAGTCTCAGGTGCTGTAGCAATGTAAGGACCATTATACTGTTCTAGAAACTCTGCCCATATTAAATCCCCCGCCTCACTAACTTTAAATAGACAATCTCCGCTTTTAGGATAATTATCACCGTTATGGGGAGGATAATAATAACCCGCATCACCTAGTACAATAAAGCCGCCCTCAGAAACCTGCTTTACTGATCGGGCTTTGGAATCAAAAGATCTTGCCACATTATCAGACATAAAATTGTCAAAATAGACCTTTTCCCACATTAGATTAAATTGGCTGTCAACTTTCATTAGATAGAAAAGCTGACAGTATTTGCTATTTCTAACTATTTGACGCGACCAAGGGCTATTATCAAGTTCTGCCTCTGTAAAAGTACGGGCAGCACAGCCTGCAATAATATATCCACCGTCACTAGTCTGGACTATTGATTTTCCTACCCTGTCGTTGTAAGAATCATTTAGCGGGTCAGTTGAAGATGGAAAAGTTTTTTCTATTATGGAATTTTGATCAACAATAAAATCTTCACTTTCTTGATCTTTGTTAAATTTAACTTTCAACAGCAGCATCTCCAAACTACCCTCTACAACTAGTTTGACTTTTGATGCTACGATGGCAATACTCCCATCGCTGCACAAGGTAGCTGCGTAAGTTTCAATTCGCTGTTGGGCATCTGGTTCCTTAATATACTTAGCTAAGACCTTACCTTCAGCGTCTGTTTTTAAGATGTAGATTCCTTGGTCGCAGTTGCCTACCAGGTAATAACCACCGTCCAAAGAATTTAATATACATACCTTATCGTTGCTATTGGGTTCACTAGATTTAGACAATTTCCCTTCAGCGGAAATGATTTTTAGCCACTCGATTTCGGGGGCACCTGCATCATTGACATTTGCCATGTTGGCATTTTCCATCATTGCTTGTAGATCTAAAGCCTGAATATCTAACGGAAGTGTATCCTCTAATGCCGTTACTTCTGTCTCATCTTCAATTGCTATTTCTTCTTCTATTATTTCTTCAGCTACTATCTCTTCTGTTACATCTTCATCGTATATTTCTTCTTTTTCTTCTTCCATTTCTAATGTACTAACTTCCAAGCAAACAGGTAGTTCCTGTAAGTTTCCATCTGTATCACAGGCAACCACAAAAATGCTGTAGAAAGTATCAGAATTCAGATCAGATATATCAACTTTTATTTCAGTATGAGCCGGCAAGGAAATGAAACCGGCACGCTTGTCCGGCAGTTGTTCACCATTACTTTTCTGGCCGGCCTTGATTTGCTCTATACTGGGCGCTTGGGCTTCGCCTTCTAAGATTAGGTAGTAAGCAGTTCTTTCCTCAGTAGATTGAAGCAAAAGAGTAAGTCCTTGATCTGTAATATCTGTAGCCACAGGATAGCCTTCTGCCCACACCGATGGAGCAGAGGCAGATGTCTCCGGTAGCTTAGTGTCAGGTGCCGCTAGTGTAGTTATAGTTATTTCCGGGCCGTCAGTACTCCAGTTTCCTGCTCCATCTCCCGCCTCCACTTTAAATAAATAGACTGTATTTTCTGTAAGTTCAGTAACAGTATAGCCTGTTTGTCCTTCCTCTAAAGTTGCCACCTCTGCTCCGTCTTGGAAAAGCTTATACCCTATTACCCCTACATCATCCTCAGCAGTACTCCACTCAAGAGTAATACTCGTTGCATCAAGATTGGTTACAGTCAAAACTCCTTCCGAACCGAATTGGGGTGGGGTTGTGTCCACAATTAACTCGTCAATTACCTCGTCAGAAGGAAATGTATCTAGGAGATTTTCCGGTGGATCAACATTGGCGCTAACACCACCTGCTGAAGAAGTAATAAGAAATAAGACCAGCAACATAACAGAAATTAGAGCTAAATGGCTTTTCTTTTTCATCAAAAGGCTCCTTTCTGAAAATCTAAAAATAAAAAAAGTGGGGAAAATTTAACGTAACCTAAGCATTCATTGTTAATTTTACAGAATAAACCAAACCCTTGACTATTATAAAATTGCTATAACTAGACAAAATATTGCTCTTTTTATTAGAAAAACTAGACCATTTTCTTGTAATTAGACTTTTCTAATGTTATAATTTTTGAATAGTGGTTATCTAGTACCCACACCCTGCCCTTATTTATATAGGGGCCGTTAGTCCGAAGGGAGGTGAAAAGTCATGCGCAATTACGAACTTATGTACATTATCAACAAGAATGTAGACGATGAACAAAGACCTGCAGTTATTGAAAAGTATAAGCAAATCATTCTGGACAATGGTGGGGAAGTCGCCAATGTTGAAGAATGGGGTATGCGCAGACTGGCCTACGAGGTAAAGAAAAACCGTGAAGGCTATTATGTTCTGATGAACTTTAAGAGTTCAACAGAAGCTTGTCAGGAGCTGGAGCGGCTTATTAAGATCGATGAAGCGATCTTAAAGCACCTTGTTGTTAGGCATGAAGATGAAAAAGTCAGTTAAGCAAAGGAGTGTAGACTTTGCTGAATAAAGTTATATTGATAGGCCGTTTAACAAGAGATCCGGAACTCAGGTATACAGCCAACGGAATTGCTGTGGCAACCTTTACCTTGGCCGTAGACCGTCCTTTTACTAACCAACAAGGACAACGGGAAGCTGATTTTATCAGAATAGTTGTCTGGCAAAAGTTAGCCGAGATTTGTGCTAATAATTTGGGCAAAGGCCGGTTAGTTGCTGTGGAAGGACGACTGCAAGTCAGGAGTTATGATACAGCAGAAGGTCAAAAGCGCCAAATTTCAGAAGTTGTGGCCGAAAATGTGCGCTTTCTGGATTGGCCAAAGGATAAACCTCAAAGCCCTGCCGGCCAAGGCAGCGGGAATATAGACGATCCCTTGGGAACAGGGTTTGATTTTCCCGATGATCTCCCATTTTAGATAGGAGGGTAGTAAATGAAACGTGAACGTCGTCGCGGTCGTAAACGTGTATGTGCTTTCTGCGTTGATAAGGTAGAAGCCATTGATTATAAAGATGTTAATAGATTAAAAAAGTTTATTACAGAACGTGGTAAAATTTTACCCAGACGTATTACCGGTAACTGTGCTGGGCACCAGAGGCAATTGACAACAGCCATTAAAAGAGCTAGACATATTGCCTTGTTGCCTTTCACCACAGCAGAATAATTATGTAACTTAAGTTGGGGGGCAATGGATGCCCCCTTGTTTTATACTATATATTACTGGAGATAGGGGCCAGAAGGCGCTATAGTGTAAAACATGCCGCTCCACAAAACATCCGCCTCCTTGTAGGCATGCCTTTACTGGTGACTGGCGACTGAGGACTCCCACAGGGACTAGCCTCATATAGGAGGCGTCGTGGTGACTTAAAAAGCCGTAGGCTTTTTTACTATGCTTTAGGAAATATTCTCATTTAAGGTAGATATATTAAGAAGCCACTAAAGTTGGCAGAAGGATAAATAAGTTGTAAAGAGAACTAACTGAAATGTAGTCTTTTGGGGGATGGACAGGTGCAGGATTATCGCAAACGAGATGAGAATAGTACGATTAAAATAAAAGCCTTGGTAGAAGGTGCGATACTTTCAGCGATAGCTACCATTTTGGCTATTATAGGTTTATTTTTACCGCCCTTAAGCTTAATCACCAATTTTTTATGGATCATTCCCATTATTGTTATTTGTCTAAGACATGATATGCGGGTTGGCTTGCTGGTTTTACTGGTGTCGACAGTCCTTATTATGATGTTCGGGACACCATTTAGCGGCTTGGCTCTAGTTTTAGAATATGGCCTGATGGGCCTTATTTACGGCTTTGCTTTTCGCAAGAAGCTTTCTGTTGGCAAAACACTTTTTTATGGCTGTCTGGCTGCTGTCTTAGGGACTATACTAGTCATCTTCCTTTCTTTTATGTTAACGGGCTTTTCGCCTGATTACCTCCAAACGCAAGCCCAGGAAGCTATGGATGCTGTTCTGGAAATGTATGAGCAAATGGGCTTCCTCGAAAACCTGGCTGAACGTGGTCTTTCAGAAGCCCAAATTCAAAGTATGATGCAAGGGTTGTTAACCGTAGTTATTTCCCTCATTCCTGGATTTATGGTTGTAAGCTCTTTGAGTAGTGCCTTTTTAAGTTTCTTTTTGAGCAGGATTATTTTGAAGAAAATGCATATTAGTTTGCCAAGTATACCGCCCTTTCAAACTTGGCGCATTCCCTGGTACTACATATGGGGGTTTATTGTTGCTTTCGGTTTGTTTTTATTAGGTGATTATACCCGGTGGAAAGTTTTAAAGATAATTGGTCAAAATGTTATGCTGGTTTATGGGCCTATTTTTTTCGTGATAGGCATGGCTATTTTAAAGTTTTATTTAGATAAGTTTAAAGTTGCTAAAGGCTTTAGGTTTTTAATAATACTCATGACCTTTATGTATTTTCCCTTTGCTTTTATTTTTATTTCGTCTTTGGGGATATTTGATACATTATTTGATTATCGTAGACTAACCGGTGGTAAAAAAATTTGAAGCAAGCCCTTAAACCGGATTGAACGGGATATATATCATAACAAAAGTAAAACGGGGTGATTTAATGAAAGTTATTTTAAAGGCGGATATTAAGAGTTTGGGCGTAAAAGGTGATGTGGTAAACGTATCTGATGGCTACGCTAGAAATTACCTTTTACCAAAGAATCTGGCAGTAGAAGCCACCAGCGGAAATTTAAAGGAATTGAAAAATCTGAAGAAAAAACAGGAGCAGAAAAAAGAGCTTGAACTTAAAAAGGCTAAGGAAACTGCTCAAAAAATTGAGGGAAAAACAATCCAGGCAGCAACCAGAGTTGGTGATAATGGTAAGCTCTTTGGTTCTATTACTAATAAAGAAATTGCTGAGCTTTTAGAAAAGAATTTTGACATCTCTATTGATAAAAGAAAAATTGAAATCAAAGAGGCTATCAAAGCCTTGGGCACTTATCCCGTAACGATTCGAGTTCATCCCCAGGTAGTTGCCAAAATAATGGTCCAAGTGGTAGCCGAGTAACAAAAAAACCGAAAGGGGTATCAACAAGGTAATGCAACATGATCAACATCCACCCCAGACATTGATGGAAACATTACAGCAGGAGAAAGATCCTATCGGACGCCAGGTCATGGCCATTTATGGAATACTACATGACTTGTACGGAGCTGACAGGGTAATTTTAAAAGCAAGTAAATTAGAAGCCTTAGATTTACTCCGTTCCGGCGACTTAGCTGAACGGGTATTGGCCCTGCAAAAAATTGTTTTTGAAGATCCAACTTTAGAAGATAAGCCTTCTTTGGAAGAAATCCCGGAGCTTTTAGAAGAGTTGGAAGAAGAATTGGCTGATTACATGGCTCGTAAAGTAGTTGAAGATAAGCTGGAACGTAAGATCTCTGAAAAGATGCAGGAAAGACACGAGGAGTATGTTCAGGAAATAAAAATGCAAATCCTTAAGGAAAGTGCAGGTCCTGAAAATGCTCAGACTTTAAAGAAACTGGCTGTCTTAGAAAAGATGGAACAGGTGAAGCTGGCCAAATCGGCTATGGAGATTTTGCGGCCGGCAAGGTTGGAGGAAATAGTAGGTCAGGAACGTGGCGTTCAAGCCTTGGTTTCTAAAATCGCTTCTCCCTTTCCCCAGCACATTTTACTTTACGGCCCTCCCGGGGTAGGTAAGACAACGGCAGCCAGACTTGCTTTAGAGGCGGCTAAAAAAATTTGTGGCACTCCTTTCGCAGAAGATGCACCGTTTATAGAAGTAAATGGTGCCACTTTACGATGGGATCCGAGGGATGTGACTAATCCCCTTCTTGGTTCAGTACATGATCCTATTTATCAAGGGGCAAAAAGAGATCTGGCCGATACAGGTATTCCCGAACCTAAATTAGGTCTGGTAAGCGATGCCCACGGCGGTATTCTGTTTATTGATGAAATTGGGGAAATGGATCCCCTGCTTTTGAATAAATTGTTAAAAGTTTTGGAGGACAAGAGGGTTGATTTTGAATCATCCTATTATGATCCTCATGACGAAAATGTGCCCCAGTATATTAAAAAAATATTTGAGGAAGGTGCTCCGGCTGATTTTGTTTTAATAGGAGCTACTACCAGAGACCCGGGAGAATTAAATCCTGCTCTCCGCTCCCGGTGTGCTGAAGTTTTTTTTGAACCCCTAACTCCCGCTGAAATCCAAAATATTGTTGTCCAAGCTGCAGCGAGACTGAAGGTTAATATCCAACCTCAGGTTCCTGAAATCATCAGCGAGTACACTATAGAAGGTCGGAAGGCTAATAACATTTTGGCAGATGCTTATGGGTTAGCTCTTTATCAGCTTCACCTTAAAGGTGAGAGTCCGGATAAGCTTTGTATTACTGCTGAACACGTCTATAGTGTAGTCCAGTCTGCCCGTATGACTCCTTATGTGACCCAAAAAGCCAGTTCCGAAAGTGAGACGGGCCGTATCTTTGGTCTAGGTGTAGCCGGTTTTATCGGTTCAGTAATCGAGATTGAGGCGGTAGCCTTTCCCTGCAGGGAAAAGGGTAAAGGGAGAATACGTTTTAATGAAACTGCCGGCAGCATGGCTAAGGATTCGGTGTTTAACGCAGGGGCAGTTATTAGAAAGCTGTGTGGTTTAGAACTAAGCGATTATGATCTCCATATCAATGTGGTCGGCGGTGGTAACATTGACGGTCCTTCTGCCGGTCTGGCCATTAGTCTAGCTATTTACAGCGTTTTGAATAATAAGCTCCTACGGCAGGACGTGGCTGTAACCGGGGAAATATCTATTCAGGGCAAAGTAAAACCGGTAGGTGGAATCTACGAAAAGATTTACGGCGCCAAACAGGCCGGTATGGTAAGGGTGCTTATTCCGGAAGAAAACAAAAAAGATGTACCAGTTAGTTTAAAAGGAATAGAAGTTATTCCTGTTAAAACTATTGAAGAGGCTATCAACTACTTGATAGCATATAAATAGAGGAATCTCTTGGGGGAATAAGGAGTGAGTGTTTTATTTGATCGTGTACCACCTCAAAATACGGAAGCCGAACAGGCTTTATTAGGTTCCCTCCTCTTAGATCAAGATGCTATAGACCAGATTGTGGAGCTGGTAAAATCAAAAGATTTTTATCAAGATGCCCATAAGGTTATTTATGAAACCATCTTAGATCTGCATCAGGGAGGGCAAGCTGTGGACCTGGTCACTTTAACTGATGCTCTCAGGTCTCGCGGTTTGCTGGAAAGAGTAGGTGGAGTTTCTTATCTGGCTGTCCTTTCTAGTGTAGTGCCTACAGCGGCCAATGCTGAGTACTATGCTAAGATTGTTGCGGAAAAGGCTATTTTGCGGCAACTTATTGCTACTGCTACCCAAATCGCCCAAAAAGGATATGAGGGAGTGGAAGACGTAGCCCACCTTCTTGATGAGGCTGAAAGAATGGTAATGCAGGTCTCTAGTGAAAGGCGTAGGGAAGGATTTGTTCCGATTAAGGACCTCTTGATGGAGACCCTGGATTACCTGGAAAATCTGGCTCGCTATAAGGAAGATCTGACCGGGGTTCCTACTTTTCGTGATTTGGATAAACTATTGTCAGGGCTCCATAATAGTGATTTGATTGTTTGCGCTGCCCGGCCGGGTATGGGCAAAACTTCTTTTTGTCTCAACATCGCTCAAAAAGTAGCCATAAAGCATAAAATCCCGGTAGCCATATTTAGCCTGGAAATGTCTAAAGAACAGTTAGTTTTGCGGATGCTTTCCTCAGAGGCTTTAGTTGATCAAAGTAAACTTAGGTCCGGTTACTTACTGGAGGAAGACTGGAAAAGGCTGGCTATGGCAGCAGGGCGTTTGGCGGAAGCGCCAATCTATATTGATGACACTCCCGGGATTAGTGTCCTGGAGGTACGGGGCAAGTCCCGTAAACTGAAAGCAGAGAACGGTTTAGGTTTGATCATTATCGACTATCTTCAGCTGATGCAGTCCAGCAGGAGAACAGAGAATAGACAACAGGAAATTGCTGAGATTTCCCGTAACCTAAAAGCACTAGCCAGGGAACTTAATTTACCTGTGCTGGCCTTGTCCCAATTAAGCCGGGCAGTTGAGCAGACTCATGATAAGCGTCCGGCCTTAAGTCACCTTAGAGAGTCAGGCTCAATTGAGCAAGATAGTGACTGTGTATTGTTTATTCACAGACCTGAATATTATGACCCGGAAACAGAGAAAAAAGGGATTGCTGAAATCATTGTAGCTAAGCACCGCCACGGTCCCACAGGGACGGTGGAGGTAGGCTTTTTAGCAGAGTTTACTAAGTTTGTTGATTTAGCTCACAATGTATCTTAACCAAATTTTTAATAAAGAGATCATACAAAGTCCTGAGAACAAAGATTGGGACTTTGTTTTATTTAAAAGAAAGTTATGAAACCAACCTCTCACGCAAAATGTTTTAAGACCGGAAGGTTTTTTGGGATGTGGTTGAGAAAATATGCAAAGAACCAGATTGTCTATTTAGGAGCGAGTCTAAAATGGATACAAGTGAACTAGGTAAAACTTATACAGAAGAAAACACCTATTACAATAATGGTGATGTTAAATATAATCAAGGCAGTTTATATACCGGAACCAACCCTACCGTGGTGGAGTTGTTTTGTGGCTGTGGGGGGACTTCCTGTGGATTTGAAATGGCGGGTTATGACATTTTGTTAGGGGCAGATATACATATACCATCCATTGAAACTTTTCAGGCAAACCATCCTGGGGCAAGTACAATTCTGGGAGATATACGTAAAGTAACTCCTGAAGATATAAAAAGATTAATAGATTATAGGGAAATTGATGTCTTAATTGGTGGTATCCCCTGTCAAGGCTTTTCATTAAATAATAAAAAAAGAAGATTTGATGATCGAAGAAATTTCTTATATATTGAGTTTTTACGCTTTGTAAAGGCACTTCAGCCTAAAGTTGTAGTTATAGAAAATGTCTCAGGAATGAGAAGCACAAAAAATGGTGTATTTGTAGAAAGTATCAAAAAAGGGATATCTGAAGCGGGAGGTTACAGAGTAGCATGTGAGATGATTAATGCTGCTGACTTTGGTGTTCCCCAAAAAAGACAAAGATTAATTTTTGTCGGTTTTAGAGATGGAAAAGTGTTTGACTTTAATGATATGGAAAAAACAAATGGGCCGGAAACCGGTAGAGAATACTATACGGTCTTAGATGCAATAGGAGATTTGCCTTCCCTCCGAGCAGGGGAAAGGGCAGTAGCACGGAGAGTTTTGCCGATTATATAATTGCCCATACTGACTTGAGAAATCATGAGGTAATTAAAAACAAAATGTATGAAAGCGATGCCAACAATCCTAGATACTTTCATACAATGCCTGATCATATTAAAAAAATTTTATATTTAGATACCCCTGATCTGATAGTTGAATTAGATTTGGAACCGTTCAGGTGTCCTTGCTGGCAGGAACAACTTACTTGGAAACCTTATTATCCGGCAACGTAGAAATCTTATGCAACAGGAGTTTACAGCTAAAAGTGCAGGTAGGACCATACATGAAATGTCTCCTGTGACTTCGACAGTAACTATTCCTACTGAATACATTCTTAATTACTTACAGCAATATGAATCCCGGAACTATAAAATAGGTGAGTTGCTACGCAGCCGTGAAAATACAGTAAGCTATAAGATTGATGCTAATTTTCGTGGTGATCCTTACCCGGGAGCTTTAGCTGCTCTTGATTATTTGTTGTGTAGGGAAGGAAAAACCTACGAAGAGCGTAGAAATAACCTGGTTTTGCTATGGGGTAGATTAGAAATTGATCATGAAAATAAAACCATTAAGGTTTCTAACTCAAAAAACATATCTATAGACCACTTCTTTGCAGCTGTAAAAAAGAGTGAAGACAAAAACTTGCTAACCAAAGATTTTAATGAGTTATCTAATGAGATGATATCACGTTACTATATGCAAGTAAGGTATGGTTCTACCTACTCTAAAGTTAAGCATATAAGGATATATTCATATTTTGCAGATGCCATCATATTTCCAGATGGCGCAGTTTGGAGGGATGGCTAACTGACAGAGGAAAAAGTGACCAAGACTATTTTATCCTACCTTTCTAGTAAGGGCTGGAACATAGTGGCCTATGATTTTCCCCAAAGTGGGACAGGGATAATGCTTCATCCTGATCGCAATTATTCTGAAAAGAACAAAGGCGGAATAATTCCTGATATAGTTGCTGTAAAAAAGAAGGAGTATGCCTTTTCTTTAAAAATAAAGACAGGTTTTATTATCCAGACTATATAAAAGTTCAGGAGTTGATTACTGATAATATTTATAAAAAGTCTATATTTGAACTGGTTGTAGAGTACAAGGTTCATACTATCCGTTACGGTATAGGCCTTCCTACTAAAAAATTTACTAGAAGAGCGGAGCAATATAAGCATCTTGTAGATTTTGTAGTAGGGGTAAATGAGGATGGTTCAGTAGAAACTATTTATGACAAACATAAGGTGCTATAACAGTAAGGCTAACCTCTTTTGTTCACAAAAGAGGTTAGGTTCCAGTTAAAAAGCATAGATGCAAGCTTTCTCACATACATTTTTAGAAAAGGAACACAACTTTAAAGGTGTAGGTCGTTCCAAGGAGGATAAAAATGTATAGGTGGGAGAGGGAATGAAAAAGCACGGTTTTCTACTGACTACGATTGCTTTAGTGCTAGCAGTTGGGCTGGGCTTAAGGTT
>DUOV01000197.1 GCA_012838615.1 Clostridia bacterium | reverse complement strand
GTTTCCTGAACGGAATGTCCCCAACGAATAACTCCTACGCGTTGACCTTTAGCAAAGATTGCGACGGCTGTAGAAATTAGTCCCGCTCCACAAAACATTCGCCTGCTTTTTTTATTATGTGATTTTACATAGATTTTACATTACTGTGAATATGGTTTTACAATGCCAAGTTATACTTTGCTTAAATAGAGGAAAGGGGATTAATATAAAATGCTTCTGTTCATCGGGATAAAAAAACTTTCTTAGGAAAATACTACAAAAAAAGATTTCTTTGGGGGAATAGAATTTGAGTATTAGGTCATTGCTCAAGATGCTAAGTAAACCAGCCCAAAAAAAAGCTGTAAAGAGGGATAGTATAGACTTTCCCGGTGATAAAACTAGTCTTTCTAACAAAATTGGTGATAACGTCGAGTGGCTCGCAAACATGCTTGGTAATCCCCCAGATCTGGTTACTAGGGAGATAACTATTGGCACTCATAAAGTAACTGTTGTATATTCGGAAGCCTTAGTCGAAAAGAATATAATTAATAATTTGCTCTACGGCTTAATGATAGATTCTAACAAAAGTTTTATAATGCAGGAAGATCTATTTAACGCTGTTAAGGAAAAAATATTAAATTCCGGAAATATCGCTGAAGTAACCACCTTGGGCAAGGCTTTAGAAGCTATTACCTTTGGGGATAGTGTTGTTCTTTTTGATGGCTATACCAAGGCTTTAACTCTCGACACTAAAAGCTGGGCAGCGAGAGCTGTTGAGGACTCAAAAATTGAGTCTACTCTAAGAGGCCCGCGGGATGCTTTTAATGAGAATATTACGACTAACTTGGCCTTGATTAGAATGCGCTTAAAGGATCCAAAGCTTAGGGTGTACAGGACATTTGTAGGTGAAAGGACAAATACTGCACTTATGATCCTCTATGTGGAAGATATCGCCAAGCCGGAAATATTTGACGAGCTGCTGCAAAGAATTGACAAAGTTGAAGTAGACGGTGTTCTAGGCTCAGGAAAATTGGAACAGCTAATAGAAGATAATATTTTTTCACCTTTTCCTCAAGCTCTGTTTTCAGAAAGGCCTGATAAAGCCGTTGCCCATCTGTTAGAAGGGCGATATGTTATTTTAGTTGATGGTACACCTTTTTCCTTGATTGTACCTGTTACCATGGCTCAGTTTCTCAATTCGCCGGAAGATTACAGCGATAAGTGGCTAACAGCTTCAGCCGTTCGGCTGTTACGCTATGCTGCTGTTTTAATGTCAATGTTTCTGCCAGCTATTTATATAGCTTTGACTACTTTTCACTACCATTTAATCCCTAGTCAGCTTATTTTACCCATAGCTGAATCTAGAGCAGTAGTGCCTTTTACGCCTTTCACCGAAGCCATAATCATGGAGTTGACTTTAGAACTGCTGCGGGAAGCAGCAATCAGGCTCCCTAGCGCAGTTGGCCAAACCGTAGGGGTGGTAGGAGGTATTATTGTTGGTAATGCTGCCATCCAGGCAGGTTTATTTAGTCCTCTCTTAATTATTGTAGTAGCCTTAACAGCTATTTCCACTTTTATTATTCCCAACTACAACTTTGGTTTAGCAGTAAGATTCGTGCGTTTTCCCATAGCTATAATCAGCTCGATTTTCGGAGGATTTGGGATTATTATCGCTTGGATTATGCTGACTACTCATCTTGTTACTTTGGAATCTTTTGGGGTACCTTATGCAGCTCCCTTTGCGCCTTTGAGATTTAGCGATTTAAAAGATACGATTATTAAAGTCCATCCAAGCTACATGCTTAAACGCCCCGAGTCCGCCAGGGCCCAAGATAAACAAAGGCAGGTTCCTAAACGTGAAAACTAAAAAATATGCTAAGTTTAACGAGATAACTCCTTTACAGTTGTTTTTTTTGATCTTTTTAAGCCAACTAGGAGCGGGACTTTTGACCTTACCCCGGGACGTTACTGCCGTAGCCGGTCAGGATGGTTGGATATCTGTTTTTTTAGCAACTATTTTAACCGCGTTGGCCGCAGCTGTTGCTGTAAAGTTGGCTAGCCGTTTTGAAGGGTTAGGCTTAATAGAAATTAACCAAAAAGTTTTTGGTAAGTTTCTTGGGTCTGTGTTATCTGTTATCTATTTTAGTTATTTCCTGCTTAATGGGGCTAATTTACTGATTGTATCAGCAGGTTTGATAACGGTTTGGGTTTTACCTGGATTTCCTCTCATATATGTTAGGGCGCTTTATCTGCTTGCCCTAGTATATTTGACTAGAAATGGGATTAAAGTCATAGCCAGGCTATTTACACTTTACTTCTATCATATCGTTCCTCTTTTTTTTATCTTGGCCTGGCCGGCCTGGAATTTGGAGCCAAGGCTTATCTTTCCTGTAGGGACGGTGGGCCTACTGCCAGTTTTAAAAGGAATGGAAGCTCCATTATATGGGTTCTTAGGTTTTGAAACTGTTTTGCTGCTCAATCCCTTTTTAAAAGAGCCGCAAAAGTCTATGCTGCCTGTGCAGGCAGCTACTTTACTAGTGGGTTTGCTCTATACTGCTACCGTTTTTATTCTGACTGGCTTTTTTGGAGTAGGGGAACTTCAATTTCAACTTTGGCCAACTATCTTTGTGGCCAGAACCATAGAAGTTGCCTTCGTGGAGCGGCTGGATATTTTTGTAGATATTATTTGGGTCATTATAACTTTTACTACTCTGGCCATGAATTATTATCTGGCTGCTTTAAGTTTAGCTCGTATTTTTAACCAGAAAGAGCATAAGGGATTTATTCTTTATTTAGTTCCCCCTATTTACCTTTTAGACAATCTTGTTTATAACGCTACCCAAGCCTTTGTTTTTGCCAAATACCTATCTAGAACCGGTGCAGTATTAGCATATATTTTACCTGCCGTAATTTATCTCATATCTTTGGTGAGGAAAGTTAAAGGAGGCGGTAAACTTGCAAAATAGGATTATAGGCTTACTCCTTTTGGCTTTAGTGCTAGTAGCTTGTACCGGTTGTACCTTCGGTAGACCTATTGAAGAACTTGGTATTATTATAGGAATCGGCATTGATAAAGGGGAACGTGAGCACCACGCCGTAACTATCACCATGCCTCTTTTCGAAAGAGAAGCCGAAAAATCGGCAATCCAGCTAAGTGCTGAAGGAAAGAATGTGGAAGATGCTCTCTCAATAATAAATCAAAATACAGATAAAGATCTGGTACATGGTCAGATTAGAACTATCGTCATTGGTGAAGAGCTGGCCAGGGGCGGAATTGATGAACACGTGGATATTGTTACGAGAGATCCGGATTTCCCACTCAATGCAG
>DUOV01000196.1 GCA_012838615.1 Clostridia bacterium | reverse complement strand
TTAAATAAATCTTCCTGGCCCATTTCCCCCGTCAAGCCAAACATCATGATCGGCATCATATTAGGGTCCATTTTCATGACCATCGGCTGTTCTACATCATCGGGAAACACCCATCTGGCCAGATCTATTTTTTCCCGCATCTCAAGGGTCGTCATATCTAAATCAGTTCCCCATTCAAGCTCCAGGATAACCACAGATTGACCGGACATAGAATAGGACATAATATTTTTCACATTGCTCACAGTCCCCAAAACCGCTTCCAACCGTTTAGTTACCAAACTTTCAACTTCCTGGGGACCGGCGCCCGGGTAACTAGTCATAACCATAGCCACAGGAAAATCCATTTCCGGCAGTAAGTCCACGTTCAAACTGGTCAGGGAAACAAACCCAAGGATCAGCACTACCAAGATACACATGATAGTGGTAACAGGCCGATTAATGGCTAAATCTGAGATATGCACTATTGGTCCCCCCTATTTACCACTCTGACTTGAGCCTGATCCTTTAATTGTTCTTTACCAACAACTACCACTTCGTCTCCTTCTTGTAAATCCCCCTTAACTGCGCTATGGGTTTCATTTTCCAAGACAACTTTTACCTCTTTAAGGGTCACCACTTCACTATTAACTACATAGACATGGGTTTTATCTTCGTATTCCATAATTGCCTGAACAGGAACTATTAAACTATCGGTAGCTTTATCCAAAGTTAGCTCCAGCTCGGCTGTCATGCCAGGCTTAATAACCAGATCCTCGTTTGGCAAAGCTACTTTGACAGCAAAAGCTTTTGTCCGGGGATCAGCCACGGGACTAATCTCACTAACCTTGCCTTGGAACTTTTTATCACCGGCCGCCTGGACTAGAACTTCCATAGCCATGTCTTTTTTAACCAGCCCGATCTGTCCTTCCATCAGGTTAAACTCAGCTACTACCGTATCTAAATCAACAATGGTAACTACAGGCATAGAAGGACCAGCCATTTCCCCAACTTCCACATTAACAGCAGCTATCAGCCCTTGAGATGGGGCAGTAATTACCGCATTATCAAGCTGAGTTCTGGCTAAATCAAGGGCTGCCTGAGCTTGCTCCACAGCACCTCTTGTAACATTATCAAGCTGGGCCTGGGCAAGTTCTAACTGATTTTTGCTTCCTTCAAACTGCTGCTCTGAAATGGCCCCTTGTTGATACAGGTATTCCATACGCTCAAAATTATCCTTAGCTAAATTAAAATTTGCCTCAGCTACAGCTATATTCCCCTGGGCTGCCGCTAATGCAGCCTCAGCCTGTCTTACCTGGGCAACAATTTCGGTTGTATCTAGCTGAATGAGAAGATCACCGGCTTTTACCCTGTCCCCGACTTTTACAGCTACTTTATCCACCTTCCCCCCGATTTTAGGAACTATATTTATTTCCTCCCTGGGAGAAATGGTGCCGGTTACTTTATCTGTAATTGTTAATTCACCTAGCTTCACCTGAGCTGTCTCTACGGCAACAGCCTCCGGTTCTTCTATTTTGGCTTCCGGCTGTTCACCGCAACCGGTAAGTAGAAAAATTGTTACCAATATTAAAGATAGACTAAAATAAAGCTTTTTTTTCATATCCTACCCCTTCCCTCTTATCTCTCTGCTCTTAGAAAACTTGACTTGCAAAAACTCCGCTGACAAAGGCGGAAGCCAAAAACCGACCGGTCAGTCGGTCACCTATTTGCATTTTATAAGCAGGGGAAAATATTGTCAATGGTAATTTCCAAAAAATAGGGTAGGCCAATAATTCTAGTAGCAAAAATATTTCTCATATAATATCCGGAAATCAGCAGTTATATTGAAATCCTCCAAACTGCTCTTCCGTATTCTTCATGAACAACTATTTTTGGGTTATACCCCTTGTCAATTAATCCAAGCCAAACATGACAGGCGCAAATGCCTATATCGACGTTTGGGTGTTCCCATTTAAAATGGCGATATCCCTCTGGCATAGCAACAATAATTGTTTTATAAGATTCATCAAAGGCAAATCTCCACATTTGCGAATTTCCAGCTGATGGTGCTTTTCTTCCCAGGTCTAGAGCATATATAATATCATCGGAAAGCTTGTCATAGTCATCAGGATTTGCAAGCAACTCTTTAATTCCTTTCCGTTTAAAACTTATCACCCTATTCTGGAATCTATCCATTAGCCGCAATCCACCGCATTCATAATAGCCCAGCGGCGAGATACAAATTGCTCGTCGACCGGTAGTTACGCCTTTGGCATATCCATAACCCAAATTTGATTCTTTAATCTGTTCAGGTGTTTGAAGATGAGGCATCAACCTTTCCAACTCAGCCAGTTTGTAGTGCCCGTACCAACAGGTTGAAAGACCTTTACTCGTCGCAAAAAGGATAAGCAGCTCTCCGCTAAAACCGGCCTTGGTGATTGAGATAATATCAGTTTCTGCCATAAAAGCCATGTTGTCTGGAGGCGATTTCATAATTGTATAAAGTGCTTTTGTCGGGTTCGCTTTGAAAAATTTTATCTCTACATTGTGTTCAAAGGGAACGTATAGTGATTTTGCATAGTCTTTTACCTCATCCATTACATCCTTTTTGACAGCAGTCATTTTATAACTGCGCACCGAACGCCGCGAATCAATGGTGTTTTTAATCGGAAAGGGGATTAGCACCTCTAAAACCTCCCATATACAGGCTTTTTCTTAATGACCACCGGTCAATATGATTATAATATCTTGCTGAACATATCACTATTAAGAAACTCACTCTCAAAAAAGATCTGTGACTAAGTGCTTTTTTATCTTTGATAAACTCTAGTTACTATGTTGTGCTACACTTAACTTATTCGCTACCATTCTTGCTCTTCTCCATCCTTCTAAATCCAAAATATATCAATATGATACATATCACTAGACCTGCCGTTGCCGGAACAAGAACTGTCTTACCTGATTCACCACCGAAAACTACACTCCAGCATATTTTTGCCAACGCTATAAAAACCATTACTGCTATTCCAACTAATATACTTCGTTTCCAAAAGGCAACAGCAAGAGCAGAGAGTGATACAGGTATCAGGAGTGCTATCAGCACTTTAGGTAATGTCCAGTCACCTGTAAGATACTCTTTTTCTATTTCTAGAAATTTAACAACTTGATTGCTGACCTGGACAGGCTTAGGAAACCAAAACATGCTCGTCAAAACCATAAACATAGTTCCCATAATCCCAGCCCAACTCCTCTTATATGCAAAATAACAGAACGGAATAAGAAATAATGGCCTTATATACCAGCTAAGCTGGTTCTGGTGTCGTTCATATGCCCAGTCAAAGAAACTTTTGTTTGTCGTGGCTAGAATTATAAACAGAATCGTTAAGAGAAAAAATAAACCTCCCAGTTTCTTGTCATATTTCCTTAAGGTTGTTGACCTCAAGCTATCATCTCCTACTTGTTTTTTCCCAATATTGCTCTATAAAATTCAATAAAAGTAGTATCTATACTCAGATATTTTATCATTCATCAGTTCTTTATCCCACTAGCACACATTTACGCTGTAACGCCAGGGCTTTCATAACCGTATCCATGTCCTTAGTGTCTACTGAAAAGCACCACTTCTCTCCCTTTTGCCTTACATCGTGAACCCCTGGCAGTTGCTCCAATTTTATAGGCCTGGCAAGCTCGATAGTGACAGTTGTGCGGGTCAAATGCCGCAGTTCTTCAAGGGTGCCGGATTCAACGATTTCTCCTTGCCTGATGATCCCCACCCGGTCGCAGATGGCCTCTACCTCGGCTAAAATATGGCTGGAAAGAAAAACGGTCTTCCCCTGTTTCTTAACTTCACGAATACATTCCTGAAAAGTAAGCTCCATCAAGGGATCAAGACCGCTGGTAGGCTCGTCTAAAATATACAGCTCGGCATCGGCAAGAAAGGCTGACAACAGGGCTAAACCTGGCACCATTTTTAGGCTATACTATAATTAATTAACAGCAGCAGCCTTCATGCAGGCCATTTAAAAGGAGAAGTCACATGTATCATTTTTTGGTAAACCTGAATTTGTTTATTGTATTATCTGTTCTGGCAATATCTTTAATCATCTTATCTAAAGCTGCAGATTTACTGGTTGATAATGCAGCCAGACTTTCAAGGATTTTAGGCTTATCACAGTTGATCATAGGAGCTACAATAGTTTCCCTTGGCACAACCCTGCCAGAGCTATCGGCATCTGTTGTCGCTGCCTGGCAAGGAAACGGCGGCTTCGCGTTAGGTAATGCAGTTGGTTCAGCTATTACCAACACAAGCTTAATCCTTGGTGTCGCAGCCCTATTTGGAAAAATCCCTACCGACAAGGAAACCTCACAAAAATTAACCATGCTGATTGCAGCAATAATGATCTTATTTTTAACAACCATACCTTATAAAATCAGTAATAATAGTGGGCTGGTTCCTCAATGGCTGGGATTTGTCCTCTTAATGTTTGTTCCGGTTTATATATTCTATTTGATTAAGCGTGAAAGCAATAACAATTCTCAGGAAAAGGACAATAATGCCAAAAAATCCGCAGGAGTAATCGGTGCTTTTATTGCCAAAATCTTGCTTGCAGGATTTGTTATCGCAGTAAGCGCATCTGCTTTAGTTGCATCTGCAGAAGTGCTTGCCGAAAGAATGGGAATTCCGGATGTGGTGATTTCCTCTACCCTGGTTGCTTTCGGGACAAGCGTGCCTGAATTGAGTACTTGTATTGCAGCTGCCAGAAGTAACCATGGAGGATTAGCCATGGGAAACATCCTAGGTGCAAACATATTAAATATTTTGTTTGTAACCGGGGCATCTGCTGCTTTGACTCCTAATGGCATACCGGTGCCAGATTCCTTTTATCTAATCCATTTCTTAGGTCTTGCTGTAGTATTGGGAGTCTTTGGGTTTTTTGCCTATAACAAAAAGTTTCATGAGATCAGTAAAACAGAGGGAATTATCCTGATCTTGATTTACGCAGTTTATCTAGCTACCAATATATTAAATACCTTTTATTGATAAAGAAGCTTCAAATTCCTTCATCACATCATCAAATATATTCAAACTTTATTCAAATTGCATTAAGTTGTCGATTATAGTTTATTCAGTTAACCCTTGTTTAAATAAAAGCATACTCATCATATTTGACATAACGACTCTATGAGTAATGTCAACGAAAACGCAGCAGCGCACACCTCAAGCCATATGGATGAAACAGGAAATATTGCAGTAAGGAACAAGTATCTTTGACAAAAAGCCCACCATAGAGTAACCAATATTGAGAGGGAAATCCCAATTTTGAATATGCGTAATGGTTTCACCACGTTTAGCTTGATTGGAATAAACCTCAGATTGCCCTCTGCAATTTTCCAGATAATCCCTGCTATAAGACAGAATGTCATTGCGACGGTCAGACCAACCAAACCCCATAAGAAACATTCCCCCAAGAGGATGCGCGTCATGTTGGGCGGGGAAAATCCACGCCACCGCGCCCACCCGTTCAGCAGGCTAGAGATAAACGGCCAGCTCCGCTGACTGTTGGTTAAAATGACAATTGCGTCTCCCGTTTCAGGAATCGCGTGGAAATGGCTCATCCAGCCGGTTCCCTGCCCGCCGTGAGACACCGCTAGTTTTCCGTCCGAAAGCCTCTCGGTATAATAACCAAAGCCGTAGGCGTCAAATACCGGGCTATATATTCCAAGGCTTTCGGCCTGCGCGAAATAGAGTTGTTCAATGGCAGGGCGTGCAAGTACCTGCTGATCAGAAAAATCCGGCATCCCCGCGATGCAAAAACGGGCGATGTCCTCCGCCGTAGCGATCAATCCTCCCGACGCCCTTTCAGGGTATCGGTAGGGGGAAACCGGTTTACCGTCCAGCGTATAGCCAAGGGGTGCAGAAGTCAAAGTTTTTTCACTCCATTCGAAATCCGAATGATACATGCCAAGGGGATAGAGAATCTCATTTTTCATATATTCCGCAAAGTCCCTTCCCGTAACCTCCTCAATCATAAGCTCCAGCAAATTATACCCGACATTGGAATAGGAAAAGCCTTTTCCCGGCATTTGAAACAGGATTGCCGAATGGGTCAGGCTTTCCTTCAAAGAAGGCATAGCCTCATCTGGGGAGTAGAGCGTAAAAACATCTCCAAGCGGCAACCCGGCGGTATGACAGAGAAGCTGCTTAACCGTCATACCATCCGGTGAATAGTCTGAAACAGGCAGCTTCCAGCCCTTAAGGTATTTTTCAGCAGGATCTTCAAGATTCAGTTTTCCTTCCTCCGCCAGCTTCAGTACAGCCCACGCCGTAACCGATTTGGATATGGATTGAACGCGCATGGGCATATCTACCGTCATTTTCCGTTCGGACTTTTGGTCGGCGTCGCCGTAGGCCGCCGTATATACAATCTGGCCGTCCCTAACAAGGGCGATATTAACTCCCGGTATTCCGTATAGACCCATCAGCTTTGGAATTCTTAAATCCAAAAAAGCCGCAAATTCTCCCGTCGGGGAATGGGTCCTTATTTTTCTGTCCGGCAAATACAGGGCGAGGGCGGCCGCCGCAAAGAAGCCGATGGCAAAGACTGCGATTATAAGGATACTCATGGCTCGTTTCATGACGTTTTCTTTTTACACAACATGTATACGGCACCTAAAACTACGCCCACACCGACACCGACGAAAAGCCACAAAGTCAGATTTTGAAGCAACGCGCCCAGCACAATACCAACCGCTGCGCACAGGCCGATAGATGTACCCATATTCCAGTAATCCGAAACCTTATACTTTTTCATTGTTATCCCTCCGGTTCCTTATTCTCTTCAGCATAATTATTTCTAAAAAAAGCTGGCAAAGGTATAATAGTCGTTACTATGTGATTCACAATCCCAATATACCAAATTGTGCCAAATTAACAATAGGAAAATCTCGTTTAATTAGCCATTTTTAAAAAGTGTTATGCGGAATAATATATGGGTAAAAAATAAAAAAATTACCCACATCTTTGCAAAGTGGGTAAATTCTTTTTATATTAAAGAAGCAAAGAAACGGTTATTGCGGAACAATCATTCGCCTGCTTTCTGCAAACTTTGCAAATTTTCCTTGATTTTAATCTAATTCATCTAACACTATCAGGGAAGTAGCTGTCAAAACTCCTTTATCATATTCCCCTACTGCAACAACCCAGTCATCTTCCTTTAAATCGCTAAAAGTAAGGGGCATGTTTCTCTTGATAATTATGGTCCGTACATCTAAGACCAGGCGCACTATACCTTTTTCGCCTGGAATTTGTAGGTTAATCAGTCTTTCAGAACTGTTCAGATCAATTATTTGACCTGCCAAATAGCTTTGTATGTTAGCTTGCTCTTCCCTTTCATAGTCATCCTCATCTTCAGGTTCCGCTTCTTTTGGTAAAGCCTGTGTCCAGACTTCCACCCTTGTTACCTGGTTGCCCTTGACAGTCAGTATAACGCTTTGTCCTACAGTAAGTTCGTCGGCCTGCGAAGCAATTCCATCTATTAAAACAGTAGCTGTGTTGGATAACACATAGTTGTTGCTGCTACCATCTTCTTCATAAACCTTTAGGGTAACTGAAGGGGTTCTAGTGATAAGGGTAATAGTACCTCGCACCTCTGTCTTAGCAGGCACTTGGATAGCGTCCACCTGTTCAATATAAAGAGCTATCCCCTGCTCATTAGTGATGATTAAGACATTATCATCTTTAGAAATGGCGGCCAAAGATGTATTTTTACCTTTGTAGACAAAAGCATCATCAGCTACGGAAATAGTTTGAATCAAGCCATTTTCCAATTGCACAAGAATCGAATTGGCAGACGTACTGACAGAGAACACTTTACCATAAGTTGTCCGGTGACTAAACTTATCCAGCTTACTGTCCAGAGCCGCTAAAAGAGAAGCCATTTGGGCCCTGTTTAAAGGATCATTAGGGCAAAAGGTGTTGTCAGGAAGACCGCCCATCACGCCTTCTTTGCGTACGGCCTCTATGTAACCCTTCGTCCAGGCTGGAATATCTTTTTCATCGGCAAAGCCTAAATCAGATACCTGGCCACTATCTTGGTAGCCCAGGGCCTTAGCAACAAAAACCGCCATTTCGTAACGCTTAGTAGCTTCTTTAGGCCTGAAATTGTTAATGTCGTCCTGGCTCAGTAAGCCTAGCTGAACTGCTAAGGCCACAGACTCTCTGGCCCAGGAGCTTACTTGCTCAGCCTGCTTAAAGTTAGAGGGCAGTTTTTTCCCATAAGCCTCTTCCCCCTTACCCATAGTCCGAATAATCATCACTATGGCCTGTTCCCTGCTGACAGGTTCTAAAGGATGGTAACCATCGGCAAACCCAGCCACAATTCCTTTAGCTTTCATTTTAGCTATATCTTTTTCTGCCCAGTGACCTACCTTAACATCAGGGTAAACCTGAGCAGCCAGGGCAGGTGTAGATATGCTAACCATAAGCAAGATTGTCAGCAGTACCAAAAAAAATTTTTTCATCCTCTTTGACCTCCTCTTCCCGTGCACCTTACGGTAAAATTTGAACCTGTCCCGAAGCTTGATTAAAATAAACCTCTGCCTTAAAAGTTTCGCAAACTAAACGTAACGGTACATAAATCCTTCCCGCCACAAGCCTAGCCGGAACTTCCAGCTTAAGCTCAGCACCGTCTACCAGCCCCCTATTTTCGTCCGGAACTAAAGTAATCGTTCTGCCACCGCTTAAAATAGTAACTGTTTGAGTTCCCTTATCCCAGGTGATTTGGCCTTCCAAAGCCTGAGCTAAAAAACGCCCCGGCACCAAAAGACGTCCATTTTGGAGAAGTGGCTTAGTATCTAGAGCTACTTCCTTAGCTCCCACTATGGCCACAGGACTATTAATATTTAAGACAATAGCCTGAGGTGAAGTAATGTCCAGTTGTTCTTTCAATATACTTAGGGCCTTGTCTAATTGGGCCTCTATATCTTCCACTATATAATCAGGAGTTAGGCCGATTCCGTTAATAACCTGCTCTCCCGGTGTCAAATATTTGGCCGTAGTCAGTTTCAAGGCTCCCCCGTTTGACAACTCAAATACAGTTTGCACAGAAGCCTTACCAAAGGTTTTAGTTCCGACTAAAACACCTTTCCCCAAATCTTGAATGGCTCCGGCCACTATTTCTGAAGCACTAGCACTTCCTCCGTTGACCAAAACAACTGTAGGTATATTTAAAGCATCTGACAAAGACTGGGTTTCGTCTTTAAGCCCGTCCCGTCCTATCACATAAAGTAAAGTTTCACCCTTGTCAGCAAAGTCAGCTGCAATGTCTAAAGCCGAATTTAAATAACCTCCCGGATTATCCCGCAAATCAAATATTAAACCTTCCATGCCCTGGGCTTTTAAATCAGTTAAGGCTTTCCTAAACTCTTTACCTGCCGTCCTGGAAAAAGTGTTCAACCGGATATAGCCCAGATTTTCGTCTAACATATCATATTCTATAACTTCAATCTGAATATTCTCCCTAATCAAGGTAAACTCTAAAAGTCCAGGCTGTTCTTCCCGCTCTACAGTCAGGACAACCCTTGTCCCTGCCTGGCCTTTAATCTTGCTTACCACGTACTCTAAACCCTTGCCTACCACATTTTCGCCGTCAACAGCCAATACCTTGTCTCCGCTCACTAACCCTGCTTTTTGGGCAGGAGTACCTTTAAGGGGAGCCACTACCACCACATAGTCACCTATCTGTTCTACCCTTATCCCTACTCCGCCAAAAACTCCCTCGGTACTATCCCTAAAACTCTTGTATTCCTCCTGTGTATAATAAGCGGTGTAAGGATCGTTCAAACTGTCTACCATGTCTTTAATCGTAGTTTTAGTTAGGATACTTTCATCTACCGGACGGATAAAATACTTGGCAATAAGCCGGCTTACTTCCTGTAAAAGCTCCGGATTGTCAGCTTCAGTAGCCCAGGCAGCCAGAGGCCAACTAAACAAAAGAATAAAAACAAGTAATATGCTTATAAATCTACTATTTCGTTTAAGCAAAAAATTCCCTCCCATCTTATGTCATGGAGGTATTCGACATTTCTTAATTATTTCCTGTAAAAATACCATAATTTAGTTTTTTGTGTAAGTGCTTAAGCTAGACGTGGTATTTTTCTAGTGTTATTTCGGCACATTGACTTATGGCTTTAAACTGCAGCCACTCGAGCCGCCTGCTTTCATAATTCAAGAGTTCCCTGGCTTCACTTAGCTTTTGCCGCAGCTTTTGAACTGTATTTAAAGTAAACAGTACCTGCTCATTTTTAAAGATAAGAGCCGACTTAAATCTGCCTTCTTTTAAGGGTTGAACCGTTTCCACACCTCGGTAAAAGCAATAACCAACGGTGCCCTGATCTTTAAAACTGGCTTCCCGTACTTTGACCGGTATCAGAACGAGGTCAAGAGTCAGCAGCAAAGGTAGCTCTCTTTTATAACCTAAAACCTGCCCCGCCTGTCGTTTGACTAAACTTAGATCTTTGGCAAATACCTGAGCCAAATCCTTAAGGACGGTTTTAGTTTTTTTAGGTACACATATTTTTCTGCCGTCCCTAAGCCATAATTCCGTATCGTTTCCCCCCTGTTCTGTGGTTACAGGGAAAAAACCCAGTAAGTGAGGTAAATATTCCTGTATGTTATAAGTCTCCACGGTCAACCACCACCTTTCCAGCTGTTGGAAATAATTATATCCGAACATATGTTCGATGTCAAGAATAGTCACCAACACCCACTTCGTGGAGTCACCAGTCTAAACTCTGGGGCGATTCTCTACGGTCAGTCACCAGTCCCTAGTCGCCAGTACTGCTTCGCAAGTCCCCAGTCATCAGTCACCAGTCCCCAGCGTCAGAGTAATTCAAAATTCATAATTCAAAATTTCCCTAAAGGGACTGATGGAACTACTTAACTTAGAGGTAAGCGACTCACGTGCCAACTCTAAGTAAATCGTGCCATACTGGGCACTTCGCAAAACAAAATTCTTAGCCCTTTTTACTAACGACTAACGACCCCTAAAGGACTAGCCAGCTAACGCTGGCGTCGCAACGACTAACGACTAATTAATTACTCTTCACTCTTAACTTTTAACTAACGACCCCCTAAAGGGGCTAGCGCCTCACGAGGCGCGTCGTTACCTATCTCTTGAACCATTTTTGTTACCTATGTCCTGACCGAATACCGAACACATCCAACTTCGAGCTGGCGACTGGTGACTGAGGACTGGCAACTGTTCATCCTCCACTCCCTATGGCTCTTTCCAAAGCAGTTATTGCTGCCGTTAAATCATCCAGTTTCTTTTCAACCCGTACCAGCAGGTAAGCTGCCACAACCATGGGAAAACCAAAGTTAGCAAATTGACTTAACAAGCTATCCAAGGCTTTCACCTCCTCCAAAAGTCCATTCTTTTTCCACCTTACTCTTAGCTGTCACTTCCATTAACAATTGACCGCAATTAGCGCATAAGTCTAGATCTCCCACCAGCCGACAGTCCTTGGAAACAAACATCTTAACCTCGACCAAACTTAACCTGTCACAACATTCGCATTTCTTCTTTTTGGGCTCATTGAAATGAGCAAAACTTACTTGCACCAATTTTCTTTCCTCCTTCTTTAAGTCGCCAGTCATCAGACCCCAGTCCCCAGCAGCCGCTGCGCGGAGTCGCCAGTCCAAACTTTGGGGCGATTCTCTGCGGTCAGTCACCAGTCCCTAGTCGCCAGTACTGCTTCGCAAGTCACCAGTCCCCAGTCGCCAGTCCCCAGTATTCGGTTCCCAGTCACTAGTTACGAGTCACCAGTCGCCAGTAAAATCATGCATGTGAGGGGGCGAATGTTTGTTGAGCGGGACTAATTTCCACAGCCGTCGCAAGCTATGCTTGCGTTAACGGCGTAGGAGTTCGTCCGTAGCGGAACAACCATCCGCCCCCTTACCCTAGTGCATACTTCGCTGTATGGAATCAAAGGACTTGCACCATACCGGGCACTTCGTGCCACCTCCCTCTAGGGAAGTCCCCAGCCCCTGCTGCGCGGAGTCCCCAGTCCAAACTTTGGGGCGATTCTCTGCGGTCAGTCACCAGTCCCTAGTCGCCAGTACTGCTTCGCAAGTCACCAGTCCCCAGTCGCCAGTCCCCAGTATTCGGTTCCCAGTCACT
>DUOV01000020.1 GCA_012838615.1 Clostridia bacterium | reverse complement strand
TTGGACATATGAGGACACTATAACCAAAAGTGTGCTTTTTCTACTCCAAAATCACTATATCTTCTTCTAATGGTGATGTTAATGTCCTGTCTTTTATGTCTTCTTCCTTTGAGACCAAACCAAAATATTCCTCAAAAACAGCTTTAGCCACCTTACCTGCAGACCCTGATCCGCTTTCCCCGTATTCCACCAATCCCGCAAAAGCAATTTGAGGATCGTCATAAGGGGCAAAGGCTACAAAAACGCCATGGAACTCTTTGCTTTTGTTATCCCCCACCCTACCGGTTTGAGCTGTACCGGTTTTAGCTCCTACCTGAATCTCCGGCGGAAAGTGTCTAAACAAGGAATAAGCTGTTCCACCGGGCTGAGTTACCATCAGCATACCTTTCCTTGTATCAGCTAAAATCTGAGGATCTAATGAAACTTTGTGGACTAATTCCGGTTGAAACTCTTTGAGGATCTTTCCTTCAGGAGAGATGATTTTTTCAACTAAATAAGGTTTATAACGATTACCTCCATTGGCCAAGGTAGCAATATAATTAGCTAGCTGCAAAACCGAATAGTTGTTATCACCCTGTCCTATTGAAGTATTATAGGTCTCAAAAGGCTTCCAATTTACATAAAAATTATACTCCACTTTATAGCGCGCTTCCTCACTTCTTAAGGCCTGTTCCTTTTCACGAGTCAGCTTTTTCTTTTCACTTTCAGTTTCAGCTTGACTGATTAATTTTCCGTATTTTTTTTCTATCTCAGCTTTCTTTTCTTCGTGTTTCTTTCTTACCCATGGCTCATTTAGTTCTGCCTTACGTTCCTGAGACGGGACTATACCAGCTGTTTCTCCCAATACATCGGCAAAGCCTGTTTTTGTACCCAGACCAAACTCCAACGCCACGTCTTTGATTTTATCTATACCTGCTATTTCACCGGCATACTGAAAATAAGTATTACACGAGCCGGCAATTGCTTCGTATAGATTAACACTACCGTGAACTTTCCAACACTTGATATAGGGCGCCTTCCAGTATCTTCCGCTGCAATTAATCCTATACAGGGGATCCAAATTTGCTTCTGAAGCTAAAGCAGCCATAGCAGTTATCATTTTAAAGGTTGAACCGGGAGGATAGGCAGCTTGAATAACCCGGTTAAAAACAGGTAACAAGTTTTGATCGTTATAATAATCGGCCTTTTCTGCAAATGATCCATCCACAAAATCGTTAGGGTTCATATCAGGCTTAGAAGCCATGGCCAAAATTGCCCCCGTTTTAACGTCAATAGCAACAGCCCCAGCCGCTTTAGCCTTAGGAAACCTTTCTTTAACTTCGGCAATTACCTCATCCAAAGATTCTTCCATTACCTTTTGGAGTCTTCCGTCAATAGTCAACTGTATGGTATTACCTGGTACCGGCTGAATAGTTAAGGGTAATTCTCTTATTACTCTTCCTGTAGCATCAACTTCTACCTGCTGAGCTCCTTTTTTACCACGTAAACCAATTTCAGGACCATTTTCATCCAAAGAGTATCTTTCGTATACTCGCTCTAGTCCCACTTTTCCAATTTTATCATTTAAGTCGTAAACATCCTCACCATAACGCTCTAATTCTTCTTCACTAATCAGACCAATATAACCTAGCATATGGCCAGCCAAAGTTTCGTTAGGGTAATAACGAAGGGGTTCAACAACTATGTTGACACCGGGTAACAGTTCACGGTTTTCCTCCAAGCGGCTGATCAGCTCTGTAGATTCCTTGCCCCAAGGTATCTTGACAATTTCTATAGGTTCAAACTTTCTTTTATGATTAGCTACCTTCTCCTTAATTACTTCAACACTAAAATTGGGCATATTAAGTAGGTCAGCTAAATTTTTAATAGCTCTCTCCTGTTCTTTTTTATCATCCATGTGAGACATGGTTATATTAAAAACAGGCTTACTGGTAGCAAGAACTTGTCCGTTTGCATCGATAATATCGCCACGGCGGGGTTCAATAGCCAACAAGCGAATACGGTTACGTTCTGACTTAGTTTGATAAACCTCTTGATTAATGACCTGCAAATAAAAAAGTCTTACGCTAAGACTTACGAAAATAAGACAAACCATGATTAAAAAAAACCTTAATAAAGCTTCTGTTTTTTTGCGCTTTTCTTCCATGGAACCCCCCCTTTCCTGTGGTAGTTAAACCGCTAAGCAATTGGCATGTTGATAAAGTTACAGCCATTACCGTCTACGTTCCGGTCGTAAATATCCCTTTGTAGTTGACTCGTAAAATTTACCGTAAAATAACACACTAAGGGAAGCATTATAAATAGCAGTAGGAATAGTTGTATCCCAGATAAAGGCACCAATAGCATAATCTACTCCTGTTATCTGCAAGATTATCATATAGAGAAAATTGTTAACAAAAGTTGCAAAAAAAAGAGTAAACGCAGGCACTAAAAAATTTTCTTTAAAAAATTTTCTCTCCATCATGCCTACTAGGTAACCCACAGTCATTTTGCAAAGAATATTTAAGCCAATAAATTTGCTGACAAACAAATCCTCTGCCAAACCAAAGATAAACCCCATTTTAGCACCGTTAACTTTTCCATGAAAAAGGGCCCAAAAGACGACAAAAATTAGCAGTAAGTCAGGCTTTACTCCGGCGACTTTTAATTCTTCCAGTAAAGTGGATTCCAAAACTAAACTTCCAAATAGTGAAAGGGCAATAATCAAATACCGCAAGTTACTCTCCCCCCTTCACCCCTGTAACCACAAGGACTTCTTCTATTCTACTCAAATCAGCAAAGGGTTTGAGTATAGCTCTTTTCATTAATCCATTGGGTTCCACTTTTACATCAACCACATATCCAATCCGCAGCCCTTTGGGAATAATCTGACCTAACCCGGAGGATACAACCACGTCGTTTTCTTGTACAGGTGCATCAAAGGGTAAGTGAATCATCTGTAAGAGACCGGAGTTATCTGCTATACTTTCCACCACTCCAGGAAATCGAGAAGACTGTAGGACAGCCGCAGTAGCTCCCTGCCTGTCAGTTATAAGAACTACTTCCGCAGTTTTAGCCGTTACGGAATTAATTCGCCCAACCAAACCTCTATAGGTAAGAACTGCCATATCTTTAGCCAAACCGTCTTGACTACCTTTATTGATTGTTATTCGCTGATTCCAGCTTTTTAAATCCCTGGCTATAACTTCAGCAGCTTCTAATTCATATTCGGAACTTAAGGCACTTTTTAGAGTAAGAAGCTCCCGTAAACGAATATTTTGTAACCGATACTCTTCTAATAAATTAGTTTCGGCTACCAGCTTATCAATTCGTTTTTTTAATTCTTCATTTTCCCTTTGCAGGTCTTTAAAGGACCATATACCTTGAAATGTATCTTTGCAAACACGGGTAATAGTACTAACCCCGCTCTGTAGCGGGGCTAAAATATCCCTAAACCATATTTCAAAGGGTGATAAAATATTTCGGGCAGGAGTGGATAAACGAATAGTAGTAAGACATAAGATAACAAAAACAAGAACTACTACTGTTGACTTTTTAATCTTAAAGCGGGCCAATCAAACCACCCCTTATACAAGTCTTTTAGGGGTTAACAAAACTTTTTTCAATACCTCAATATTTTCTAATACTTTTCCTGTGCCAATAGCTACCGCGCTTAGTGGGTTATCAGAAATATGAACAGGCATACCTGTTTCTTCACTAACCAGACGATCTAAACCCCAAAGCATAGAACCGCCTCCAGCCAATACAATTCCCCGATCCATAATATCAGCTGCCAGTTCTGGAGGGGTCTTTTCCAGGCATACCTTAATGGCGTCCATTATACCTGTTACCGGCTCGGCCAAAGCTTCTTTGATTTCCTCAGCTGTAACCTCAATAGTTTTAGGCAAACCAGTAACTAAATCTCTCCCTCTTACAGGGTAAATAATTTCCTGTCTTGCCCGGTCATCAGCAGTATTATTAAAAAAGGCAGCACCAATTTCTATTTTTATTTCTTCAGCTGTTCGCTCACCAATCATTAAATTATACTTACGTTTAATATGCTGAATAATTGATTCATCTAATTCGTCTCCACCAATACGTATGGAACGGCTGGTTACAATGCCCCCTAAAGATATTATGGCAACTTCTGTAGTTCCTCCGCCAATGTCAACGATCATGTTACCTGTAGGCTCGTGAACAGGGAGTCCGGCGCCAATAGCAGCTGCCATAGGTTCCTCTATTAAATATGCTTCTTTAGCACCTGCTTGGAGGGCTGCCTCCCGAACAGCTCTTTCCTCTACAGCTGTAACACCCGAAGGTACACCTACCACAACCCTGGGTCTGGCAAAAAAAGATTTATTAATAGACTTAGAAATAAAATACTTCATCATAGCCATAGTAACATCAAAATCGGCAATAACACCATCTTTTAAGGGTCTTATGGCAACAATATTACCTGGTGTTCGACCAATCATCTTTTTAGCTTCTTCTCCTACGGCCAAAACCGTGCCATTATCTTTCTGCATGGCAACCACAGATGGTTCTTGTAAAATAACGCCTTTTCCTCTTTGGTAAACTAAGGTATTTGCAGTTCCCAGATCTATGCCTAAATCCTTATTAAACATCTAGTTTTTTTCTCCTTCCCAATTAAACAACAAATTGTGCGTTTTTTAGCTCTATTTCTCATTATATAAGAAGCGACCTAGAGCAACAAGTGAAAGATTTACGAGAGGTTGATTTGCCATAATTTACATAAACCCTTGTTCTTTTAAACTTGTAAAGCTACCGTTACCTAGAATAATATGATCTAATACTTCTATTCCCATAATTTTCCCAGCTTCAACCAAACGTTTAGTTATCTCAATATCCTCTTTACTAGGCTTAGAATCCCCACTAGGATGATTATGGGCAAGAATTAACGAAGCAGCACTTTTCTTTACCGCTAATTTAAATACTTCC
>DUOV01000195.1 GCA_012838615.1 Clostridia bacterium | reverse complement strand
GTACTCATCTCCAGCCGGTGGGTTAAGCAAGGGGGGTTTTTAAGTTTTTTACGTCCTCACAAATTGGAAGTAATAGCTGCAGTAGAAGAAAAGTCTGCTGTGGCTCAAGATTCCACTTTAAGTAAAGACGTGGCTGAGTTAAAGGCTTTGTTGAAATCAGTTTCCGGCCTGGGTAAAGACAAGACTGTTAAAAACGATCTTCAGGAACAATCAAATTTGCTGTTAAAGTGGCAAAATGTTTTGCATGAGTTAGAACTAAGTCATGAGGTAACTAATCATCTCTTACAAGATATAAGAGACGACGAGATACTTAACCAAGATGAAAATGAAAAGCTGGTTAAAGAAACTGTTGAAAGCCGATTGCTGCAAATTTTTGAGGACTCACTTCAAGGACGGCTGGAAAAAAAGATTTGTGTTTTTGTCGGTTCCACCGGCGTTGGTAAAACCACAACTCTGGCTAAAATTGCTGCTAACTTAGCTTTATTTGAACATAAAAAAATTGCGCTTTTGACTATCGATACTTACCGGATTGGAGCAGTAGAACAGCTTAAAACTTATGGGGAGATAATGGACGTTCCTGTGGAAGCGATTCTGACTCCTGCTGAATTAGTCAAGGCAGTTGAGAAACATCAGGATAAAGATCATATTCTTATAGATACAGCAGGCAGGCCATCAAGCAACACAGTCCAGTTGGACGAGTTAAAATCTTTTATTGATGTATTAGATAATCCCGAAGTATTCTTAGTCCTTAGCTGCACTACTAAAAGCAAGGATTTAATAAGAACAGCCGACGCTTTTAAATGCTTAAACTATACCAAGCTTATTTTTACAAAGGCCGATGAAACTATATCTCTTGGTTCTATTGTTAATTTAGTTCGTATGACTTCCCTGCCAATTGCCTATATAACTACCGGCCAAAATGTTCCTGACGATATTGAAGCTTGTGACCCCGAAAAGCTGGTAAAACTTATTTTAAAGGCGGTGGTCTAGTTTGGATCAGGCTGAAAAATTAAGGCAACTTAAGAAAAATTTAGGTGGTTATGAAGAGGTAAGAAAAACTCCGCGGGTAATTACAGTATCCAGCGGTAAAGGTGGGGTAGGAAAGACTAATTTTGTTGTAAATTTGGCAATTGCTTTGGCTCAGCAGGAAAAACGAGTGGTGATTTTTGATGCAGATTTAGGAATGGCCAATATCGATGTTTTACTAGGAATTATACCTAAGTTTAATCTATACGATGTAATTGAGGGCCATAAAGAGCTTAACGAGATTGTAATTACCGGTCCATATAACATAAAAATCATACCGGGGGGTTCCGGGATACAAGAATTGGCCAATATTGATTCCTACCGCAGGGAAAGGTTGATTAAAGGTTTAAAAACCATAGATAATACTGCAGATGTTATCCTTATCGACACTGGGGCCGGAATTGCTAAAAATGTTCTGGGCTTTGCCGGTGCAGCCGATGAAGTAGTTGTTGTTATGACTCCAGAACCTACCTCTCTTACAGATGCTTACGGCTTTATTAAAGCTGTTTCTAAGTATAAACTGCATTCTAAAGTATATTTAGTGGTTAACAAGGTAGCAAATCCTCAAGAAGCTAACCATACCATCACAAGGATGAAAAAAGTGGTTGAACGTTTTCTGGAATTACAATTAGATCCTTTAGGTTACATCTTTGAAGACAAAGTTGTGAATAAGTCTGTGATGAAGCAAAAGCCTTTTGTTTTAGAGTATCCCAATTCAAATGCTTCCAGAAGTATCAAGCAGATTGCTCTTAACCTTATTGAAGGAAGTTACTGTCCCCCTAGGGGAACGGCTGGCTTTATGCAGCGCCTAATTCGACTTTTTGGTTAGGAGGGTTCTCTAATTGTTGAAAGATGACATGATGGTAAATCAAAAGGTAGAAATAAATGTGGAAGATCATGATGTTAGTTATAAAAGCAGTGTCCAGGCGGTTGATGAAAATAGTTTCGCTATCGCCATTCCTTATCATAAAGGAGAGCCCCTAATTCTGAGAAGCGGTGACACGATTATCGTTAAACTTTTTACTGCTAAGGAACGTTTTATTTTTTCTTCCAAAGTTATAAAACGCAAACAAGACCAAATACCTTTGTATGTGCTTGCTTACCCTGAGAAAGTATATCGCATGCAAGTTCGTGAATATGTAAGAGTTGAAGTAAATCTGGATGTCAATTATCAGGTGATAACAGAAGAACAAAGAAAAAATGATGAGTTCTTTAATCCTACAACTAAGGCATTAAGTATAGACCTAAGCGGTGGAGGAATTTTGCTTGCGATAGATGAGAAGTTACCTGAGGGTCAGCCGTTATACCTTGAGTTTACAATTAAATATAAAAAAGGCGAAAAACTTATTCAGACTTTTGGTAGGGTAGTAAGGTGTAGACCTGCCGAAGGAACGAAAAAAAATCTCGCGGGCATTAGATTTGAAGGCTTGGATGAACGAGTTAGGGACGTTTTAATCGAGTTTCTTTTCGAACGCATGCGACTTCAGCGTAGGTTGAAAGATGATTAAATGGGGCTGGTTGATATAAAGAGGTGAGAAGATGAATCCAGAAGACTACCTTTCATTGGTAAAGTATATCGTTGGACGTATGCAGGTTAAATTGCCCCCATTTATGGATCAGGAAGATTTAATCAGCTCAGGGATTTTTGGCTTGCTGGATGCGATGAAGAAGTATGATCCGGCACGAGGAATTAAATTTGAAACTTATGCTACGCCACGAATAAGAGGTGCGGTTCTGGATGCGGTTCGCAAAGCAAACTGGGCTCCACGCTCTACCTATGAGCAGCTAAAAAAATACAATTGTACTTTACAAAGGTTAGAGCAAAGATACGGGAGGGAAGTTTCGGATCAGGAAGTAGCAGACGAAATGGCCGTAAGTTTGGAAGAGATAAATCGTATTCTGATGGATGCTAATGCCCTAAGCATTGAGTCGCTTGATAACTTTCTTTTAGCTTCGGAAGAAGGGCAATTAACCCTGGGCGATACCGTGGAAGATGTAGATAGTGCAGATCCTGAAAAAGAATATGAAGAGACAGAATTAAAAGAAGCATTAGCTAGTGCTATTAAACGTTTGAACGAAAAGGATCGTTTGCTTCTAAACCTCTATTACTATGAAGGATTAACTTTGAAAGAAATTGGACAAGTTTTGGAAGTCTCTGAGTCTAGGGTAAGTCAACTCCACGCCAGGGCCCTAACCAGGTTAAGAGGAGAACTGAAGGAATATGAGGTGAAATTTTAGTGAATTATATCTTAGCTTTTTGTGGTCTTATTTTGATTGTCTTGACTTTTCCTTCCGTACTGGCTGAACATTCCTCCAACACAACTGTTAAAGGATCCGAGGAGGACAAGGAAGATTCATCTCTGCTCTTAGAGTATTTACAGTCCATAGAGGATAGGTTAGGAGTTTTGTCTGATACCTTGGCAGAAATGACTCGGGTTGTAAATGAGCGATTGACGAGTAGTCCTCCTCAAAGACAGGATTTTACTGAAGTTTTAGATCATGCTAAGCAGGATAGCAAACCTTTAAGTATAAATGAACAGATATATCAAGGGTTTATAAATGGTAAAACCGTTACTGAACTTGCCCAGGAATTTGGAAGGGGAAAGGGTGAAATAGAATTAATCCTAAACTTAAGGCGTTAACTGAAACTTTTAAAAACAATAAATTTCTCTTTGGGCTTGGGATAGGCTTGTTATTGGCTTCTCTTTTGCTGAGTTTCAGCCATGTAGGGGGCAGAGAACTCTCCAGGGAAGAGGTGGAAAAAAAGGCCAGGGAGCTAGGCATGGTCTATCGCGACGAAGTCTTAGTCTTTGCTGAACCAGAACCTAAAGAAGATTCCTTGGAGGAAGGAAGCTCCCCAAGTTCAACACCTGATTCGACCGGCCCGGAAGAAATAAAAATAATTATCCCGCGGGGTTCAACTAGTAAAGACATTGCCTTTATCCTTAACAATAACGGACTGATTCCAAGTGAAAAAGAATTTTTGGACTATGTTGGGGTTCGCAAACTAGCTTCCAAATTAAAAGCCGGAGAGTTTCTTTTTCACAAAGGGTTATCAATAGAGGAAATCACTAAAATTTTAACTGAATAGGGGGGATTAGGATGATCC
>DUOV01000194.1 GCA_012838615.1 Clostridia bacterium | reverse complement strand
TTGCATAAACTTTTTGATAATTCCCCCCTTTATTAACCTCATCAAGCAAAATATCAATTAAGTTATTGGTATTTATTCCTTTTTGTTTTAAACTATACATGCCAATATCTCGTAAAGCTTCAATCAAGTTTTCACCTCCAGCATAATTATTGCGAATTACTATATGTTAACCAACCTACTTATTACCTAAAATATTCTTTTTTAGACTGTTAACTTAAAAATTTATGAGGACGCCTTCTTTTATACGTTCCCTTACATTCAACTATTGCTTGCTTCCTTTCCTCACCCCTTTAACAATAAAACTATTAAATCATATCTACACAACCGAAGCCTTGGCTGTTTGAGCTGCCCAGGCCTGCATCCAGAGCCATTTGCAGAAGTTCTCTAGGACCTGTAAGCTCCAACTTGCCGGAGTAACCTTTTATAATAAATCCTTTGTAATTCACCAAATTTAATCGAAGTCTACCAATACTTTTTACTGCCAAATCTCCAATAGGCGGCTTTTGAGCTGTTAAAGCAAAATATTTTTTTGCTAAATTACTGCTAATCAAAGTATCATACTCTGGCTCTCCTGGCTGCAAATAACAAGTATATTTTCCTCCTTCCGGTTTTAAGAGGGTTTTTTTAACCACAACAGGAGATAAAGTCTTAAAGATAACTTTCTCATCCTCCACTTTCTTTTTGTCAACTGTAATGCCCTTTACCTCAACTTTATTGCTTCCTAAAAGAAAATAGCCTTTCGTCAGGACCCCGTTTGCCAGGGATTGACAAAACTCTTCGACAGGTGATGAGATCACAAGTTTACATGTATCCTCAAAGGAAATGGTGCTTTTATCAGCAGAAAATTTATACTTACCAAAGAGTCTTGAAAAGGTAAACAGTTTAAAGGTTCTGTTCCCACACTCGTAACCTTTATCATGTAAAAATTGGGATAACTCCTCAGAAATTGCATTATAAACAAAAGCTTGAACAATATGATTGTAATGGATAGGCAAAACAATATTATTGTCCGCTCTAAACTCGATAGTAAGTTTCATTATTTAAAACCCTACCTCGTAAATAATGTAGTTAGGAAATAATCTACTAACATTTATTAACAGTTTCGACCTTTTTTTTAATTATTCTTCAGAATATTTAAAATATCCTCTTTTTAGTAAAAAAGTGCCACATAAAAGACTTGTTTAGCTTATGGCACCGTAAAACTTATACTCTCCATAAATACAAAAAAGCAGCTTTTCAGCTGCCGTTACGTGAGTTATTTACGCGGATAATCCGGGCTCCAAGGGAGGAATATTTAGACTCCAGCCTTTCATAACCACGGTCAATATATTCTACTTTTTCAATAACTGTCGCGTCTTCGGCAACTAATCCTGCTAAAACAAGTGCTGCACCGGCTCTTAAGTCGGTAGCTTCTACAAATGCGCCGCTAAGTGACGGCACACCTTTAATAATAGCTACACGCCCTTCCAGCTTTATATTGGCTCCCATTCTTCTTAACTCATCGATATGTTTAAAACGGTTTTCAAAGATACTTTCCGATACTATGCTGGTTCCGTCAGCCACAGTCATCATAGCCATCATCTGTGGCTGCATGTCTGTGGGAAACCCTGGAAAAGGTAAAGTCTTAAAATCAACTGCTTTAACTCGGTTGGAAGCTTTAACCCTTATGCTGTCATCATACTTAATTACCTCTACGCCGGCTTCCATGAGTTTAGCGGAAATAGGTTCTAAGTGATCAGTTATTACCTTGTCTATTAAAACATCTCCGCCCGTAATAGCTGCAGCAATCATGTGAGTTCCGGCTTCTATTCTATCTGGTATAATTGTATGCTCAACCGAAGTGCCAAGCTCTTTGACCCCTTCAACCTTGATGGTATCAAGTCCCGCCCCCCTTACTTTGGCACCTAAAGCATTCAAATAGTTTTGCAGATCAATAATTTCCGGTTCTCGGGCAGCGTTACGAATTATGGTTGTGCCTTCCGCAAGTACACCTGCCATCATCAAATTTTCGGTAGCACCGACACTAGGAAAATCTAAAAGAATATCGCAACCGTGAAGATTGGTTGCTTCTGCTTCTATGTAACCATACCTTTCGGTAATTTTAGCACCCATGGCTAATAAGCCTTTAATATGTAAGTCCATCGGTCGGGAACCTATATTACAGCCACCTGGAAAAGCCACTTTTATCTTGCGAAAACGGGTTATCAGAGAACCAATTACTAAATTCGAGGCTCTTAGCTGTCGCATCAAGCTTTCATGAATATCCCGGGGTTTTACATCCTCGCTGTCAATATACATCATATTTCCATCCAGTACTACCTTGGCACCAAGGTATTCCATTACTTTTTGCATTACTAAAACATCCTGGATGATAGGCACATTGAATAAGGTACTCTTCCCTTTAGTTATAAGACTAGCTGCCATAATTGGCAAAATGGCATTTTTAGCACCATTTACGGCTATTTCTCCCGTTAAACGATTACCTCCCATAACTATAAATTTTTCCATTCGGTCACCCCCAGTCTGCTATTACCCCTCTCCCAACACCTTAATTTCAGTTTCTAACTGAATATTGAAAGTTTCGTATACTTTTTCCTTTACGCAAGCAATTAATTCTAGGATATCTCTAGCTGAAGCATTATCTACGTTAACGATAAAGTTGGCGTGTTTTTCGCTAACCTGTGCACCACCTTTCCTAAGGCCTTTAGCTCCAGCCTTTTCTATTAGGTAGCCTGCAGCATACCCTGGCGGATTAACAAATACGCTACCCGCATTAGGCAGGTTTAAAGGCTGCTTCTTCATCCGTTCCTCTTGGTATTTATCCATCCTGGCTTTAATTATGTTTGGTTCCTCAGGCTGTAGAAAAAGCTCTGCTTCCACAACTAGCAGTTTTTCTTGGGCTAATGAGCTTTGACGATAGCCAAACTTTAACTGGTCTTCCTCTAAATTTATGGTTTCACCCTGACTAGTAAAGCAAGTTACTTTCTTGACCAATTGCCCGATACAACCGCCATGAGCTCCGGCATTCATTATTAGTGCCCCGCCTAGAGTTCCTGGTATTGCGGCAAGATACTCAAGACCACTTAAACCATGTTGATACACTTTTTGGGCTAAAACAGGAAGCCGCACCCCAGCTTCCGCAATAACCCTCTGTCCCGCTATATTTATCTCCCTCAATCCACCTGCCAGCTTTAGTACAATTCCTCTAATACCTTTATCCAAAACCAACACATTGGAACCATTACCTAAAACGATGTAGGGAAGCTGATGTTCCATTGCATACTTTATTACTAACCCAACATCTCTCTTGGTTTTTACAGCAATAAGCACATCAGCAGCTCCACCCACTCGCCAAGCTGTGTGATTTTTCATTGGTTCACGTAAAAAGATCTTTCCTTTTAACTCAGGCTCTAAGTCAGCAGCAATCCTTTCCAGATCCATGGTCTTCCTCCAGGTTTATTGATAATACTTACTTCTGCATTCTCTCGTGTAAGTCTTTTCCTACAGTCCAGATATGTCCTGCCCCTATGGTAATAACAAGATCTCCCTGTCTTGTTTCCCGGGCCAATAAATCTACAATTTCACTTTTATCTTCCATGAAAACTGCATCAACACCATGTTTTTTGATCTCTTCGGTAACCAATTCACCTGTAATACCAGGTATAGGGTTTTCGCTAGCTGCATAAATACTGTTCACAATAACCTTATCAGCATCGCCAAAAGCCCCTCCAAATTCCTTAAAGAGCTGTCGTGTTCTGGTATAACGATGAGGTTGAAATACGGCCCAAATCCTATTTGGCTCAAGTTGTCTGGCAGCTTTTAAAGTTGCTCTTATTTCTGTTGGGTGATGGGCGTAATCATCAATAATATGTACATCATTAACTATCCCTATGGTTTGAAAACGCCTACCTGCACTTTGAAATTTTTTAAGGCCGGTAGCAATTACCTGAAAATCAATTCCTACTTGGTGACTTACTGCTACAGCTGCTAGGGCATTAGACATATTATGTATCCCCGGTACAGGAAGTTCCAATATCCCAAGCTTTTTTTCTTTATGATATATTACTGCCCTTGTACAATCAGGATGGTAGATAATATCACGAGCCGTGTATTCAGCACCGGGTTTTAGGCCGTAAGTGATTTTCTTTTTTACCTTTGCTGCCAGTTTATTCACTTCAGGGTCGTCAAGACACAATACGGAAAAGCCTTCCTCTGCTACTAAAGATAAAAACTCAGCAAAGGCCTTAACTAGGTTTTCCTTGGAACCGTAATGTTCTAAATGATCATCCTCTATATTTGTCACAACCGCAATATAAGGCCTAAGTTTCAGGAAAGAACCATCACTTTCATCAGCCTCGGCAATTAAATACTCTCCCTTTCCGTACTTGGCGTTTCCACCTATTTCTTGCAGCTCTCCTCCAACATAAATAGTAGGATCAAGGTCTGCCTGCAAGAAAATGTGGGCCAGCATAGAAGTAGTTGTAGTTTTCCCATGGGCACCGGCTACTGTTATAGGCTTTTGCCCTTCACAAAGCTTCGCTAAAAAATCTCCTCTATGTATAATGGGAATCCCTAGCTCTTTAGCTTGCAATATTTCCTCATTGGTAGGGGAAATAGCTGTCGATCTTACTACCGTATGGGTTTCTGGCCCGATGTTTTCTCTCCTATGACCGTAAAATATTTTTGCTCCTAGTTCTTCCAATCGTTTAGTTGTTCTAGATGGCTCCAAATCCGAGCCTGAAACCGGTTGCCCTAACTCCAACAGTATTTTGGCCAAACCGCTCATTCCAGACCCGCCGATACCAATAAAATGTGTCCCTTGCTTAACTGCCAAGAACCATCCTCCCCTTTCACCACAAACATACTTATCTATCAAAACAATCTTATGAGCAAAATTCATAGCCTGCTGTTACCCACCGTTACTGGTCTGATGCTTTCTTAAACTCAGCAGGCAAAATCTAGTTTTTTCAAGGCCTAATAGTGGAATCACATAACCATTCTATGCCTGAATCCACTAATGTGTTAAAAATTGCTTGTCCCAAAAGAAAAAAATAAAAAGCAAAGGCGTTATTTGACCAGCTTCATGACTTCATCAACAATTTTGTGAAGTGCCTCGGGTCTTCCCAAAAGTTTACTTGCCTCTGCCATACGATTCATTTCGTTTTTATCTAGAAGCAATTCCTCAAGATTTTGGAGTAAAATATTCCCATCTAGGTCTTTTTCTAAGATTACACGAGCTGCCTTCGCTTTTTCCAAAGTTCTAGCGTTATGCTCCTGATGATTTTCAGCAGCAAAGGGATAAGGAACTAAAATTGAGGGCAAACCCCTGGCCATTATCTCCGCTAAAAAACTGGCTCCGGCTCTGCCAATGATTATATCTGCCGCTGCCAAAGCCTTATCCATTTGGTATATATACGGTTTAATAATAATATTACCAACATTATCCAAGTATATTCCTTGTTTTTTGGCCTTTGCAAGATGATCTTCATAGCCGGATTTGCCGGTAACATGAATAAGCTGGTATTCTGGGTGCTTTATGATAAATGGATAAATACTTGCCACAGCTTCGTTTAATCTTTGGGCACCTAAACTGCCACCCACTACCAAGATATTTGTTCTTTCGGCCGGAATATTAAAGTGTTCCAATCCTTCTGCCCTTGTGGCTGCTAATATATCCTGCCTTATAGGCAGGCCTGTATGTACAATCTGACCTTTTGTTTTAAAATACTTTTTGCTTTCGGCAAAAGTAACACATATCTTATCTACAAAACGAGCCAAAATCTTATTTGTAATACCCGGATATGCATTTTGCTCATGAATTAAAGTAGGAATACCAAGCTTAGAAGCCACTAATACTACTGGACCGCAAACATACCCTCCTGTACCAATAACTACGTGGGGTTTAAATTCCTTAATAATTTGCCAAGCTTCAAAAGCACCTTTACAACTTTTTAAACCTGCCCGTACTGCGGCCCAGGAAAGCTTGCGACTTAACCCTTCAGCAGTTACTGCTTTGAAAGCATAACCTGCTTTAGCTGCTAAATCAGCCTCCAAACCTCTGGTTGTACCCACATATAGAAATTCGCTTTTTACTTTTGCTTCAATGCCTTTTCCAATGGCCAAAGCAGGGTAAATGTGCCCCCCTGTACCACCACCGGTCAAAAGAACACGGATCCTACTATTACTCATGAACAAAAACGCCTCCATTATTTATTTACTGGAACTAAATCGTGAAATATTAAGTAATACTCCTACTGAAGCCATAGTAATCAGAAGGGAACTTCCTCCATAACTAATAAAAGGAAGGGTTATACCAGTAACAGGCAAGGAGCCTGTAACTACACCTATATTAATAATAGCCTGGAAAGTAATCATAATAGTTATACCGGCAGCCAAAAGAGAACCAAAATTATCAGGAGCGCCAAGAGCAGTTTTTAATCCTCGCCAAGCAAAGATGATAAAAAGTAAAAGAATAAGCATGCCGCCAAGAAACCCTAATTCTTCGCCGATAATAGCGTAAATAAAATCCGTATGTTTTTCAGGTAAGTAATAAAGCTTTTGTCTGCTGGCACCCAAACCTACTCCAAACAAACCTCCCGATCCCAGAGCCAGCAAAGATTGGATAGTCTGAAAACCTGTATCTGTAGGATCTGCCCAAGGATTCAAGAAAGCAATAAAACGCTCCATTCTGTAAGGCTCCACCAATATTAGTAAGCCAACTGCCCCAACTCCTGCTAAAGCTATTAGAAAAAGATGACCAAATTTAGCACCGGCTGCCATTAAAAGTAAAACTGTTGTACCCGCCACAACAATAGCTGTACCCAAATCAGGCTGACCCATAATCAAGACACAGACCAGGGCCATAATACCTAAGACGGGTAACACACCTTTGGAAAATGATTTAATTTGGCCATGCTTCTTACTCAAAATCTTACTTAAAAAAATAACCATGGCTAATTTGATAGTTTCCGAAGGCTGAAAAGATAAAGAGCCTATGCCCAACCAACGGGTTGCCCCTTTGCTACTGCTGCCGATGATCAAAACAATAACCAAAAAAAGCAGGCAGATGTAAAAGATTGGATTAGCAATTCTTTTTAAACGAAAATAATCAAAATGTGAGGTTATATACATTGCAATAGTACCTAAAACTGCCCAGAGAGCTTGTTTTTTCAGGAAGTAGTAAGGATCGCCTAAAGTTTGTTGTGAAGTAACTGCGCTGGAGCTAAACACCATAATGATGCCGATAGAAATCAGCAACATGACACTTAAAATAATTGCAAAATCAGGGGCTCCCCTTCTAATTCGCATCCTTTTCACACTCCCATTTTTGATAAAAGGCTAGGCTAACTCACACACTAACTCTTTAAAAGTTTGACCACGGTGTTCAAAATTTTTAAACATGTCGTAGCTGGCGCAAGCGGGAGAAAGCAACACAATTTCCCCAGGTAAGGCCAGCTGAAAGGATTTATTTACTGCCTCCTCAAAAGTGGTGACCCGATAAACAGCCTTAAAATCATTTTGTTCTACGGCGCTAATAATATCATCAGCTGTTTGGCCCAGAACAATCAAATGTTTAACCTTTTCTTTAATCAATTTGGCCAATTGGCTAAAATCACTTCCCTTTGAACTACCCCCCATAATCAAGATTATGGGTTGATCAAAGGCTTCCAGAGCTTTCATTGCTGCTTCAGGGTTAGTAGCTTTGGAATCATTTACATAGAGTACCCCATTTAGTTCTCTTACCGGCTCCAAACGATGTTCTACGCCGGGGAAAGTAGTCAGAGTCTCGTGCAATTGCTCTTTAGTTAAGCCCAGGGCTAAGCCTGCTCCTACAGCCGCCATTGCATTCTCCAAATTATGTAAGCCAGGTATCTTTAAGTCTTTCACAAGACATATTTCCTGTTCAGTTCCACGCAAACGGCTAACTACCCAATCGTTTTTAATAAAAACACCTTCATCTAAAGAAATCTGATGGCTAAAGAAAATAACTTTGCCCTGGCACCTTTCCGCCAGCTTGCGCAAAATAGGGTCATCATAATTCAAAACCGTAAAGTCTTCTTTATCCTGATTGGCAAAAATTCTGGCTTTAACATTAATATAGTTTTCCATATTTATGTGCCGATCTAAATGGTCCGGAGTAATATTTGTTATGATGGCAACTTTAGGCTTAAAGGTATGTACCCACTCCAGTTGAAAACTGGACACTTCCACCACAATATTATGGCTTGGCGTGGTACCCATTACCTTTTGAATTAAAGGCACCCCAATATTACCGGCCACTACTACCTCACGACCGGCATCAGTAAACATTTGGCCTACCAAAGCTGTGGTGGTAGTTTTACCGTTAGTACCGGTAATTGCAACGATACTCCCTTTAGTCAAAGAGGAAGCCAGTTCAATTTCGCTCCAAACGGGTATTCCTTCCTCCACAGCCTGGGCTAAAGGCTCCGCTCTCATGGGTACCCCCGGACTGGTGACAAGCAAGTCAAATTTTGTTTTAGTGATAACCGGGTAACCGCCTGTATGAATTTTTATCGGCCAATCTCTTAAAGTTTTGACTCCTTCCCTAAGGTCCTTAGCACTTTTTTGGTCAGCAATTGTAACTTCTGCCCCTAAAGATGACAAAACTCTTGCAGCGGCAATGCCGCTTCTGGCTAGACCGATGATTAAAACTTTTTTGTCTTGAAAGTCCACTTTACATTACCTCTTATCTTTAGCAAACTCAATTTAAGAAAGTATAATGCCATACAGCTAATGTCAAAATGGCAAATAGCAAGCCCGTTAGCCAAAAAACACCAACTACCTTGGTTTCTTTCCAGCCAACCAGCTCAAAATGGTGGTGAATAGGACTCATCCTAAAGACCCGTTTCCCAGTAGTCTTAAAAGAAATAACCTGAATGATAACAGATAAAGTTTCCAACACATATACTCCGCCCAGGAGAGGCAAAAGCAGTTCGGTTTTAGTCAATACAGCCATCAGGCCCAAGGCTGCACCTAAAGCCAAAGAGCCTGTATCCCCCATAAATACTTTAGCAGGATATTTGTTAAAAACAAGAAATCCTAAGCAACCACCGGCCACCGCCAAAGCAAAAACTATTATATTAGGCTGATTCTGATAATAAGCGATCAAGGCAAAGGTAAGTGAACTAAAAATCATTAAACCAGATGCCAAACCGTCTAGCCCGTCAGTCAGATTGACAGCATTAGTTGAAGCAACCAGCAAAAGCACGGTAAATAAAGGAAAAAACAAGCCTAAGTCTAGGGAGACCAGCTTTGGAATCTCTACAACCGTACCTCTCCTTAATAACCAAATACATAAAAAGCCTAAAGTCAAGCCTAAGATAATTTGTCCTGCTAGTTTCTCCCTGGCCCTTAGGCCCATGGAGCGGCGTAATACTACCTTGATAAAATCATCTAAAAATCCCAGTAAACCAAAGCCAAGGAAGATAAATAAGAGCAGGAAAGTCTCAGGGTTATAATCAGCAAAAATAAGGGTCGTAACTACCGTAGCTATAATAAACATAACTCCCCCCATAGTAGGGGTTCCCGCTTTTTTTAAATGTCTTTGGGGCCCGTCATCTCTAACTGTCTGACCAAATTTGAGTACGCGCAGTAGAGGGATAAGTATGGGCCCGGATAATGCACAAATTACTGCTGCAGTTAAAACTATTAGAAGATATTTATTCACTCTTTTCCCTCCGGTTGGGTAACAAAATTAACTATTTCCTCCATTTTCACAGCCCGGGATCCTTTAACCAGGATCACATCACCGGGCATCAGTAAACTTCGCAAATATCGTTTGGCTCCATCATTGTCGGCAAAAGCTAAAGCCTTTTCTTTAGGCATACCGGCACAAATAGCACCCTCTGCCATAAAGTTGGCTAAATTGCCTACAGCTATTAAGTGATCAATACCTAATTGAACAACATACTCTCCAATCTGAAAGTGAGATTCTTCTTCGATTGCTCCTAATTCTCTCATATCTCCTAAAACAGCAATTTTCCGCTCCCCTTGACTGGAAACCAGAACCTGGAGGGAAGCTTTTGTTGAAGTAGGATTAGCGTTATAAGCATCGTTAATAATTATTGTATTATTGATCCCTGCAACTTTTGCCAAACGCATGGCGCTAAGTTTTACTTTATTTAAACCGCTGGCAATTTCCTCCAAGCTCAAACCTAATTGCAAGCCTACCCCGGCTGCAGCCAAAGCGTTAAGAACATTATGCTCCCCTGGAAGGGGCAAGTGGACATTCATCTTTTTACCGAAAGCTTCCACGTCAAAACGACTAACCTCACCTAGAGATACATTCTCTGCTTTAATGTGAGCCTGTTGGCTAAAGCCAAAAAACAGCACTTTGCCTCTGCACAGGCTGCCCAGCCTGTGAGACCATTCATCCTCACCATTTAACAAGGCAAATCCGGAGGTTGGTATATGTTCCAAAAGCTCTCCTTTGGCTTTAGCAATGTTTTCTACCGAACCTAATAGTTCAAAATGAGTTACACCAATATTAGTAATAACTCCGGCTGTTGGATTTGCTATTTGACATAAAACATCAATCTCACCCAGTCCCCTCATACCCATTTCCAATACAACCGCTTCATGTTCAGGCAATAATTTTAAGAGGGTTAAGGGTAATCCTATTTCATTATTATAGTTTCCTTCCGTCTTTAGAACATTAAATTTCTCGTTTAATACTGCTGCTACCATGTCTTTGGTAGTCGTTTTACCATTGGAACCAGTAATTCCGATTACCGGTACATCAAATTTTTGGCGATGCCAAAGTGCTAAACGGTGAAGGCCATGTAAGGTGTTATCTACCAAAATAATATTCAAATCGCGGGTCATGTATTTTTCTGCTAAGCCGGGTTCGGAGATTACAATACCCTTGGCTCCCTTATCAATAGCCTGAGCGAGAAAAGCATGGCCGTCATGAACTTCGCCACGCAAAGCAAGAAATAAATCTCCCGGCCTTAATGTCCTGGTATCGGTGGATATACTCCTTATAAGTTCTTCATCGCCCGGGCCATACAACTTTCCCTGCATAGCCAAAGCAATATCTTTTAGTTTACCTATCATAAAAGCTTCCTCTTTTCGTTAATATGTCGCGGGCAACTTTTCGGTCATCAAAAGGGATAATTTTATTCCCTATTATTTGGTAATCTTCGTGTCCTTTTCCGGCGATTACTACCATATCTCCCTTTTGAGCACATTCAACTGCCCTGGCAATGGCGTCACGCCTGTCAACAATTATCTCATAAGACTTACTTACAAGTCCTCCTTCAATGTCTTTAATTATACTCCGTGGTTCTTCCGTCCTGGGGTTATCAGAAGTCACTATACAGTAATCGCTCATGGAGGACGCTACCCGGCCCATGATAGGCCTTTTAGCTTTGTCCCTGTCTCCTCCACAACCAAAAACTGTAATCACTTTACCTTTAGTTACTGCCCGGGCTGTCTTTAAAAGGTTTTCCAACCCGTCAGGAGTATGGGCGTAATCCACTATTACAGCAAAATCCTGTCCACAGTCAACTTGTTCAAATCTGCCCGGGACACCTTTCATCTCCTCTAACGCTTCCAAAATCAAGTGACTTTCTATACCTTCTTCCATGCCCACGGCAAAAGCAGCTAAAGCGTTGTAAACATTAAATTCTCCTGCCAGGTTAAGATGAAGGGAATAAGCACCGGCAGGACATTTTATGACAAAGGAAGTGCCTGTCAGGTGAAGCTCAATATCTTCAGCCCGGTAAGTTGCACCTTCCTTTACCCCATAAGTAACTATAGGTACCTTAGTTTGGCTTGCAATAAGCTTAGAGCTAGGATCATCCCAATTAAGTACTGCATACTTAGACTTGTTTTTCCAGCCCGGTCCCAGATGCTTAAAAAGTTTTGCTTTAGCTTCCAAATATGCTTCCAGGCTGGGATGAAAGTCCAAGTGATCCTGAGTAAGGTTCGTAAATACGGCTACATCGTACTCACTACCGGCAACTCTTTTTAACTCCAGAGCGTGGGACGACACTTCCATCACCGCTGAATCCACTTTTTGTTCTCTCATCTTGGAAAATAAGTGTTGCAAATCAGAGGATTCAGGGGTGGTGTGTTCTGAAGGTATTTTCTGTTCATCAATAAGATTAGCTATAGTTCCTAGTAATCCTACTTTTTGCCCTGCCTTCTTTAAAATAGCGCGAATGAGATAGGTTACAGATGTTTTACCGTTTGTTCCCGTTACACCTATTAAGCGAAATTTACGGCTAGGGTAATCATAATAAGCATTAGCGAGCAAAGCTAATGCTAAACGGGTATCAGGTACTTTAAGCACTGTAATGTCTGAAGAAAGAGCAATATCTTTCTCAGCCACTATAACTGTAGCACCTTTTTCTACAGCTTGAAATACATATTTATGTCCATCGGTCTTAAAACCGCTTATACACACAAAAACTCCGTCTTTTTTTACCTGCCTTGAATCATAGTAGATACCACTAACTTTTCTTTCAAGTGTTCCTTGGACTGTTACTTGGGGCAGGTCAGCTATTAAATCGGATAAATGCATGAGGGAATCCCCCCTTAACTATATTCTACTATATTTAGTATTGACAGGGATTTTAATAATAAAACTACAGGTTAACCATACTTAGCGCAAAAACCAGCTAAAGAAAGGCTTGTGCCTTTCTTATACTGGGACTATTAACCTGGATCTTTAAGGTCCTAAAGTTTCTACAACCTTCTCGTCTTTGAAAATAACCTTAATCTTTGAGCCCTTGGGAACTTCAGTTAAAGGTATGGGATCTTGCTCAACCGCTTCTCCTGTTCCGACAGGAATAAGCTCTAAACCTAAAGCTTCCAAAAGGAGAGCTGTTTCTGAGATCCTAAGTCCTGTAACATCAGGAATGGTTACTTTACCGCCTTTACTTTCCTGTTCTCCAGCGTAAAGGATGACCTTAGTTCCTGCACTTACCTTGGCACCTCCGGCAGGAGTTTGCTTAACAACGAAGGTTCCTTCCCCTTGAATTTCATACCTTAAACCAGCAGCTTGAATAGCTTTAGTAGCCTGCACGATAGGGAGTCCCACCAGCTCAGGTACTGCCAATTGCTTAGCTGCCTCTGAACCTTTTTCATTTTTATCTCCTTCATCGTATTGAGGAGTTACTCCGAGATAGCGTAAAGAGTCTTCAACTACTTTTTTAAAAATAGGCGCTGCTGTTTGACCCCCATAATAAATACCCTGGGGCTCATCAACAACTACCAGACACACTACTCGGGGATCATTAACAGGGGCTAAACCAATAAAGGAAGCCACATATTTCCCCTGCATATAGCCTCCAGGTCCAGGTTTTTGAGCAGTACCGGTTTTCCCACCTACTCTGTAACCGGGAATATAAGCGTTCCTACCTGTCCCTTTACTTACAACCCCTTCCAAAATCTCACAAACCTTATTGGCAGTTTCAGCTGAGATAACTTGCCTCTCTACTTCAGGGGGAAATTCTTGTACTAAATTTCCATCCTTGTCTCGAACTTCCTGAACAAGCCGAGGCTTCATGAGTTTTCCGCCGTTGGCTACAGCTGAAACAGCACGGACTAGTTGGAGGGGAGTAACTGCTATGGACTGGCCCATAGCAATGGTAGCAATATTTATTTGCTTTAATTGATCCTCCGGTATCATTATACCAGTAGCTTCCCCACGAATGCCCACACCTGTTTTCTGCCCGAACCCGAAAGCTTTAATATAGTCGTAGAACAGCCCCTTTTCTTTCTCCTCCAGACGCAGGCCTAATTCCACAAACACAGGGTTGCAAGAATTTTGCACTCCTTCAACAAAGGTTTGACTGCCATGAGGATTATGGGATCTCCAACATTTGATCCTTCTGTCTCCTACTTTAATATAGCCCGGGTCGTAAAACCGATCATTAATACCTGTTACTGCTTCCTCAAGACTTGCTGCTGCAGTAATAATTTTAAAAGTAGAACCAGGCTCATAGGAATTGGATACAGCAATATTTCGCCAAGTGTCCTGAGATGACTCGGCATACTTATTAGGATCGTACGTGGGGCGATTTCCGAGAGCCAAAATCCCCCCGGTTTTAGGATCCATGACAATAATAGTTGCACTTTTAGCTTGGGTTTGAGCAATTAAATTATCTAATTCCCGTTCAACTATATACTGAATCGTCTCATCGATAGTTAAGACTATACTGTTCCCGTCTTCGGGAGGTATATATCTATGGACGGCCTCTGGAATCTCTCGATTTGTGGCATCAAATTCGATTAGTATCTTTCCTTTTTTCCCGCTTAATATCTCATCATGAGTGACTTCTAAACCTTCCAACCCTTGATTGTCAATGCCGGCAAAACCTAAAAGATGTGCAGCCAGTATACCGTTAGGGTAATAGCGCTGGCTTTCCTCAATTACTTCTACTCCAGGCAGATTAAGCTGTTTAATTTGCGGGCCAACTTCAAAATCTACTTTACGCTTGACCCAGACAAAAGAACTGTTTTTTGTGATCAGGCTATATACTTTATCATAGGGCATTTGAAGAATTTCAGCCAACTTTTTAGCTATTTCCTCAGCTTTGCCTGAGTGCTTTATTTCAGCAGGAAACACTCCAATAGAATCAGCGCTAATACTTACAGCCAACTCATTGTTATTCCTGTCAAAAATAACACCTCGTTTAGCTTCAACAGGTACCTCTCTCAGCCGGTTGTCCAAAGCTTTTTGCTGTAACTCTTCACCTCTGACAAATTGCAGCCAACCCAGTCTGAAAATAAGCAAAAAAAGAATACCGGCTATTAATAGAAAGAGCTCGGCTATTCTTTTCCTCATCAAGATATTTGTATTCATCCATTTCCTCCTAGCTAAGCCCCAATGCCTGGATTAAACAGACTATGAGTTATAGCTCTGAAGCCTCCACGATTTGAACAAATAGTGAAGATAATTTATCCGACCAGACTGCCAAAAGGGAATCGCCAGCTTGTTCCTCGCTTTGAGGGGGCAGGTTAAAGGAATCATTACCATCATTAGTTATTCCATTGTTTGAGGCAAGAGCAAGATTTTTTTCTACAGGTAATAGCTCAATATCTTCAGCACTTGGTTTGACCATACCCAGTTTATTTATAGCCAAGTCTTCAACCCTATTTAAGGAGCAAAGCTGCTCTATTTCTAATTTTAGTCTCTCATTATCAGTTTGCAAAGCTTCAATTTCCCTGTTCAGTTTGGTTATTTCATAGCCTCGATAAAAGTATACGGCTACGCGGGAGGTAAGAGCTAAGCCTGTCACAAATGCCAGTATTACGAGGAATGCCATGCTATACTTGATTCTTACCGACAAGCGCTTTCTGACCTGTCTGTTTCTCTTTGGCACGGCTATTGAGGGCTCATATGTATAATTATTATATTTGGGTGCTACTAACAAATTATTCAACCTCCCTGATAGATAGAACATCCTTGCTGTTAACTTAGCATCTTTCAGCAATTCTTAACTTAGAGCTTCGCGCTCTGGGATTGAGAACAATTTCCTCTGAAGTAGGAACTATAGGTTTTCTTGTTATCACTCGTAATTGAGGTTTTTTCCCGCAAATGCAGACAGGAAAACCGGGTGGACATTCACAACCTTTGGCCATAACCTTAAATTTGTCTTTGACAACCCTGTCTTCTAAGGAATGAAAAGTTATAACAGCTATTCTGCCACCCTTCTTAAGCAAACTGACTGCATCTTCTAAAGCTGATTCCAGCACTTCAAGTTCTTTATTTACTTCAATTCTAAGAGCCTGGAAGGTTCTTTTGGCAGGATGAGGTCCTTCCCTTCTTGCTCCGGCAGGTATAGCTCCTTTAATAATATCCACCAGTTGTCCTGTGGTTTTTATAGGTTCTTTTTTGCGCCTTTCAACAATAAATTTGGCAATTCTCTTTGCCCAGCGTTCCTCTCCGTAACGCCAAATTATTTCAGCCAATTCTTCTTCGCCAAGACTATTGACTAGAAACTCTGCCGTAAGAGTAGCATTCTGATCCATGCGCATATCTAAAGGGGCGTCTTGTTTATAACTAAATCCCCTTTCGGAAGTATCTAGCTGGTAAGAAGATACTCCCAAGTCAAAAATAACACCGTCAATTTCTTTATAACCTAAATCTGTCACTATCCTAGTTATTTCCCTGTAGTTAGAGTGGACCGGCTTGAAACAAGCTTGGTAACCTCTCAACTTTTGACTGGCAGCTTTTATTGCTACAATGTCTTGGTCAATGCCTATCAAAACGCCATCTGGACCTAGTTTTTCCAGAATAGCTTGACTGTGACCACCGCCACCCAAGGTACAATCTACATAAATACCTGACGGTTTTACTTTTAATCCAGCAATTGCCTGGTCTAACAATACGGGTACATGTTTAAATTCCAATTATTAGCACCTTCCTGAGTAAAATGGAGTCTACTTTACAGATCAAAATTCAAGTCAGTTAAGTTTTCAGCTATGGCTTCATAGTCTTGTTGGGCCTCTTGACTGTATCTTTCCCAAACTTCCTTACTCCAAACTTCAACCCTGGAAGAAACGCCGATTATTACTACATCTTTTTTTAGTTGAGCATGATCTTTCAAAACCTGAGGAACCAGTACCCGTCCCTGCTTGTCAAGTTCACACTCTGATGCGCCTGAGAAAAAAAAGCGTACAAAAGCTCTGGCATCAGATTTAGTAAAAGGTAAAGCCTTTAGCTTTTGCTCCAGTTTCTCCCACTCTTCTAAAGGATAGACAAAGAGACAATTATCCAGGCCTTTAGTCATGACAAATTTATCACCTAATCCTTCCCGAAACTTGGAAGGAATAATCAGGCGATTTTTATCATCTATGGTATGTTGATATTCACCCATGAACATAGGCCTTGACCCCACTTTATGGGATAATGTCCCCACTTTGTACCACTTCGTACCACTTTAACAATCATATTCGTTAAGTAATTTGAAATTCCTGCCAGTAATACAAAAAAACTGCTGTTTTTTTTAAAACAGCAGTAACTGAACAGTAAAATTTTAGTAGTTGTCGGCACCATGTCCCCTCCTGGCATCCCGACAAACGAAAATTGACCCCCATTCAACAATAAGGCTATTATAGAATTAAGATCTTTTTTTGAGAAAACCTTACCGTACTTAGGAGTGGAATTTATGAAGTCCTTTCCGGAAGAAAGCTATTCTCCTGTATACTTGTCCCTAAGTGAAGAGCAATGGGAAGAAAAACTGCAAAGGAGCAGGGAGCTGGCATCCCCTTGCCTGTTATGTGGTAGGCGTTGTGGCGCTCAGCGCTTCAGGCTATCTGAAGATAATGGGACTGCTAAACGACCTGCTAAGGGAATATGCGAAGCTCAAGACAAGGCTGTGGTTGCCAGCATGGGGCCACATTTTGGTGAAGAACCGCCCCTGGTGGGGCAAAGAGGTTCAGGAACTATCTTTTTTTCCGGCTGCAATCTGAAGTGCATTTATTGTCAAAATTACGACATAGCCCACTTTTATCGGGGGCAAGAAGTAAGCGACGAAGAGCTAGGCCAAATGATGCTTAAGATTCAGGAAATGGGTTGTCATAATGTAAATCTTGTTTCACCGACCCATTTTGTTCCCAATATCTTAGCTGCTGTTAGGCTGGCCGCCCAGCAAGGCCTTCAGATCCCGCTGGTATACAATACAGGAGGCTATGATTCCCTGGAGACAATTAAAGTGCTGGAGGGAGTTGTAGACATCTACATGCCGGATATGAAGTACGGGGATCCGGAACCTGCCAAAGATTTTTCCAAGGCAACAGACTACCCGGAAGTAAATTTTGCAGCCGTCAAGGAAATGCATAGACAGGTAGGCGATTTAGTCATAGGGGAAAACAAGGTAGCGGTCCGCGGCCTCCTGGTAAGACACTTGGTCCTTCCCGGGGGAATAGCCGGCACTAAAAAGGTGATGGAATTTCTTGCTAACAATATTTCCCGGAATACCTATATCAACATAATGGCCCAATACAGGCCCTACTATAAGGCAGTAGGCCATCCACTACTAGGCAGAAGAATAAAAGATTCCGAATATCGTCAAGCCCTGCAAATCGCTAAAGAGGCCGGCTTGAGGAGGATCAAGGCTTTATAGGGCTGGAATTTGCTTGTCTCCCCTTCCTGCCTCTCGCCGCCGGAAATCTCCAGGTGTTAAACCTTCGAGACGTTTAAACAGCTTACAAAAATTGCTCGGGTCATTAAAGCCTAGTTCAAAGGCAACATCGCTAACGCTATACCGTGGGTCGCCTAGCAACTTCTTAGCTTTATCAATTTGCACTTTATTGATGAACTCAGAGACCGTACAACCAATTTCCCTTTTAAATAACTTGGAGAGTCCTGAAGGACTCATGTAGACAGCATCAGCCACCTTGGATACGGTCACTCGCTGGCCGCGACTGGAAGATACATACTCTGCTACTCGGGTTACTACTCCCATGGGCTCTTGTGTACGCCCCTGCTTGGCCATCCGGGCAAAATTTTTGGCTACTGCAGAAATCCATTGCCCAATTTCAGCAGGGCTCATCGTAGACATGGCCAGTATTTTCATATACTCATCGCAGGCAGATAAGGCATTTTCCACAGATGCTCCACCTTCAACAGCCGCACGCATCATATTAACAATCAGCTCCATGGCATAAGCACGGAATATCCGCTCATTACCCAGGTTAAGTGCCTTTGCTCCTGCAAAAAGATCTACCACAGCTTTCGCCGCAGCCTCTTTACGACCAGCACGCACAGAGCGCAAAGTCTCCTCCTGCCTGGCTTTAAAGCTCATAAATGTTGTACGGTTGGCAAAAAAACACTCCATTTCTTCACGGGCGCGCTTCTCTCTGCGAAGCATATCAGCCTGAGCTTTCAACCTACTTTTATGCGCTATGAAATCTCCCGACATCCTGGCTAACTCATTAAGGACATAGTAAAGCATTTCCGCTGCCTGTACTCGCTGAGTCTCTTCCTTGCCAAACAAGGTGTCCCACTTATACAAAAGCCCGACCTCCTACAATGACCCTACTCCGCAATAATAACTATTGTTAACATATATTTTTAATATTCGACACTTATGCATTTTTCTCCTAGCTGTTGCCTTATTTTACCTTAATCCAGTTGACAGCTGGATTGCATTCTAATGAAGTAGGATCATTGCAGGGCTTGGTGGAAAAATGGCAAAAAAAATAACATAAAGCAGAATTCTCTATGGTAGTTCCCTGATCATCGCCTCTATTTCTTCCCGATGCTTATCGACCCAATTCATGCATCTTACCAGATGCTGTAGATAATATAGATACTCAAAAACATTCAGAGTTAGATCCTGATAGTAAGCCTCCACACACCATAGTATCAGGTAGATATTTCCGGTATTGATAAATTCGGGCAGGTATTTTTTCTCAGTTTCATTAAGGGGAGACAGGCCTCCTAATTCCTGAAGCTTACGCTGGTATGCTTCCAGAAATAGCTTGCACTTATCCAATTGTAAAACACCGTCCAATTCCCCTGCCCAATAGGGAGTAAAGTAGACAAGGGCAAGACCCAACTCAAAGACACGCAAATCTACCTTGGCCCAGTCGAAGTCAAAGACACCGACAACCTTGTTATCCTCAAACCTCATATTCCCCTGGTGACAATCACCCTGAATAGGGATTAAAAGGAGTTTTGCCCGGTCTTCTTCAGGAATTATCAGTTTGTCAATTATTGCACAGATCCTAGGCAGATTTTCTCTAAAATACTCTGTAAAGATGTTGTTTATATCCAGCGCCGCCCACTCTTTAAATGTTTTATCACGAAGTAAGGGCAACAATTCAAGAATGCCAGGCTGCTGGCCTGCCAGGTCTTTAGGATCGAAATCCTTTACTGCATTATGAAAACGGGCCAAAACTTCACCGGCACTTGCCATTTCTTCATCTGATAAGTTGGTGTACAGCCAGCTGTACTTATCCTCACCTTTTAAAAACTCATAGACAGCAAAATACCATTGCTGCCTGTCTTCACCATCACCTTCAAATAGTTCAACATAGCTTTTCCCCTTACGAGTAGGAATTACTGCCGCTACAAAATCAATACCCTTTTGCTTAGCACAAGCCAGCATACCATGCTCTAAAAGGATCTCTTTTTTGCTTTTCCCTTTACGGTATCTTCTAAGAAAGTATTTGTGCCTTTCCCCGTCCTTCTCGGCGTAAAAGCCAAAACTTCTATTTATATATCCCCCAAAAATTTCAAACACATCTGTAACAAGACCCAAATCGTAATGTTCTTCCACAAGATCCTTGATCTGCCTGTTTAAAAATGCCCGTTCTAAAGTTTCTGCCATTTCTTCTGTCTTTTTCATAAGCTCTCGACTGTGAGCCAATAGTTGAAGAAGCCGAGCTGCATCTAATGATTCCAGATGAAGCATTGCGCCATGTTCCAAGATTTTCCCTCCTTATTTCTTCCAGCCCATTTGTTCTTATTCACTTTCCTTGAACTATGCTTAGATTGCCTCGGTCAGGCACCACCTCCCACACAAAACTAAGATGAATAATAAGGTTAGATTTTAACAAAAAGCCGGTCTGTTCCTTGGTAACGATAAGCACTTCAGGGTATTTTCGGAGACAAATAGGCGGTAATAGTGCATCCAGAGCTTTCTTTCAGCCTTGGGCCGACAGGTATACTGACAAATAAAAAAAGGTTCTATAATAAATGTTGGGGTAACAAAAGAGGAAAACAAGAAAAAAAGAAAAATAAGAGAGCATACCC
>DUOV01000193.1 GCA_012838615.1 Clostridia bacterium | reverse complement strand
TCTACAATGTATAATGCTGCATTAAAAGCCAACTTACCTATAGTAGAAAGAAGGAGACATAGTTTATTAGTAAATTATGTTCCACCGGGACTAGATGCTACCGTAGTATACGGAATTTTGGATTTTAAGTTTAAGAATAACACGGACGGGTATCTGTGGATTAAAACAGAAGTCAATAGTAATTTTTTAACAGTTAAAATATTTGGATGGGATGAAAGCATTCCCAAAGTAACGATTTCAAGGGCTGAAACAAAGATCGAGCCACCTGTTGAATATATTGAGGATCCTAATTTGCCGAGAGGGGAAGAAGTCATAGAAGCCGCTGGAAAAGTAGGCTATAAAGTTCAGGTAGTTCGAATACTCAAAAATAAGGACGGCAAAGTATTAGCTCAAGAAATAATCTCAAACGATACTTATCCGCCTGAAAAAAAAGTTATAAGAATAGGCGTGGCAGATCTAGAACCTGTTGAGCCTGAAGAAGGACAAGAAAATATTGGGCAAAACGAAGAACTACAAGATAACCCTGAGCTGGCTGACCCCGAGGATAATGGAGCATAAGTTTATTGGAAATTTTACTAAAAAAGGTAGTACAATGTATAATAAGATAGTTTTTAAGGGGACTATGATAGATGAAAGGCAAAAAAAGAAAGAATAGAAAACGATATAATTTTTTTCTAGTCATCCTTATACTGGTGTTACTTTTAGCAGTTTATATGCTGAATGAACTAACTGAAGCTGCAAGTGAAGTATCAAGAGAAGTTAGAATTACAATTCCTGCTGGCAGTTCAAACCAAGAGATTGCTAGAATTCTTGCAGAACATAAAATTATAAAAAATAAATTTGCATTTCTGTTGTATTCCAAATACTTAGGCTATGATAGGAGTTTAAAAGCAGGTAGCTATGAGTTAGATCCGTCGTGGGATTTAGTTAGGATTCTTGAAGAACTGAAAAAAGGACAAGTTCGTTCGACTACATTTACTATTCCAGAAGGGTATACTATTGAACAAATAGCAGAAAGATTGTCTAAAAACGGATTAGTTAATAAAGAAAAATTTCTATCTTTGACTAACAGTCCCCAATTTGAGCTTCCCTTCTTGGAAGGAGTAAAGAATGAGGGCTACTTGCTGGAAGGTTACTTATTTCCTGATACTTATCAGGTTGCTGAAGAAATGGACGAGGCTGATATTATTAGAATGATGCTAAATCGTTTTACTGAGGTTTATGATGAACCCAAGCGTGATAAAGCAAAGAAAATGGGGTTAACTGATCATGAATTAATTACAATAGCGTCAATGATTGAGAAAGAAGCAAAGTATGATCAAGACCGGGCACTTATTGCTAGTGTTATATACAACAGATTACAAATTGGCATGCCCTTGCAGATAGATGCTACAATTCAATTTGCTCTTGAAACACATAAGGCGAAACTAAAATATAAAGATCTGGAAGTTGAATCACCATACAATACTTATAAAATTTTAGGACTGCCTCCAGGACCAATTGGAGCGCCCGGTAAAGCCTCAATTGTAGCAGCACTTTATCCAAAGGAAACAGATTTTCTTTATTATTTGGCAAAACAAGACGGTACCCATGTTTTTAGCAGAACATTGGAGGAACATAATGCCGCTAAGCAAAAGTATCTTAAATAGACTTAAAATATTTTTAAAATAGCAGTATAGATGGTCTTGATACGAGGTGACTTTTAGTTGTCTAAAAAAAACAAAAAAGTGGAACTACTTGCTCCTGCTGGCAACTGGGAGAAAATGGAGATAGCTTTACGATATGGGGCTGATGCAGTTTACCTTAGCGGACAATTTTACGGATTAAGAGCTTCTGCCGGAAATTTTTCTCAGAAAGAATTAGCTGAAGCTGTTGATTATGTCCATGGCTTAGGCAAGAAAATATATGTAACTGTTAATATTTTTGCCCACAATACTGATTTAAATGGGGTACCCCAGTATTTAGCTCAATTAGAGGATTATGGTGTAGATGCGATTATTGTTTCAGATCCTGGAATTATTATGCTTGCCAAAAAATATGCACCTAGATTAACCATTCATTTAAGTACCCAAGCTAATACTACTAACTGGGCTAGTACCAGCTTCTGGAAAGAAGAAGGAATTGCCCGGATCGTTTTAAGCAGGGAGCTTAGCCTTAGCGAAATTAAAGTTATTGCCAATAGAAACCCAGATATGGAAATTGAAGCTTTTGTGCATGGTGCAATGTGTATGTCTTATTCTGGCCGATGCATGTTAAGCAGCTTTTTAACTGGAAAAAGCGCCAATCATGGTGAATGCACTCACCCATGTAGGTGGAAATACTACCTAATGGAAGAAAAGCGACCTGGCGAGTATATGCCAGTTTTAGAGGATGACAGAGGAGCATATATCTTTAATTCTAAAGATTTATGTATGATAGAGCATATACCGGAGCTTATCAATTCTGGAATAGATAGTTTTAAAATTGAAGGGCGTATGAAAAGTATCCATTATGTTGCTACTGTAGTAAAGGCTTATCGACAAGCAATTGACTCTTACTATACCAATCCCGCCAAATATCTTTTTCAGCAGAATTGGTTGGAAGAGTTAGAAAAAGTAAGCGATCGAGAGTATACTACCGGCTTTTACTTTCATAAGCCAAACTCTACAGATCATAATTATGAGAAGACAAAATTAGAACGTCCCTACGATTTTGTTGGCCTAGTATTAAGTTATGACGAGAATAAAAATGTAGCCTTGGTCCAACAACGTAATAAGTTTAGTGTCGGCGATGTGCTGGAGGTTTTCGGCCCACATACAGAGACCACGTCCTTTATAGTAACTGAAATGTATGATGATAAAGATACTGCAATTGAGTCTGCTCCTCATCCATTGCAGAGAGTATTTCTTAAAGTAGAGATTCCTTTAGAACCATATGCTATGCTTCGAGTTAAAAAACGGTAGTTTATTTGAACCACTTTTTGCCTATCCTATAGTTGATAAAGGTAAAGGTGGTTGTTTATTTTGGCGAGGTTTTTTTTTAGAAGATTACAAACTTTGTTTGTGTTATTTGCGCTATTATTTACAATATTAGGTGGACGAATGGTCTATATTCAACTGTTACAAGGACCAAAACTATCTGCTATGGGCAGTAAAATTCACAGCCAATTTATACCTGGAGAGGCAATCCCAAGGGGTGATATTTTAGATCGCAACGGTGTTAGTTTAGTAGATCTGGGTGAGAGAGAAGCTGCAGTTATTTTTCCTGCAGTTTTGGAAGAAGAAAAAATTCCAGTACTAAGTCAAATTTTACAATTATCAGCTGAAAAAGTTAAAGATGAGATAATAAAAGCCAAAAATTATTATGGAAATAATCCGTTTATCATAAAAACAAATTTAACTGCTTCCCAAGTAAAAAATATTAAAAGTAATCCCATTCAAGGGGTGTATTTAATTCCAATAACAAGTCGCTATGGCCCTGAAAGTCTAGCTACCCATTTAATAGGTCATTTAGGATTAATTGACCAAGTGAGCTGGGAAAAATTTAAAAATAAGAATGTTAGCCTCGGTGCATCAAATGCCTATAGACAAGATGATTTGATTGGAGTAAAAGGGATAGAAGCTATATACGAAGATTATTTACGCAGTACAGTACCTAGTTACTATCTTCAAGCTACTACAGATGCTCAAGGCAGACCTCTTTTAGGCTTAGGTTTTAAAAAAGTTTTAAATCAAGACAAAACTACTAATAGAAATAATGTTGTTTTGACTATAGACAAACGAATTCAAAAAGTTTTAGAAAATATTATGGATCAGCATGTTTTAAAGGGTGCTGCTGTTATTTTAGATGTTTCATCAGGAGAAATATTAGCTTCTGCCAGCAGGCCTAATTTTAATCAAAACGAAATTGATAAATATCTTAATTCCAACACACAAACTGATTTTCTTAATCGTGCATTACTTCATTATTTTCCCGGCTCTGTTTTTAAGGTATTAATTGCTGCAGCTGCCCTGGAGGAAAATCTTGTTGATCCTGACGAAGAATTTGTGTGTAAGGGTAAATTTGAATTTGATAGTGGTGTAACAATACCTTGTTGGAATCAAGAAGGTCACGGAATACTTACTTTTGAAGAAGCTTTAGCTCATTCTTGCAATCCTGTTTTTATCGAAGTAGGTTTACGACTTGAAGCAGATAAAATAATTAAATACGCCAATCGCTTTAAACTTAATCAAGATCTATTGGTAGGTTATCCGCTGGAAGACTACCCTTCCATAAATATTGAGAGGAACAGTCCTGCAGCTTTGGGAAATGCTGTTCTTGGTCAAAAGGGTGTTAAATTATCGCCTCTCCAGGTAGCCAGCATATACGCCACTATTGCCAATGATGGTATTTTTTATGAGCCCAGCCTAGTGAAACATATTAAAAATCAAGAAAAAATAATTATGAGTTTTCCGCTAAACCAAGGAGAACAGATAATTTCTCAGAATACGGCAAAAAAAATTAAAAAAATGTTAAATTTAGCTACTCTTTCAGGTACAGCTACCAATGCTTGGATCGAAAAATGGGGATCTGCGGGTAAAACAAGTACAGCCCAAACTGGTGAGCAGACAGGAACCGGTAAAGAAAAAATTAATGTTTGGTTTGCTGGCTTTGCCCCTCTTGACAACCCGAAATTCGCTGCTGTTATCATGATTGAGGATGGAATTAGCGGAGGAAAAGATGCAGCACCTGTTTTTAGGCAAATTATGGAAGAGTTATTTGCATTAAACATTTAACTAGTCTTGACTATCATTATTTTATCCTCTATGTGTAATCATAGGCATAAGCTTGGAGCAAAAATTTCATAAAGTATAGGCCAGATAGCAAAAGATAACTCTTTGAATCCTTTTTAAAATAAATAAAATGCAACAAGTTTTTTGTACTAGCACAAACCTCAAAATACTACCATATACTATACGGACTTTAAAATTGGAGGTGGTATTTTGGGGGCAAGCGCCATAACCTTATTTGCTTTATCTGTATTAAAAGGTATTGCCCTTCTCGTTTCTTATATTACTAACAATGCCTTTCCTCAGCCATTATCAGAAGAAGAAGAAGCTTTAAGGGTGTCACAAATGAGGAGTGGCAACGAAGAAGCAAGAAACATTTTAATAGAACATAACCTTAGGCTCGTTGCACATATAACAAAAAAGTTTGAAGGTAGTGGCGAAGATAGCGATGATCTGATATCAATAGGAACCATAGGACTAATCAAGGCCATAAATACTTATGATCCTGCTAAAGGGACCCGATTGGCAACCTATGCCGCACGTTGTATAGAAAATGAGATACTTATGCACTTACGTGCTACAAAAAAGCAGAAGGTGGAAGTGTCTTTATATGATCCTATAGGAGTAGATAAAGAGGGGAATGAAATCAGTCTAATTGATGTTTTAGGCACAGAACACGATGTGGTGGCTGATTCAGTTGAAAACTTATTTGAACAAAAAAGAGTAATGGAAAAAATAATAATCTTAACATCGAGAGAAAGAAAGGTCCTTGAATTAAGATATGGTTTATTTAATAAATTACGTAAAACTCAACGTGAAATTGCCAAAAAGTTAGGTATTTCCAGATCTTATGTTTCTCGCATAGAAAAAAAAGCAATAGAAAAACTCATGAAAGAGTTAACTACTGAAAATGGGCAGTAGCAGCAAGCTGCTGCTTTTTTTATTGCTTAGAATTTTTTCTTTGCGGTTTTACAAAGTCGTCGGGAAAAGGGCTACTTCCTTGTTTAATTAGTAAAAGTTATAGTAAAATAATCCCTAAGATAATAATTTGCTTCGAAAGGAAATTTGCTCATGTTATTTTTAAAACCAGATCTTTATGTAGATTCCATATTAGATATACCGATAGATTTATTAGTTGAGTCGAAAATTAAAGGCTTAATTGTTGATTTGGATAATACAATTACAGAATGGAACAGTCCGGAATTAAAAAAAGAAATATTTGAGTGGTTTGCCCATTTAAAAATTAAGCAAATTAATGCTTGTATAGCATCGAATAATAGTCACTCGAGAGTTTCTCATATTGGCCAGTATTTGGGTATACCAGCTATCTCCAAAGCGGGGAAACCAAGGCGACGCTCATTTTTACAGGCTATGAAGTTATTAAATACGCTTCCAGAATCTACCGCAGTTATTGGGGACCAATTGTTTACTGATATTTTAGGTGGAAAGAGACTGGGATTATATACTATTCTTGTCAAGCCTTTAAACCCTAGAGAGTTTATTGGAACAAGATTAATGCGTCAACTAGAAAAAATAGTATTAAAAAAATGTATATTTAAAGAGGATAAATTATGATAGAGATTACTTCTTCAACTAAAATAACAGGTATTATGGGCTATCCAATTAAACATACCCTGTCCCCTATCATGCACAATAGAGCATTTTCCTTACTTAACCTTAATTATTTATACGCAGTTTTTCCTGTAGCGCCTAAAGATCTGGCCCAAGCTGTGATGGCATTACCAGCTTTAAAAATAAAAGGAGTTAATGTTACTATACCTTTTAAGCAAGATGTATTAAAATATCTCGACGAAATTACTCCTTGCGCCAGAAGGATAGGTGCAGTAAATACTATCGTAAACGAAAATGGTAAGTTAATTGGCTATAATACTGACGGGGAAGGTTTTATAAACTCATTGAAGGAAGTTAATTTCGAAACTGCAGGGAAAAAAATTCTTTTGCTAGGGGCCGGAGGAGCTTGCAGAGCTGTAGCCTTATCTCTTGCCTGGGCAGGGGCAAAAAAAATAATTGTGGCCACACGTAATGCTACCAAAGCTGAAAAAATGATAAAAGAAACCGGCCTGGAACAGGAAGTGCAGACTGAATGCTTTTTCCTATCGAGTTTACCTTCAGAAAAAATTGCCGAAGCTGATTTAATTGTTAATACTACCCCTTTAGGCATGGCTCCTTTTGAAGATAAGATGCCGGATATTCCTTTGGAAGGTTTACATTCAGCCCAATATGTTTGTGATCTAATTTATAACCCATTAAAAACAGTTTTATTACGGAAAGCTAGATTAAAAGGATGTAAAACTGTTAATGGTATTGGTATGCTAGTTCATCAGGGCGCTAAATCTTTCTACCTTTGGACCAAAGAAAAACCACCAATTGAGGAAATGCGACAAGCAATATTAAAATATGTCGGTAATAGTAGGAAAAAATTACCATAATTTAGAAGGATTTTTAAATCTCTTTGTGAAAAAGAAATTTGAAAGGTCAAGTCACAAGGAGATGATGTGTTTTGACAGAAAAATTAACAATCCAACAGGTAAGCAACATATTACAAGTTGAAGTTAGCACATTGCGCTTCTGGGAAAAAGAATTTGAAGAATTTTTAAACTTAAAAAGTAATCGTGGTACACGGAAAAAATATGGCCAGGATCAGTTAGAAGTTTTCGCCCAAATTAAGGAATTATTACAATCTGAACAGTATACTATAAAGGGCGCCAAAAGGAGACTGGAATTAGACAAAACTTTAACGAGTGCCCTTGGTATTGACCAAAATTTTAAAACAACTGTTTTTCATATGTTTACAGCTATTATGGAAGAACTACAAAAGGCAAGAGAAGAGAGTAAAAAGCTTGCTTATGAAGTTCAGCTTTTACGCACAGAAAAGGAAATGATAGAAGGTAAACTACTGGAAGAACAGAATAAAGGCCTTTTAGAGTTTTTAAAAGATAAACTACAAATAAAAAAATCTGGTGAGGCAAGTTAATGAATAAAGGCGCATTATAATATTTGCGCTTTTTTTATTTTTACTGGAAAAAACATAAATACAAACCTATAATAGTAATAAACTTGGAGAAAAAGGAGTTAATTATGCGTTTTTTAACTGCAGGAGAATCACACGGTAAGTGTTTAACTACAATAATTGAAGGTGTACCGGCAGGTTTGTTTATTACTGTCGACCATATTAATTCCGAATTAGCGAGAAGACAGTCGGGCTATGGACGTGGAGGAAGAATGAAAATTGAGAAAGATACTGTGGAAATATCTTCCGGCGTAAGGGGTGGATATACCTTAGGTAGTCCTATTGCCCTAACAATCATTAATAAAGATTGGGAAAATTGGAAAACAATCATGTCTCCTACCACCTCTGCTGATTTAAAATCTAGATTTGTTAGCAGACCTCGTCCAGGACATGCTGACTTATTTGGGGCAATTAAATATGGTCATCAAGACATGAGAAATGTTTTAGAACGAAGCAGCGCTCGGGAAACAGCTGCTAGAGTAGCTGTAGGATCAATCGCTAAAAGAATTTTGTCTATGTTAGATGTTGATATTTTTTCCCATGTCATAAGAATTGGACAGCAAGAAGTAAAGAGGGAACTTTCTTTTGAAGAAATTAAAAAAAACGCGCCTAATTCCCCTGTCTTTTGTGCAGACAGTAAAACTGAAAGTGAAATGCTCAAGGAAATAGAACAATGTAAATTAAAAGGTGATACCTTGGGGGGTATTTTTGAGGTTATAGCCTTAAATCTTCCTATAGGTTTAGGAAGTTATGTTCATTGGGATCGCAAATTAGATGGTAGATTAGCCCAATCTGTCATGAGCATTCAGGCTATTAAAGCAGTAGAAATTGGGATGGGGAAAGATAGTGGGGAACTACCAGGTTCAAAGGTCCATGATGAAATTATGTATGACAGCCAAAAAGGCTTTTATCAAAAAACTAATCGTGCAGGAGGTTTAATTGGGGGTATAACTACTGGGGCTCCTTTACGGGTACGTGCTACTATGAAGCCTATACCCACTTTAATGCAACCTTTAAGTAGTGTCGACTTTATTTCTAAAGTAAATTCACCTGCTGCAACAGAAAGATCAGATGTTTGTGCAGTACCTGCAGCAAGTGTAGTTGGAGAAGCGGCAGTTGCTTGGGTTTTGGCACAAGCATTTTTAGAGATGTTTGGTTGCGATCAAATGCAGGATATATGTAAAAGAGTTCAAGAATATCGGACATATGTGAGGCAGATATAATTATGAAGACTAATCTGGTATTGATTGGATTTATGGGGACAGGGAAAACCAGTCTTGGCCGTAAACTGGCAAAAACACTTAATAAAGATTTTATCGATACAGATCTGGAAATTGAAAAACTAACTGGTCTCAGTATTACCTTAATATTCAAGAAACATGGAGAAATTCGGTTTCGTTCAGAAGAAAAGTTGATGATTAAAAAGGTTGCCATGAAAGATGAGTGTGTAATCAGCACCGGTGGAGGTGTGGTTTTAGCACCGGAAAACATGAAAGCTTTAAGAAAAAAAGGATGGATTATAAGTTTAACTGCTTCTCCGGAAATTGTTTATAGCAGAATTGCCAAACGTAATAATCGGCCATTACTTTATAAACATAAATCTATAGAATATATTGAATTTTTAATGAAACAAAGAGAGCCTTACTACAAACAAGCAGACCTACTCTTGGATACTAGCAAAGCTGATTCTAATACCTTAGTTGAGCGAGTTATTGAATTTCTAAAGGAGAAAGAGTTGGATGAAACAGATCAGAATACAATTAAGGGAACGTAGTTATGATATTAAAATTGCTAATAACCTACTTTCCCAGGTCGGTAAAGAACTAGCAACCTACGACTTATCACCAAATTGTTTACTGGTAACAAATCCACTTGTTTATAAATTTTACGGAAAGCAAGTTCTAGATTCCCTAACGGAAGTAGGATTTAATACTAAACTTGCACTAGTGGATGATGGAGAAGAAGCCAAGTCTTTAAAATGGGTAGCTAGGCTGTATGATCAAGCATTAGATGCTGGACTTGACCGAAAGTCTCCCATTATTGCCCTAGGTGGAGGTGTAGTTGGCGACTTAGCAGGTTTTGTAGCTGCCACATACATGCGCGGGGTACCATTTATACAAGTTCCCACTACACTTCTGGCCCAGGTCGATAGTAGTGTAGGTGGGAAAGTAGCTGTTAATCACCCCAAAGGAAAAAATCTGGTAGGTGCTTTTTACCAGCCGAAACTTGTACTTGCTGATTTAAATACTTTAAAAACTTTGCCTTCAAGAGAGTTAAAATCTGGATTGGCTGAAGTCATAAAATATGGCGTAATATGGGATAAAGAGTTTTTCACATATTTGGAAAATCATATTGAAGAGGCTCTTGCCCTAAACGATAAAGTTCTCGAAGTGATAATTGCTAAGTCATGCGCAATTAAGGCAGCAATTGTTGAGCAAGATGAAAAGGAAAATAATTTACGAGCCATTTTAAACTTTGGGCATACTTTTGGACATGCTTATGAAGCTTTAACTAATTTTAATACTTATCGCCATGGGGAAGCAGTTGCAATAGGTATGATTGAAGCTACTAAATTTGCCCATACTAAAGGTTTAACAACCCGGGAATTATTACAACGTTTAGAACGTTTACTAGCTAAAATAAATTTAGAACTAAAACCTAAGCAAACCTTTTTGCCAGAGGAGATTTTAAAAGTCATAAAATTAGATAAGAAAAATAAGGCAGGGAAGATACAGTTAATTTTACCTCTAAAATTAGGTAAGGTGACAAATTTTTCAGTAGTTCCAGCTGAGCTGGTTAATTATTTGCAAAACTAATTTAAGGTGGTCTTTGGAATGGAGGTCAGGAAGAAGTTAGGGTCCCTATTAATAGAAAGTGGTCTTATATCTGAATCCCAGCTGCAAACTAAGATAAGAGAAGAAACAAATTTAGCGTTACAAAATTTACAAACAAATACTATTTTTGAAGAGTCTGAACTAAGGTCTACTAATACTGGTAGTGACGCCCCTATTGTTCGGACAGTTAATTCTATTATTCAACAAGCTATTTTTATGAACGCAAGTGATATTCATTTGGAGCCAATGGAAGATATTATGCGAGTTCGCTTTAGAATTGATGGTATGCTTAAACAAGTCATGGACCTTCCCAAAGCTTCCTCTCAGGCAATTGTATCTCGTATAAAAATAATGGCAGATATGGATATTGCCGAAAAGCGCCTTCCTCAAGATGGGCGAATCCAGTTGAAAATTAATAAGTCCGAAATTGATTTGCGCTGTTCTTCTATACCTACTATTTTTGGAGAGAAAATAGTTTTAAGAATTTTAGATAGAAACAATATGATCATAAGTTTAGAAAAATTAGGATTTGCTTCAGAGTTATTAGCTGAATACAAAAAATTAATTTCAATTTCATATGGTATGATTTTAGTTACTGGCCCAACTGGTAGTGGAAAAACTACTACCTTATATGCTACCTTAAATGAAATTAATACCGCTGAAAAAAATATTGTTACCATAGAAGACCCGGTGGAGTACATTTTAAGAGGCATAACTCAAATTGGAGTTAACGCTAAGGCAGGGCTAAGTTTTGCTAGAGGTTTAAGATCTATCCTACGACAAGATCCAGATGTTATTATGATAGGTGAAATCCGGGATCGAGAAACAGCAGATATTGCAGTAAGAGCAGCTACTACAGGTCATTTGGTTTTTAGTACTCTACATACTAATAATGCTGCTGGAGCTTTACCAAGATTGATTGATATGGGTGCAGAAAACTATTTGGTTGCTTCTGCTTTAATCGGTGTAATAGCTCAACGATTAGTGAGGAGAATTTGCCCCTTTTGTAAAGAGGAATATATAATATGTGCTGGTTCACCACAGGCTTTATTCATGGGGTTAAAGCAAAAAGATATAGTTTTATACAGAGGGAAAGGTTGTTACAAATGCGGCTATTCTGGCTATAAAGGTCGAATGGCTATTCACGAAGTTCTTCGTGTTAATGATAGGATCAGAGAATTGATAATGGAGAAGGCTTCTGCAGAAAAAATTAAGCAAGCTGCCGTTGCTGATGGCATGATTTCATTAAAGGAAGACGGTGTATTAAAGGCTTTAAAGGGCTTAACAACTATTGACGAAGTCATGAGAATCGCCTATATT
>DUOV01000192.1 GCA_012838615.1 Clostridia bacterium | reverse complement strand
TTTAAGTTTAATAGCAGAAAAGTTTTCAGCTATTAAAGCGGAATCTGGCGGAGATGCTTTAGCCGTTTTAAGTTCCGCTCGCTGTACCAATGAAGATAATTACCTTGCCAATAAGTTAACTCGCGCAGTTTTTGGTACTAACAATATTGACCACTGTGCCCGTCTCTGACATTCGGCTACTGTCGCTGGTCTAGCGACAGCTTTTGGTAGTGGTGCCATGACAAACACTATTGAAGAAATTGCCGGAACTGATTTTATTTTAGCTATTGGGACAAATACTACAGAAACTCATCCTATCATCAGCTTAAAAGTGCGTAAGGCATTGAAAGAAGGGGCAGGCCTTGTAGTGGTTGACCCGCGTAGAACAGAAATTGCTGAACTTGCTGACCTTCATTTGCAGCATCAGGCTGGTTCTGATTTAGCGCTGCTAAATGCTATGGCTCACGTTATCATTGCTGAAGACCTTTATAACAAACATTTTGTGGAGGAAAGAACTGAAGGTTTCGCAGAGTTTAAAGAGGCTGTAAAAGAATACTCACCTGAATATGCTGCTAAGATAACAGGTTTAAAACCAGAGGATATTAGAGAGACAGCTCGTCAGTACGCTCAAGCAGAAAATGCTATGATTCTCTATACCATGGGTATTACTCAGCATATTTGCGGTACTGATAACGTTTTGGCTATAGCCAATTTAGCTCTTTTAACAGGACATGTGGGTCGAGCTTACAACGGGGTATGTCCTCTGAGAGGCCAAAATAACGTGCAAGGGGCCTGTGATATGGGGGCCTTACCTAACTATTATCCAGGTTATCAAAAAGTAGATCAGCCTGAAATTCAGGCTAAATTTGGAGCTGCCTGGGGTGTAAAATTATCTGCCGAACCTGGGTTAACTGTTGGAGAAATGCTGGAAGAAGCTCAGACGGGCAAAGTAAGAGGTATGTATATTATCGGGGAAAACCCGGTATTAAGTGATCCAGATGCTAATCATGTGGTAAGTGCTCTTGAGCACTTGGAATTTCTAGTGGTGCAGGATATTTTCTTGACTGAAACAGCAGAGTTAGCCCATGTAGTCCTTCCGGCTGCCAGTTTTGCCGAAAAATCCGGCACTTTCTCTAATACTGAACGAAGAGTTCAGCTAGTAAGACAAGCCATAGAACCTATAGGTGAAGCGAAACCTGACTGGCAAATTATTGCCGAAATCGGCAGAAGAATGGGTGGAGATTTTAATTATAGGAACTCAGCAGAAATAATGGACGAAATTGCCAAGGTAACACCTAGCTATGGAGGTATTTCCCACAAACGTTTAGAAGAGGGAAGCTTACATTGGCCTTGCCCCACAGCTGATCATCCGGGGACACCTATTTTGCATCAAGGTAAATTTAGCCGTGGTTTAGGGAAGTTTACACCCGTCGTTCATATACCACCTAGCGAACAACCGGACAAGGAGTATCCATTTATCTTAACTACTGGGCGCAGATTACAGCATTATCATACTGGAACAATGACCAGGAGAACTGGCCTGGAAGAACTAGTATCCGAAGAACTGCTGGAAATTAATCCTAAGGATGCCCGTAAATTAGAATTAATTGATGGGGACAAGGTTAAGATTTCATCACGCCGTGGTGGAATAGAGGTAAAGGTCAAGGTTACCGATAGAGTACAAGAGGGTCTGGTCTTTGCTAGTTTCCATTTTGCAGAGGCTGCTATCAACAAACTTACTAATCCAGCCAGAGATCCAAAAGCAAAAATACCTGAATATAAGGTTTGTGCGGTAAAAGTTGAAAAGATAGCATAAATCTTCACCAACCTAAAAACACACCAGAGGAATTAAAATCCCTGGTGTGTTTTTGCTTACATCTATCTATTTCCACAAGAACCAAATTAAAACATAGCCTGTAGTTACTGCAGCTAAGGTAAAGGGGACACTAATCTTCATAAATTCTTGGGCTTTAACTTCATATCCTTCTTTGCGAAGTATACCAAGGGCTGTAATGTTTGCTGAGGCTTTTACTGATATCACTAACTACGCCTGCTTCTGTCAAGCTGCCAATGACGACAAAAAGTCCGGCTAATAAAAGAAGGGTAAAATAGTCTATTTCGCCTAAGGCTTTTGAAACAACTTTTAAATCTTTTGCTTGGAGTAAACTTCTTACTAAACCGATAAAAAATAAAGACATACAAATAATTCCGTTAATGGTTTTGGGCATATTAGGCAGGAATGAAGCGACAATCAACAGTACAATCATTCCAATCAGGAGGACAGAAGGAAAATAATCTTTAACTACAGTTTTTTCAGTTAGGGTTACAGGCTGCTTTTCTTTTCTAAAAATATACAACAAAATTAATGTAGCTGCTAATGCTCCTGCTTGAACTACCCAGAATAAACTTAACTTTCCCTGAAAAAAGAAAAAATCAAAGAAAGTGAGATCTGCATGGGAACCTAAGAGGATCGAGGTTGTATCGCCTACTAAGGTTGCAGCACCTTGTAGGTTTGAAGCTATGGCAATAGCGATGATACTTGGAACAGGTGAAATTTTTAGCTTTTTTGCAATATCTAAAGCAACAGGAGCAACCATGAGGACGGTTGCTACGTTATCTACAAAGGCAGAAATGAAACCTGCAAACAATGATAAGGCAATAATAGCCCATTTAACATTTGGTGTTTTTTCGATGATCAGATCGGCTAATAAAGCCGGCATTTTTGATTCAATAAAGAAATAAACAATACCCATAGTTCCAGCAATCATCATAAGTACATTCCAGTCAATGGCGGTAAAGACTTTGCCAAAAGGCATAATTCCAAGAAAAACAAAAACTGCAGCTGAGGCAAGAGCAATGTAAGCCCTGATCCTTGGAAAAGTCAATAACAAGATATAAGTTAGAATAAAAAGTCCAATTACAACGGTTTTCATGATGACCTCCTTATGAAAAAATATATTAAAGTAACCTTAAATAAGGTTACTCGAATAATAAAAGAAATGATGAGCTAGCAAAACTACTGGCTTATTCAATCTTTTCTACTCTAACATAATGATATATTATTAATCAACAATAATTAAGGACTTTTAGCTGAGAGTAGATTGCAAGTTTAATTGCCTTACATATTCTTACAGAACACTGTTTTAAGCAGCCATTTCATTTGCAGTTCTATAACCAAATATTCTTCTGGGGTAATTATTTATCCAATGCTCTATCCTTTGTATATCCTTGTACTTTAGTTTACCTATATCTGTCCCCTTGGGAATGAAGCGGCGAATCAACT
>DUOV01000191.1 GCA_012838615.1 Clostridia bacterium | reverse complement strand
TATACCTGGTCTTAAAGTAGTTTGTCCTTCTACCGCTGCCGATGCAGCAGGTCTCTTACGGACTGCCATCCGGGATGATAACCCCATTATGTTTTTTGAACATAAAGCCTTGTATCAGGTTAAATCTGAAGTTCCTGACGATCCCGAGTTTATGATTCCTTTTGGTCAAGCAGATGTAAAAAGGGAAGGAACAGACATAACTATTGTGGCCAATCTTTTATATGTAAGTCGAGCTTTAAAAGCAGCTGAAAAACTGGCTGAAGACGGCATAAGTGCTGAGGTGATAGATCCCAGAACCCTGGTACCTTTAGATTTGGATACTATAGAAAAGTCGGTTAAAAAAACCGGCAGGCTGGTAGTAGTCCATGAGGCCCATCGGACTGCCGGTTGGGGTGCAGAGATTGCTGCAGAAATTACCGAACGGGTATTTCCATATTTGGACGCCCCTCCTTTACGTTTAGGTGCCAAAGCCTGTCCCTTGCCTTTTAACTTAGGCTTGGAAAATGCAGCCACACCTCAGGTAGATGATATTGTCAAGGCCACTAAGGCCACCTTGTATAAATAGGGAGGAATTGAGCATGGCAGAAAAGGTTATTATGCCCAAACAAGGACTGCAGATGACTGAAGGCACCATAACAGGTTGGTATGCAGAGGAAGGAGATACAGTTACTGAAGGTCAGCCTTTATTTGAAATTGAAACAGATAAGTTAACCATAACTATCGATGCCAACTATAGTGGAACTTTACTTAAAATACTTCGTCGCGAGGGAGATGTGGTATCTGTAGCTGAAACTATTGCTATTATCGGGGAACCGGGAGAAGATTATGGTGATCTTTTGAAAGATATTGAAAATTCTGAGGTCAGCAGCGAGACAAGTGAAAGTAAACTTACGGAAGAAGTGGCTGCTAAACAGGAGACTAATGGAGCGTCTAGTAAAAAAGTTCTTTCCACCCCCCGGGCAAAGCTAAAAGCAGAAGAACTGGGCGTAGACTTAGCTGTTGTTTCCGGAACCGGACCGGAGGGTTTAGTAACTGAAAAAGATGTTTTGGCTTATGCTCAAGCGGAGCAAGAGACTGTCAAACAGGAAGAAAGCTGCCCGCCAGATGTGAGCCAACATGCTTTCCAAGTCCAAAGTGAACTTAAAGGCTCAGATGGCAGGGAAAAGATTATCCCACTTACTACTATGCGTAAGATAGTAGCTCAGCGGATGCATGAAAGTCTCCACACCATGGCTCAAGCTACCCATCGGATAACAGTAGATATGACCCAGGCGGTAGAACTAAGAGGGCAGCTTAAGGAACAAAAGGTCAAGGTTAGCTACAACGACATAATCATTCGTTGTGTAGCCAAAGCCTTAACGGAATACCCTATGCTAAATGCTTCCTTTACCGATTCGGCAATTGTGGAAAAAAATTATGTAAATATCGGCCTGGCAGTAGCTTTGCCCGGCGGTTTAGTTGTTCCGGTAATCAAAGATGCTAATTTAAAAACTTTGTTAGAAATTGCTGCCGATTCTGTTGAGCTTATTCAAAAAGCTAAAGAAGGCAAACTGCAAGAAGAGGATTGTACCGGCGGAACTTTTACTGTAACAAACCTTGGCATGTACGATATTGACAGTTTTACAGCCATAATTAACCCACCGGAAGTAGGTATTTTGGCTGTAGGTAAAATTTCTAAACGGGTTGTGGTAGGAAAAGAAGATAATCTGGAAATTAAGCCCATAATGGAACTTACCCTTACTTACGATCACCGGGCTGTAGACGGAGCACCTGCAGCAGAGTTCTTAAGGCGGATTAAAGAATTACTGGAATATCCTGGATTACTAATCTAATAATAGGAGGGGATTTTACGTATGTCAAAAATCAAAGTCGGGGTAGCCGGTTACGGAGTTATCGGTCAGCGCTTGGCTGACGGAGTTGCTTTACAAGGAGATATGGAACTTGTAGGGGTTGCAAATATTGCACCTACCTTATCTATTCGTGCTTTAAAGGAAAGAGGAATGCCTTACGATCTTTATTTGGTAGATGGTGCAGATAAGCAAAAATTTGCCGATTTAAATATACCTGTAGCCGGTACCTTTGAAGACTTACTTGATAAAGTAGATATTATGCTGGATAGTTCACCTGGAGGAGTTGGGGAAAAGAACAAAGAGTTATATGAGAAAAAAGGCATAAAAGCTGTTTTCCAAGGTGGAGAAAAAAATAGTGTGGCCGATGTATTTTTCCATGGCTATGCCAACTATGAAAAAGGAGTCGGCGCAAATTACCTAAAACTGACCTCTTGCAATACTACTGGCTTAATCCGATCCGTAGACTGCCTTGACAAGGCTTATGGGATTGAAAAAGTTGCTATTACCATAGTCCGTCGGGTAGCAGATCCGGGGGATTACCACCGAGGATTGACTAATGCTTTGCAAATTGAGAAAGCGCCTAGCCATCAGGCAGTTGATTTAATGACTATTATGCCCCATGTTGAAGCTACCGGAATTCTTGTTCATACACCGGTTACTCATGGCCATATTATTACCGTTTTGGCTACTGGCAAACAAAAGATTACTAAAGAAATGGCTATAGAAGCTTTCCAAAAACACGATCGGATACGAATGGTCCGTATTGCCGATGGTTTCCTAGGAAATGCTTCTCTGTTCCGCTATGCTAGGGACTTAGGCAATCCCAGAGGAGATATGTACGAAATAGCTATTTGGGAGGAGAGTATTGTAGAAAGCGGCGCTGATATTATGTATGCCCTCAACATTCCACAAGAGGCTATTACTATACCTGAAACCATCGATGCCATAAGAGCAGCTTGTAAATTACAATTGACAAGTGAGGAGGCAACTGCCGTAACAAATAAATATCTTGGTATCGGAAAGTGGAAATAAAGGAGGCGCTCCAATGCAATTCGGCATTCCCACCATAGATGATTTTACGGTACGGGATAAAGTGGTTTTATGCCGGGTGGATATAAATCAGCCGGTTGATAAAAAAACGGGAGAACTAAAGGATATAACCAGGATTAAGGCTTGTGTACCGACCATTAAGGAATTGGCTGATAAAGGGGCTAAAGTGGTACTCCTTGCCCATCAGGGTAGTGATATTGAGTATAAGAATTATTATACAACTGAGCCTCATGCCAAAGTGTTGGCAGAACTGCTAGGACGCAAAGTAGAATTTATTGCTGACGTTTGCGGTCCTGCTGCCCAGGCCAAGATTAAATCTTTGCAGGCCGGGGATATCCTTTTGCTTGACAATGTGCGCTTTATGGCTGAGGAACAAACCCTCTTTGAGCTGAAGGTAAAGCTTACCCAGGAAGAACAGGCCCAAACCCAACTGGTCAAAAAACTTGCACCTTTAGCAGAACTGTATGTTTGTGACGCTTTTGCCGCTGCCCACCGGGATCAACCGTCACTATGCGGCTTTGAGCAGGTACTCCCGTCGGCCATGGGTAGGCTTTTCGAACAGGAATTTAAAGTTATTTCAGATTTAATGGCTAATCCGGCCAGACCCTGTGTTTTTGTCTTAGGCGGAGCAAAAATAGCTGACGCCTTTTTAATGATGGAAACAGTACTTAAAAACGGGTCTGCTGATCTGGTTTTGACCGGAGGCTTAGTGGCAAATATCATACTCTCTGCCAAAGGTGTAGAAATTGGCCAGGGAAGCTTAGATTTTATCTTGAAATCTAACTATGGAGAATACATCGCTAAGGCTAAAGAGATTTACGCTCAGTATGCTGAAAAAATTATAGTTCCTATAGATCTGGCCTTTACCCAAACCGGACTGAGACAAGAGGCCGAGCTCGAAAGTATTCCGGCCCATGTTACTGTTAAAGATATAGGTAGCAAAACTGCGACAGCTTATGCTGAAAAGATAATTGCTGCCAAGACAGTATTTGTGAACGGTCCTATGGGTGTTTTTGAAGATCCTGCCACAGAGTACGGCACGAAAGCTATTTGGGATGCTCTGGGCCAAACAACGGCTTATACGGTGTTAGGCGGAGGAGACTCTATTGCTGCTACCAAGAAATATAGTTTGACCGACAAGATAGATTATATTTGTACAGGTGGAGGAGCCATGATTCGCTTTTTAACGGGTGAAGAATTACCTGTTATCAAAGCATTAAAGCATGCTGCCAAAACTTTTGGGACTGATAAAAGATGAGGCTGGAATTAGGATATGGTACAGGCACCCAAACAATTGAAATTCCTAAAGCAAATATTATAGACATTTTAGAACCTAATTCTATTGAAATAGGCTTAACCGGTTTTGCTGAAGTAAAACGTGCCTTGGAAACACCAATTGCTTCTCTTCATTTAAGAGAGATAGTCAGACCAGGGGAGAAGATAGCCATAGTTACTAGTGATATAACCAGACCTATGCCTACCTATTTGGTGATGCCTGCTCTTTTGGAAGAACTGTACAGGGCAGGAGTAAAGCCTGGCGACATAACCCTGGTCTATGCTTTAGGCAGTCACCGGAAGCATACGGAGACAGAAAGAAGAAAGTTGGCCGGGGAAAAGGCTTGGAAGGAAATCAGGTGTATTGATGGAGATATATCAGATTGTGTTATCTTAGGAAAGACTTCCCGGGGGACGCCGGTAGATATTGTCAGGGTTGTAGCTGAAGCTGATCGGCGTATTTGCCTAGGTAATATTGAATACCACTATTTTGCCGGTTTTAGTGGTGGGGCTAAAGCTATTATGCCAGGGGTTTCTACTCGCGAGGCTATTCAGGCCAATCATTCCTTGATGGTTGATCCAAATGCTTCGGCAGGTAAGCTTTCGGGTAACCCGGTCCGGGAGGACATTGAAGAAGCGGTAAGCCGGTTTTGTCCGGTAGATTTTATCCTTAATGTGGTTTTAGATGAGCATAAACAAATAATTAAGGCTGTAGCCGGTCACCCGGTACAAGCCCATCGGGCAGGATGTGCCTTTCTGGACAAATTGTATCGTAAAGCTATTCCTGAGCAGGCGGATATTGTAATCGTATCACAAGGAGGGGCACCAAAAGATTTAAACCTCTACCAAACTCAAAAAGCTTTAGATAATGCTAAGCATGCAGTCAAAAAAGGTGGTATTATAATACTTATCGGTTCATGTCAAGAAGGCCTCGGTGAAAAAGTATTCGAAGAATGGATGACAACTTCAGAAAGCCCTCAGGCTATGATCGAGCGAATACAACGAGACTTTCAGCTTGGAGGCCATAAAGCTGCCGCTATAGCTATGGTTTTGAAAGATGCAAAGATTTACCTTGTATCTGAACTTGACCCTGAACTGGTAAGGAGTATCTTTTTAACACCTTATAATTCAGCTCAGGCAGCTTTAAATGATGCGTTTAATAAGTTAGGTCAAGATGCTTCAGTACTGGTAATGCCTTACGGAGGCTCTACATTGCCTGTAGTAAATAAAGATCTAGAAAGGACTGTTAGCTGATGGATTATGCGAAAGAGGCACTCAAACTACACTACCAATGGAAAGGCAAGCTGGAGGTTGTAGCAAAAGTTCCTGTAGAAACAAAAGAGGATCTTTCCTTAGCTTATACTCCAGGGGTAGCCCAGCCTTGTTTGGAGATTCAAAAGGATGTTAATCTATCCTATGATTTAACGCGGAGACACAACTTATGTTTAGTGGTAACTGATGGAAGCGCAGTACTTGGACTTGGCGATATTGGACCTGAGGCCGGGATGCCGGTAATGGAAGGAAAATGTGTCTTATTTAAGAAATTTGGGGACGTAGATGCATTCCCACTTTGCATCAAATCCCAAGACGTTGATACCATAGTAGAAACCATCTATCTTATCTCTGGCAGTTTTGGCGGAGTTAACCTGGAAGATATTGCAGCTCCCCGCTGTTTTGAGATTGAAAGAAAGTTAAAAGAAAAATGTGATATTCCAATTTTTCATGATGATCAGCACGGTACGGCAGTTGTTACCCTGGCAGGTCTGGTAAACGCCTTGAAAGTAGTTGGGAAGAAAAAAGAAGATGTTAAAATTGTTATCAATGGCTCAGGAGCAGCAGCTATAGCTATAACCAAACTCCTTTTAAGTGACGGTTTTAAGGACATTACCCTTTGTGACCGTAACGGAGCTATTTACGAAGGGCGTACTCAAGGTATGAACCCTTACAAAGAAGAAATGGCCAAAATAACTAACAGGAAAAAGCAGGCAGGAACCCTTCAGGATATATTAGTAGGGGCCGACGTGTTTATAGGTGTATCCGCACCAAAAGTGGTTACAACTGAAATGGTCAGACATATGGCCAAAGACCCGATTATATTTGCTTGTGCCAATCCAGTTCCGGAAATTTTTCCTGAGGATGCCAAAGCTGGGGGAGCAAAGGTAATTGCCACAGGACGAAGTGATTACCCCAACCAGATCAACAACGTATTGGCTTTTCCGGGAATTTTCCGGGGTGCTTTTGATGTGCGGGCCAGAGATATAAACGATGAGATGAAAATAGCAGCAGCTTATGCTTTAGCAGATTTGATAAGCCCTGAAGAATTAAATGCCGATTACATTATTCCTAAGGCTTTTGATCCTAGAGTAGGAAAGGCAGTAGCCGCGGCTGTAGCCAAAGCAGCTGAAAGAAGTGGGGTAGCCAGGATATAATAAAATATTCTCCAATCAATTTTTTTTAACTTTCTTGTAACTTTTTGCATATTTCTAACGTCTATAATCATAAAATCTCTCAAGGAACTGTAAAATCAGGCTTGATACGATTGGAGGATAAAATGGAACGGTCAGCCAAAGGAATTTTTATCGGTTTGATAACAATCTTAATGCTTTTTGCTATTTTAGGAGAAAGCTTGATAAAAATAGTTTAGCCCAGATCTCTGTCTGGGCTATTTTTTTATGTGCTAAATACTTATGACTAATTGTCTTCTTTGTACTTAGTTTGTTTAGGAACATGTTTCCAATACATCGGAGGGAAGATCTTTAATCAGTTCTTCGAGACCGAGCTCTTTTAACCTTGCCGGAGTAGGGATACCTTCCTTAGTCCAGCCCCCTAGTTTGTAATAATCATCTAACATAGTATCCAAATGGACTATTAAACCTTTGTGGACGAGTTCAGCTTTATCAGGATCGATTTTTTCAATTTCTTCTGGGTTGACGTAAACATCTAAAGGTTCCTTAAGCATTCTGTCAGGTAATGTGTCATCTTTGCGGCTCATACCGCTACGAACATTATACATGCGTTCAAGGTTTACAATTCTTTGTCCTACTTGGAACAATTCTTCATCGCTTAAGTTTAAGCCTAAAGCTCTCACACCTTCTGCCAAGTCAGGAGGCAGAATGGCATAAGTTTCGGTAAAAGCAAATTTACAAATACCTAAGGCATCTGCCAGGGCATTGCAAGTTTCAGTATACCGAGTCATGTTTGCTTTGTATTTTTCGTTGGTAACATCCATTAACTCGGGGCCGCACTCTGGAAGCACCTTTTTAGCTACCTCAATATTTCCAGTCAAATCTATGGTAGGCAGAGCATATAAATGGTCTGCACCTCGATTGCTGGTTGCATGAGCTAATCCTAAGGCTTTTAGGACGCGCCCTTCTTGACGTGGAATTTCCACTCCCTTTACCTGCATAGCAAATGATTCGCTACCTGGTATTTTTTTACTTGCTTTTTGAACTCCTTCCGCCAAAAGTTCTCCTAAACCACGGCGATGTGCCATATCTTTAAGTAATCCGATAATTGTATCAGGATCACCCCACTCCAGGTTATAAACTGGGTCTGATAGGAGCCCTTTTTCATGGGCTTCCATAGCAAAGGCAATTATTACGCCGGCAGAAATGGTATCTAGACCAAGACTGTTGCAAATTTTATTAGCATGAATTAATACTTCAATGTTATCGTTCCATACGTTAGGGCCTAAGGCATTAGAAGTCTCATACTCTGGTCCTTCTGTTTCCGGGGTCTTATAAGGGCCATCTGGTACGGCTGTAATTCGTGAACAACGAATGGAACATGCGTAACAGCCGGTAGTCTTTACTGTGTATTCGGCTATTGTTTCAGCGTTAATTTTATCTCCCATGGGGAACTGGCCCCATTTATGATTTTTACTGGGATTATCACCGCTTTTATTTTTAAAGTTTAATAGAATCGGTGTGCCCCATTTGGTATAGTTTACACTACCGGGGTGATTTTTGATAATTGGTGTAACCCGGCGGACTACTTCCATAAATTCACGGGGTACAGAAGATCTTTTTGTTCCTTTTACTACAACTGCTTTTAATTTTTTGGAACCCATTACGGCACCCATGCCTGTTCTGGCTGCTGCTCTGCCGTAATCATTAATAACGGCTGCAATAGGAACCAAGTTTTCTCCGGCAGGACCTATAGTGGCAACCCTGCTGCCTGGGTATAAATCTCTCAATTCTTTCTCAGCTTCATCTGTTTCTTTTCCCCATAAAAAAAGGCCGTCACATATTTTTATTTGCTCATCTTCAATATATACATAGACAGGTTTTTCAGCTTGACCCTCAAAAACCAGCAAATCGTACCCCGCCTTTTTTACTTCAGGCCCAAAGAAACCAGAGCTGTTGGCGTAACCGTAAGCACCGGTTGCAGGTGATTTGGCTGTTACAGTATATCGCGCAGAGGAGGGCCAGGGGGTTCCTGTTAAAAGACCTGTAGAGAAAATCAAAAGATTTTCTGGATCGAAAGGTTTTACTTCTGGTCCTACATGATCATATAATACTTTTGCAGCAAGGCCGCGGCTTCCTAAATATTTTTGCAAATCTTCTTCCGGGGTTGTAGAAATCTCAATTTGTCCTGTGGATAAGTTAATCCAGGCTATTTTCCCCATTTAAATACCACCTCCAAAGTATATTAAGGTTGTAAAACCTACTAACCACCAGCTAGTAAACTATAAAATTCGATCGATTCATTTTGGGTTATAGATACTTTCGCCCACTCATCGTGCTCTAAAGATTTATCCTGTATCCTGGCTAAAGTCATTTTCTTTATATCCTGGCCCTTAAGTTGGGGGTAAGTTTGCATAAGATAATTCCAGACATCTTCCAAGCTGCTGCTGGCGGGAAACTCTAATTCAAGCTCAACTTTTCCCATTATCAATTGTACAAAGCCATAAAATTTTACCTTAATTTTCACTTTTTCCTCCTGGCCTACCGAAAAAGTTTTTTATAATTATTAATCTTCTTTAAATATTCTAAAATTCCTTTACCTACTAAGTTACTTTTTGTTATTACATGCAGGAAAGTTGAAAAACTTTTTTACATACAAAAAAGCTGCAGATAAGTCCGATTACTTATCTGCAGCTGGGAGAAAAATTAATATACTCTTTGCTTTTCCATCTTTAGATATTTAACCATCAGAGTACATGCTTCACCTTTTTTGACTTGAGTTTTAGGCTGGAAAGCATCGGCCTCTTCAGTTATCAGATCCAGAGCACTAGCTATTGCTACGTATCCTTCATAGCCTTCGGTTATTTGCTCAGCATCGCTAAAGTTAGGAGGCTGGAAAATAGCAAGGGTGGCAATTTTATCCCAGACCAGGGTTCTGACCAAGTATTTTGCTATTTCCTCCCGCGTTACGTTGCCGGTAGGATTGGCTTCTTTTTCTGTGATTAAACCACTATTTTTAGCCTGCTCATAGTAGCTGTCGTACCAGTTGCCCTTGGCTGAATCGTTAATATAGCTGTTATTTGATTTAACCAACATTTTAATTAACTCAGCTTGAGTTAGGTTGCCGTCCGGACTGTAAGCACCGTCTTGGACATGGAGCAAACCGAGTTCATGGAGAATCTTAATATCATTTTCAGCTGGATGACCTGTAACACCACTAAGCTCAACTTTTGGTGTGTCTTTAATTACCTCTCCTGCCCAGTTTAATTTATCACCAGTTACGGCGTCAAAGCGGTAACTAGCTATAGGGGCCAGTTTATATACCAAGCGTATATTTCTATCTCTATCTTTGGTGTAGACCAGATTCATCGGGTTGTTCTTAAAGAAATCGGCCACAAATTGATCCTTATTTATCACATTATCCGTTGTTGGGAAAGCGGTATCGACAAAACGAATCCTGAAATCACTTATTTTACCTGTATAACTGTTAACAGTAGCACTTACATAGTTTTGGCCATAAGGAATACCGTTTACAACCCGCTCGTAATTAAAATAGTAATAAGGCTGATCCTTTTCCATGTCGGGTGCATTTTCACCGTATTTAACCATTATGTCGTAATAGTAATCTTTACGTGGCTGTAAACTACCTGCTGCTTCAGGATAGTTAGCTTTGATAAAATCCTGGACAAGTTTTTCGGCTTCGGCTTTGGTTTTAATGGCCATAGTATCAGGTTGCAGCAAGTCTTTTCCTTGCTCATCGTACTTGTGCTCATTAAAGGAAAAAGATAATACTTTGCCGGTCTTAGCATCAATTTCTACACTAGCCCAGCCATAATGGTTCTTTTCCTCATAGCTCCAATAGAAAGACCAGATTTTTAGTTCGGGTAGATCCCAATCATTACGCAGTTCCGAATTGCGCAAGATAAAGTTTTTAGGAACATCAATAACTTTTTTGGCAATGGTTAAGGCATCCTCTTTAGAAATCAAACCTTTGATTTGGTCAACTACTTCCTGCTCGAAAGGCTCAAGGGCTTGCTTAGTAGACCCTGCACCTCCCATATCCATAGCCATTTCCGACTCTCTAAAGTATGGATAGTAGTAATCATCAAGGACAATTTCGCCTGTCAAGGCATCAATAGTTACTTGGTAGGGGTTGATTATCTCATAAACTAGTTTTACAGGTTTGCTTTCTTTTCTATTATCGTAAGATTGAGGCTTGAAATACCTTAATTCAAAGCCAAATTTCTCATTGAAGATTTTCTGAGCATCGGCTTGGGATAGTTTAGCCTTTTGCGGTGAGAGCTTTAGGTTTTCCCACTGGGAATAGAAATTCCTGACTTCACCGGTTTGACCATTAATTTCAACGTTAATATTATTGGCCGGATATTCAATGCCGTCAATTACCCGGTAATAGGTGTAATTATGAAAGATTGGACCACCATAATACATTTGGTCGGTAGGTTTTAAAACTATTTGTTTTGCTTTAGAAGGCGCAACTTTTTTGATAAAATCTAAAGCAATTTTTTCTCCTTCTTTTTTGCTGACTTTAGGAATGGAACTGTAGGTTCGGCCATCATAATCTTTGGGGTTGTAATAATTGTAACCTGCAACTTCTCCGGTTTCTGCGTCGATACGAACATAAATTTCCCCGTGTTCCTTGGAAGAATACCATCTTAGTGACCAGACATTGGCATAGTCGCTTTGCTCGTAACTGGAATCAAACTGGTCATATTCTTTGCCAGGTTGAAAATGGCTTTTGGCTATCTTAATAGCTTCTTCCAAAGAAATTTTTTGGCTTTCCGCTGCCAAAACAGTAGCTGGAAGGAAAGATGCTATTAAGCATAGGGTTAACAGTACAGCTATGAGCTTTTTCATTTTTGTAAAACCTCCTAAAAGTTTTCAGTTTCGAACTATTAGACTCTAGAAGTTACCTAAAAGTTTCCCGGAAATAAAAAAACATGTTAATTTTTTGTTATTTTGATTACAAATGTCAATAGTTTAAAATTAGAAGC
>DUOV01000190.1 GCA_012838615.1 Clostridia bacterium | reverse complement strand
TTTCATAAAACCTTTCATTAAAACGCAATAATTATACCTCCCTTGTTCAGTCACCAGCCCCTAATCCCCAGCGCCCGCTGCGCGGAGTCATCAGTCACCAGTCTCCAGTCGCCAGTACTGCTTCGCAAGTCCTCAGTCGCCAGTCCCCAGTCGCCAGTACTGCTTCGCAAGTCCTTAGTCACCAGTCCCCAGTCGCCAGTACTGCTTCGCAAGTCCCCAGTCACCAGTCCCTAGTCCCCAGAACTCCCTCCGCCGCGTCGGCCGACTAACGACTAACGACTAGCGACTAACGACTAAAATTACTTTTCTCTTTTCTCTTTTCTCTTTTCACTCTTAACTTTTAACTATAACTTAAGCAGTTTCCACCTAATCTTTAGCAGCTCTAAAAACATCCTTACCGAATCCTTAATAGGACTTACCCTGGTATCGGGAGAATCGCTCCACTCCACAGGAAATTCCAGGATTTTAAAACCAAGCTTGCGGGCAATAAACAGCACTTCCACATCAAAGCCAAACCCCCAGACCTCTTGTTTAGGAAAGACGGCTTTAGCAGCTCGACTGGAAAAACACTTAAAACCACATTGAGTATCCCTGATGCTTGTCCAAAACATAGTCCGCACGATCAAGTTAAAAACTTTGCCCATCAAAACTCTATATAGAGGCTGCCTTATCTTAATATCGGATTCCGCCAGCGCTCTGGAGCCGATTACCACATCATACCCTTTTTCCAGTTCAGGCAGAAATGAGTCAAACTCTGTGATAGGAGTAGACAAGTCGCTGTCAGTAAAAAGCAAATACTTGCCTCGGCCGTTAAGCATACCGTTTCTGACAGCATAACCTTTACCCATGTTTTTAGGGTTTTTAACAAGCCGTAGTTTGGGCTCAACAGACCTATACTTTTCCGCAACTTGTACAGTAGCATCCCGGCTTCCGTCATCGACCACGATAATCTCATAGTCAAATTCTTTCTCCCGAAGATACTCATGGATTTTTTCCAAAGTCTTGGGCAGCCTTTTTTCTTCGTTATAGGCCGGAATTATGACCGATAAAAAAATCTCTTTCGCCATTTAGGACACCGCTTTCTGAATAGTTTCCTTAATATTTTCCAGGTTAAATACTACAAACTTGCTTAAAACAAAGTTTAAAACAATTACCACAACATTAACGATGATCTGACTCCACAGCTCGTCCAGGCCAAAGTACTGCACCAAGACAATCAAGCCTAAAAGGTTAACCCCAAAGGTTAACCCCCTCATGCCAAAAAAGGCCAGACATTCCTGCCATACATGGCCGGTACCTTTAAATACATACTTCCTATTGGTAATAAAAGCAAAAAGCACCGCCACTATAAAGGCCAAAAAAGCGCTAAGCCGATAATCTATGCCTAGATCCAACATGATCTTATAAGTAACTATATTGATAATCGTCGTCAGGCCGCCAAAAAAAAGATAGGCAGCTATATTGAGCAATTTTTTCAAGGTCAAGACCCTTTCTATTATATATCCCTTTGTGTTATTGTACACAATTTCGACAACTTTTTCATTGGTGGATTTTAGGCTGACCTTTTTAATCCTTTAAACCGCTCATCTTTTCCAAAGTTTCATGATTTTTAGCCACCATCTGGGCAATTTCTTTAGCTGAGCGAGCAGTCTTTTCCGCCAGCTTCCGGACCTCACCGGCTACTACAGAAAAAGTGCGGCCATGTTCACCGGCCCTGGCTGCTTCAATAGTGGCATTTAAAGAAAGCATATTAGTCTGCTCAGCAATTTCTTCAATAACATTGGCTACCATACCGATATCTTGGCTGAAGGCCACCAATTGTTTCAACTGATCGCCGATATAACTTTCCATGGCCAACTGCATATCAAAGTTTAGTCTTTTTTGAAAAGCATTATATACTCTGGCCAGTAGCTCAGGGTCGTCCCTGTGGCTAGCTAACAATAGCTGGTAAATCTGACTGTAATAAATCTGATAGGCGCCTAAATACCACTTGGGGTATAACCCGATTTCCCGGTGTTTTAGCCCAATGGCAATCCGCCTGTTTATGTAGGCATCGTTAATCTCGTCAGAAGTAAGGCTTATAAAATACTGCTTTTGAATTTCTTTTAAACGGTTAATAGTAGTGTGATCTTCAATGATCTTTTTTAATTGAGCGTACTTGAAAATATGGTCGTAAAACAAATCTACTATCCTGGGAGCTTCTTGGGTAAACACTTCCCTGTAGCCGCTCATCAGTTTAAGCTCTTCTTCAGTAAGGTTAAGAAATTCTATTTGTTGTTGACGGGCAAAATCCATTTTACTTACCTCCTCACTAAACTACTACTTGATTCTACTTTTATTTACAAAACCCTTGCTCTTAATTTACAATACCTGTTCACCAACATAAATAAATTTTATATTAAAAAAGACGTTAGACCCTGCGGATATAAGACAGGCCTAACGTCCCTCGTTCCTGGAACTTTAAGCAAATATGTTCCTCAGCCAACCAAGTATGGCGTCAATTATTCTTTGGAAAAGCCCCTTATTTTCCTTAAGGGTATTTTTAACAATCTCTAAATTTTTGCTGATTTTATCTAGTTGTTTAACTATTGTATCTACATTTAAATCCAGTTTGCTGATTTTTTCCATCAGCTTTAAAATTTGATCCACTTGTTCATCTGTTAGTTTTATATTCAGCTCATTGGCGATGTTAATTATGACTTGGCGCATATCTTCCGGCGTCTCAATCTTTTGCTTTAGGATTTCTCTTTTAACTTTCTGGATTAGCTCGGTAGCTTTTTCTTTACCTATTTCATCGCCGATATTTTGCGTAAGTTCCAATTCTTCGTTGGCGGTTTCTTTAGCAGCGTCGTCTAGCTTTTTACCTGTTGCTTCTTCAAAGGCCATCATTATGCCCGTCAGGGCAGTTGTGCCGGTAACTTTAAAAGGAGCAGCCACTTTTACCTCTGCATCTTTAACCCCTGCTGTTACCATAGCATTAGCATACATTTCCTTAGATACGGCGGTAACATTATGAGTATCAACAAAAAGTCCCTCTCCTTCAGGCAGAAGCTTTACATAAGCTGAAGAAATAGCTTTAGTCCCAATTTGGCTCTTTGAGGCACCCTTTAAGTATTTTTGCACGTCCTGAATAGAAACTTCTATTATATTAACCTCATTTTCTGAAACACCAAATTCCTTAAGGATGGCTTCCTTCTGCTCAGCCGAAAGGTCTGCTCCTAAGCTTACCACCTGAGTATTACCGGCTAAAACCGCCAAAGACTGACCGGTAATAAGTAAAGTCATTATTAGTAAACTGGTTATTATTTTTTTAAACTGCATTTGAACAATCCCCCCTTAGTCTAGCATTATACTGTGGTTCTATTTTGTTTAGACCACTTACCTAAGTAAATTGTTCCCGCAAATTAAGGACTCAATTCTGGGGGGATCTTTTACTTTCTATCCTTGTAAAGACCCAACTTTAGTAACCGGCTGCGAAAAATTCTTTTCCAACTCTGCTCTAAGCTGGGGCTTAACAGCGGCTACCAGACAAGTAGCAGGGCCGGCAGATTTTTCAAGAGGCAACGTAGTAGTAAATTCAGGTACAAATTTAAGACCAGAGGTTTCAGCTAACGCCTGGGCCTCATACAGTATACCTTTCGAACCGACGGGAACTAGTTCTCTCACTTCTTGGTAAGCAAGAAGTGAGAGAACTGTGGAAACGTCGATAATCTCCGGATCATCCAGCTTTACTTCGGAACCTAGCTTAGGATACCCGAAGCAGAGGATATCATCTCCTGCCTGGGCCTTGGCAAGCCTTAAACTTCCCTCTTGAGCCAGGCCAACTATTGTTATTCCTATTCCACTCTGCCTGGTTTTCATATTTTCCTCGGTAGTGCCGTTAAGGTGTATCTTATCGGCAAAAGCTAACTGACCTAGCTCATCTTTAATGCCTCTGATTATCTCCTCGCCGCTGGGTTTCATTTCCACCGTCAGAGTATCACAAACAAGTACAGGTATAGCCCCTGCTGCCAAAACCTCCAGTAAAGCCACTCTGGTGATGAAACGGCCTAAGATGTAATTGGGCACCTTTACTTCATCCAGTTCTTTTTCGCCTATGGCCCCTCCCGAATCACAGGCAATAACCAGACTTTGCCCGCCCTGAAGAGATATGATGCTCAAATCCCGGACCTGTTTAATTAAAGGCCAGGAACTTAAGATTTCCTTTACCATATCTGGACTATTACTCATCTTTACTGTCCTAAAGATCTATCGTTTAAGATTTTGTAGCATAAAGCTGCAGCAAAAGTATTTACAAAGGAGGCAACACATAGAGGAATAACCATGCTATAGAAAAAGCCCATTCCGAAGATTGGTGCCATGGTTAAAGGCATCCCAACCCCATTCACTAAAGTTACGATTAAAACAGCAAGAAATAAATTGGTTTTTCTGTTTATTACGTCATAAAGAGCCGCAGCTATGGCCATTTCCAGAGCAATTAAAAGATGAACAGGAATAGTCAAAGGCATGCCGGCACTATAAGAGCTGATTAAATGACCTAAAGCAGCTATTATAGCCCCTTCTCTCCAACCTAGAAGGGCAGCACCTAAAAAACCAGGCGCCGAATCTAAGGCAACTGTACCTGTAGGGCTGGGAATCTTGATCATAGCCCCAATTACACTTAAAGCCATAAACAAAGCCATTAAAACCATCCGTTTTACTTGCCAAAAACTTTGTCTTTCTTGAACATTTGCTTGAGTTGTCATTTTTTCCTTCCTCCTGTAATTTAAGATTAGGTGCTTAAATTTAGTTATCGTTGCAAAAATAAAAAGTCCCCGGCATAATAACCCTATTATACCGAGGACTTTACCATCATCCTCATACCTGTCCCCCTTTCCTTCGTAGGTTGACTTTGACCATCAATAGGCAGGTCTCCTGGCTCCCGGTTCCTCCTTACCTTCCCTTCCCACCGATACTATCGGCAGTGGCACCAAGGCTCGTCACCGGATACAGTGGCGGGACCGCGTCGTTTGCTTTGCGCTTGACTTCCCTATTATCCTAAAAAGGCACCTATCGACTGTATAAAGTTGTCATCTTTATTGTAACCAGAATATTTCAAATTGGCAAGTAGTTGAGGGGAAAGAAAACGCCAGAGGACTGTCTTATCCTCTGGCCATAAGTTCAAGCGCTGCATTGGGTAACTATTTTTTTCATTGCGCCGGAAACAATCTGGTCTTTATCCAGACACTCCACAATTTTACCGTCATTAATATATACCAATGACGGATATTGGGTAACGCCCAGCCTCTTAGCAATTCCGTCTGACTTGTATACATCTACCTTAGTAAAGCATATATTTCCAAGGTACTGCTCCTTATACTCTTCCACAACCTGGAGTAAATCCCGGCAAACCGGATCAACCGCATTCCAAATATAAACCAAGGAGGGCTTGCCGTCATTTAAGATTTGCTTTTCAAATTTTTCGCTTTCAGCTATATATTTTTCCGCACTATAGCCGGCAATAGCTCCGTCCCCAACAGCAGTTGCCACTTGCTTTAAGAATTTTTCCCGTACGTCTCCCGCTGCAAAAACGCCCTCTACATTAGTCTCCATTTTCTCGTTTGTTAAAAGGTATCCTGCCTTGGTCATATCCAGCACACCTTTAAACAGTTCCGTATTAGGAACATAACCGATAAACAGGAAGCAGGAATCTACCTTTACAGGGATTAACTCACCGGTTTTAACATTTTTCAAAACCACATGGGTCAAACGCTCTTCACCTTCAAAGCTGTCTACCATGGTGTTCCAGATAAATTCCATTTTAGGATTAGCCAAGGCCTGAGCTTTGGCAATCTCGTTACAATCCATTACGCCTTCCTCGTGTAGAACAGAGACAATCACTTTATCGGCAAATTTTGTCAGGAACATCCCTTCTTCTATGGCGGCATCACCGCTGCCAATTACCATAACAGTCTTACCCGTATTAGCTGCCGCATCACAAGTTGCACAGAAGGAGATGCCCTTGTCATACAAGTATTTTTCTTCGTTTTTAGCTCCTGTTAGTCTGGGCTTACCGCCGGTAGCCACGATGACAACTTTGGCTTCGTAGATATTGCGGAAGGTTTCCACAATCTTAGTTTCCCCTTCCAATTTTACGCTTTTCACATCGGTTAATTTAAATTTAACTCCAAATTTTTTCGCCTGTTTGTGGAATAAATCCATTAAGCCCAAACCCGTTGCTCCCTCAGGAAATCCGGAGTAATTTTCTATTTCATTCGTATAAGTTGCCAGTCCCCCTACCAGGGCCTTTTCGATGATCAAAGTTTTAAGTCTGGCCCGACCGCAGTAAATGCCGGCTGTGAGTCCTGCTGCCCCACCTCCGATAATCACCACATCGAACTGTTCTCTTTTTTTCTCCACTCCCTCACCTCCATGTCCCTTCCTCATAATTTACATGAAGTATTTAGCCAGCAACTTACTGCCAAAGTAAGCGCCAATCAACAAACACAAGGCAAAAATCCAACCGGAAAACGACAGAGATGCCGTACCTGTAAACAAGGCACCAATGTTACAACCGCTAGCCATCCTTGCGCCATATCCCATCATCAGTCCGCCCAAGATAGCTGCTACCACCTGGCGGCCGGATTTGATCTTTTTAATTTTAAACTGAGAAGCATAAAGGGTGGCCAAAAGTGCCCCAAAAATGATACCTACGTTACGGATGGAACCGCCGTCCATTAAAAAGCCATTAGCCAAAGTCTTGCGAGCACTTTCACTAAAGTAATTCCAACCGCTTACGTCGACGCCAAAGAGCTTAACAACCCAGGCGCCCCAGCTGACAAAGGGGCTGGTTACACCCCAACCACCATTTAACACGGCAAAATGAGCGATGTTTAAAACGGCCAACAGCATGGCACCGGCCACATAGGTTAAAGGCTCTTTAAACAATTTTTGGTAAGTTTCCGCTTTACCTAACTTTATGAAAAATTCTTGCACTCTTCTTCGCCTGCCTTTCACTTATGGCGATTATTTCGTTTTTTCAATGATTAATTCCCATTCGCCGTCGTCTACTTCTTCAATCTCCACATTATAGCCTTGATTGCGAGCCCACTCGGGAACATTTTTCATAGCACAGCTATGGTCGATAGAAACTATAAGCACATCTCCTACGGCCATGCTTTCCATTTTCTTTTGAGTTTTCATCAAGGGTACAGGACAAGCCTCTCCCAAACAGTCTAACGTAAATTCAGCCATTCCATGTTCCTCCTCAAACTTAAATTTCCTTATTCAGCAGTTCCTTTTTTTTCCTGCCATTTAACAGCTGCAATATAAAGCAACAGAATAATTAATCCTTGAACTACTAGTGCTCCAAACCAACCGAAAAGATCAGGCAAGAAAACCCTGGGCGCATTGGCGTTAAAGGTAGGACCCCAAAATGCTCCCTGATCATGAGCGCCCCACAGAGAGCCGATTACGAAAAACACTAATACCAAAAGCTGCATTAAAAAGCCTTCACCAATCCTCATCAACGTACCCGAAGCACAACCACCGGCAATAACCATCCCGATGCCGAAGATTATACCCCCTAAAACAAGAGGCAAACCAATAGGTGTAACGGAACCCATGCCGGGAATATCTGCTCCGTTTAATACTGCACCATACTTAATAGCAGTAAAGCCCAAAGTACAAATACCGATAGCTACCAATACTGCCCTGGTGACAGAGGTAGAACCGCTAATCCAGGGATCCCGAAAAGCTGCCGTAAAGCAAAAACGGGAACGCTGGAGCACATAACCAAAGGCCAGGCCAAACATCCAGAAGATAGGTAATTTAGGACTAAGACCAGCTAAATAAAAACCGATAACAACAACAATAATAGTTAAGACTAGTGCGGCTGGAATTTGGCTTTTCTTTGGTTTACGAGGGGTACGTTTCCTCACACTTGTTTTTACTTCCTGTACTATTTCAGCCACTTTCTACACCTCACTTTCTTAATATTTTTAATTTTTTTATTTGCACGTTCATGTTATCACATTCTTTTGTAATGTAGTTATCGTAAAAACTAATCTAATATAAGGGTTTCTTATGGCCAACTTTTCGTGCTACAATAAAGACAGGTGGGGGTGGCACTATGAATATTGATAATTTACGAATGTTTATCCAAATAGTATCCCTGGGCAGCATTTCTAAGGCCGCAGACCAGATGCACATTTCCCAATCAGCCTTAAGCCAGCAGCTAAAAGCTTTGGAAAGTCTTCTTAACTGCCAGCTTCTGGAGCGGAGCAACAAAGGAGTTAGGCCAACTTCGGCCGGAGAGATTGTCCATAAATACGCCCTGGAAATTACCGCTACTTATGATAAAATGCTCAAAGATATAAACCTTCTTGATTGGGAAACCAAGAACCTGAACATCTTGGCTACCTCAGTTATCTGTTCCTATGCCCTGCCTTGTACCCTTTATCACGTGAAAAAAAACTATCCCACCTTTGTACTGGAAATGACAGCCTTACCCAGCAGCCTGGTAGAAGAACAGCTTTCTTCCGGCCATGGGGATATCGGCTTTATTGTAGGCCAACCTAAACGGAAGGATCTGCTGGGCAAAAAGGTAATCAGCGATCGTATGCACCTGGTAGCAGCCCATAACAGCCCTGTGCCCAAACAAATAACTAAAGACCAGCTGGTATCCTACCCACTCTTAATGTTACCTAAAATTCATCGCACCCGTACCCTTTTAGAAAACTACCTGACTCAAATGGGCATTGATCTGTCCAGCCTAAGAATATTATATAACCTGGATTCTATTGAGTCGATTAAACTATCAGCTATCAACGGCTATGGCCTTGCTTTTCTCCCCTATATGACCATAAAAAAAGAGCTGTATAATAAACAGCTCCGCATAATTCAGCTAGAAAACTTTGAACTGGAATGCGAGTTTTATACAGCCCGTCCTCAGCATACTGATAAAATTAATCCCGACTTAGCCCAGCTCATTACTTATATAGAAAAGATTTTGGCCGATACTATTTGCTGAAGGCTTAAACATTTACTTTAAAAAGATGGGGTTAGTCCAAGCAATCTTACCATATAAATCTACACACTCCACACGTATGTATTTTTCGTTGCCTTTTAAGCGAAATCTAGCCTTGGTGAGTGAATTGCCTTCCCCCCATTGACTAAAGCCGCTGTTTAGCTCATCTGTTGCCACAAAGTGGATAACGTTAACCGGCGAACACTCTATAAACACTTCACCGTTTATAAGGCCATAATCGTAGATTTCCGGCCCGGTAGAAGAATAGAAGCGCCCGCTTAGCAGCCCTTCAATAATCGCATCATGGCTAAGCTCCCGGGCATTAACACATACCCAACCACCACAGGAATCTTTGAGCACATTATGATTGTCATCACTAGCCACAGCCCAAATTTTTTTGCCTCTTTTCAGCAAAGAATCCCAGTATAAAGTTGTTATCCCTGTATGGCTTTCCAGTTCGCAGCCATAGTTAAATATTTCCATAGCAAAATAACCTTCCAGCTCATTAAGATCTTCCAACTCAGTCCTGGACCAAAGAGGATGGTTTAAAGTACATATATGGCCTGAGTCCAGGAGAAAATCAATCATCTCCTGAGCAGCTTTTTGCCCGTTCCAGTCTAAGGCCGGTAAAACTTCCATATGCTTTAGCAAAGGTCTCCTTGCCTTTTTTTGCATCTCGGCCGTACCTAAAATACCATTGATATGGTAAGTCTGAAGTCTTTCATTATTTGGCCCGTACTTAGTTACTGAATACTCTACTCCAGGCAAAACAATAAAGCTATCTTGGTTTAAATTAGTAAAATCAGTATAAACCTCGTGATCACTTATCACCAAAAAATTGTATCCATTGTTTTTGTAAAGCTTCACCAGCTCTTCCGGACTTAAAAGCCCATCTGAGACAGTAGAATGACAATGAAGGTTTCCTTTATACCAATTTCCTTTTTCAGCAAAAGGAAGAATAGATGCCATAACGTACACTCCTTTTGATTACTGCCGGTCACACCTATTTAAACAAATGCTGCCTTTAATACATCTATAGCGTAATCTAACTCTTCATAGCTAAGAGCATCTGAAATCTGAAGCCTTATACGGGCTGTTCCTTCCGGCACAACCGGGTAACCAAAGCCAATTGTAAAGACTCCTTTTTTTAACATTTCTTCGGCAATACTGATGGCTTTGGCCGTATCTCCAATGATTATCGGTATGATAGCACTATCCCCTTCCAGAGGGTTCAAACCGGCTGCTTTAATCTTTTCACGGCAATATTTTACCTTTTTCCTTAGGGAACCGACAATCCCCGGGGTTTTATCTAAATAATCAATTGCAGCCAGAGCAATAGCACATAAAACCGGAGGCAAGGAGTTGGAAAACAGTTGAGGACGAGATTTTTGCATGAGTAAATCACAGATGTTTTTAGATGCAGCGATAAAACCGCCCCCTGCACCGCCAAGAGCTTTACCGAAAGTCCCGGAAATAATGTCAACTCCATCAGTCAAGCCATAGTACTCCATGGTACCTCGTCCGGTGTTACCTATGACCCCTGTAGCATGGCTGTCGTCGATCATTACTAAAGCCTTGTATTTTTTGGCCAGAGAAACGATTTCCGGTAATTTGGCAATATCCCCTTCCATGGAAAAGACCCCGTCAGTAACAATAAGCACCGTACCACAGTCGGCTGTATCTTTCAGCTTTTCCTCTAAGTCTTTCATATCTGAGTGTTTATAAATTAATTTCTTTACTCCTTTGGCTATCAGCCTACAGCCGTCAATAATACTGGCATGGTTTAGCTCATCAGAGATAACCGCATCACCGGCTGTTACCAGAGTAGGAATGACTGCTGTATTGGCTGCCCAACAGGAAGAATAAGTTACAGAATCTTCCATTCCTAAAAACTCAGCTAAACGCTCTTCCAGCCGGCGGTGAATATCATAAGTACCACAGATAAACCGTACACTAGAAGCTCCGGCTCCGTAAGTATCAAGAGCCTCATGAGCTGCCTTGAGGACTTCTTCGTTGTCGGCCAAGCCAAGGTAATTATTAGAACATAAAACGATTTGCTGGCCCCAGCCTTCTACAGGAATCTTGCCGTGTAATATACCGGTATTATACTTTAAACGCTTATAAGTACCTTCTTTTTTCAAAGTTTCCAGTTCTGTTTTTATCTTTTCATTTAAATCAACTCTCATTACAAAGCCTCCCAATCTAAAATCACTTTGCCTGATTTCCCGCTGGCCATGGTTTCAAAAGCTTGCTCATATTCTCCAACTGGGAAGCGATGAGTAATAAGTGGCGCTAAATCTAATCCGGACTGGATCAACATGGTCATTTTATACCAAGTTTCAAACATTTCCCGGCCATAGATGCCCTTAATTATTAAACCGTTAAAGACAACCGCATCCCAGTCGATAACTGTTCCCGATGGAAGCAAGCCGAGTAAAGCAATTTTGCCGCCGTGGCACATGTTATTTACCATTTCATTAAAAGCACTACCGCTACCTGACATTTCAAGGCCGACGTCAAATCCTTCCTTCATGCCCAGAATTTTTTGAATTTCCTTAACACGAATATGCCGGGTATCATAAGTGTGCTCAATACCCATTTTCCGGGCCAGCTCAAGCCGGTAAGGGTTTATATCAGTTATCACAATATGTCTGGCTCCAACCTTTTTAACTACTGCAGCAGCCATAATACCTATGGGGCCTGCACCGGTAATCAGCACATCTTCTCCAATCACATTAAAAGCCAAGGCTGAGTGAACCGCATTGCCAAAGGGATCGAAAATACTGAACAGTTCCTCAGGAATAGACGGATCACAATGCCAAATATTTGTGACCGGTATGACCAGATACTCAGCAAAAGCCCCCGACCGGTTAACGCCTACACCACTAGTGCTGTTACATAAGTGACGGCGACCGGCCAAACAGTTCCGGCAAACGCCGCAGGTTAGATGTCCTTCCCCTGAGACAGTTTCCCCGATTTCCACATCATGGACATTAGAGCCGAACCCCGCAACTGTGCCAACGTACTCGTGGCCTATAGTCATGGGGACCGGAATAGTTTTTTGGGCCCACTCATCCCATTTATAAATGTGAATATCCGTTCCGCAAATTGCCGTCTTTTTAATCTTGATCAGCACGTCGTTAGGCCCTACTTCCGGTACCGGCACTTCGTCTAGCCAGATACCCGGTTTGGCATATTTTTTTACCAAAGCCTTCATCTTTTTAGCCAACTCAATCCACCTTTCCTTCCCCAATCCATCAGGTTTATTTGCTTGTATTCTATAATATATTAGTTGTAGTTTCAAGTATTTATTTCAGTATGTCAAGTATTATATTGCATTTATGACTGTTTATGTCAAAAAAGGTGGGCGAAAATTTCGCCCACCTTTTTTTATCTCGATAAATATATTCCTGTCAGCAGAAGGTTACTAACGGTTTATTATCTCAACGCCTTTTTCTGCATACTTTTTGACTAGGTCAGATGCTAAACCCGAATCCGATACAATCAAGTCTATATCAGCTAAATCAGCAACTTTCATTAAGGATACATTATCAATTTTGCTGTTATCAGCCAAAATTACCACTTCTTTAGATATTTCGATCATCCTTTTCTGTATGTCTATTTCTTCAATGATATAATCAGTTATCCCTTTATTTAGAGACACGCCCCCGGTACTGATAAAGGCCTTGTCCACCCGGAAATTTAAAATGATTTCTTCAGCAATTTTCCCCACAAAGCTGAATTCCTTATTATTTAAAATACCGCCGGTCACAATGGTTGTAAAACCTTCCTTAGTAACCAATTCGTTGGCAATCATTAAAGAATTGGTCAGCACAGTCAGCTTATTAAATTTGGCCTTTAAGACTTTAATAAGTTCTAGGCTGGTAGTACCGCCGTTTACAGTAATGGTTTGCCCCTCTTCAACATAGCGACTTGCTATTTCAGCTATTTCGCTTTTTTCTTTAGTAAATTCACCGGTCCGATTCATAAAGTCAAATTTTTTCTGGTAATCACCGACTAAAATTGCTCCGCCGTAAACCCGCTTTAGCAAACCTTCTTTTTCTAAGGCTTCCAGATCTCTTCTAATAGTCTCTATAGATAAATCAAACAAACTGGTCAGTTCTGCAACTTTTACGCTTCCTTTTTCCTCGAGGATTTCCATAATCCTGTTCTGTCGCTCCTGGACTAACAATCAGTTATTCACCTCTATCCCTTGAGTTGTTCACTACCACAAACTTAAATTAGCATATATTTGCTTTTTTAGCAAGCATTGTATAATAATTTTGTTGCAGTTGTATGCAGTTTTTGTGGATTTTAAATATCGTTTTTAACTTACATCTCCATCCAGATCATTATTTCCCAAACTCCGGCTATTACTTCATCGGCTTCACAACGCAAGTTGTGCAATTTACAAAAATCGTTTACCGACTGACAGGTGCAACTGTGATCAGTTACCAACATCACAGGTACACCTTTTTTTATTTGAGCCAGTTTCTTTTGCAAGCGAACAATAGGAACAGGACAAATGTCACCTAAACAATCAATTTTCTCCATAATTGTCGCCCTCCGTGAAACGGATATTTTAGTCTATTAGAGTCGTGAATCACCATAGAATCTACTGTTAACTTGATTATAGCATCACCCATTACCACCTTACAAATAAAACCAATAAGTTGTTATTTTTGTCATCTTGTCAAGGCTGTCCTGCCGTGTTATTTTTTGATGATACCTATGCAATAATTGATGGAATAGTGCTTCTTGTAAGAATTGCGACAACTAAATATAGTAACTAACCTCAATGTATGATGAAAGGAGGATAGAGGCTTAGCACGCAAGTTATTTAGAATATCCTAACTTTAAAATACGGAGGAGATTATTATGAAACGTATTTTAGCCTTGCTACTCATTTTGTCACTTGTCTTAGGGTTAGTTATGGGATGTGGACAAAGTGTTGATGAAGAAGAACCAAAAGTTGAAAACGAAGCTACTGCCGAAGTGCCGGAAGAAGAAAAGCTCAGAGTTGCTTTAGCCCTAGCAGGGCCGGTTAACGATATGGGTTGGAATGCTTCAGCCTTTGAAGGACTTAAAGAAGCGGAAAAATTGTTTGATATAGAAGCTACATACCAAGAAAACGTACAACAGTCAGACATGGAGGAAGTATTTCGCAATTATGCTTTAGCAGGATACAACTTAATTATCGGTCACGGTTTCCAGTTTGGTGACGCCCTTATGAAAGTTTCTGAAGAGTTTCCAGACCTAAAATTTGTTGTAACAAGTAGTGACATTTCCAAGGCGCCAAATTTAGCTTCCGTAAACCTGGATAACGAACAAAAAGGCTTTTTGGCTGGAGCTGTTGCTGCTTTGCTGACTAAAACCAATACTGTAGGATATATAGGCGGACAGGAAATACCACCTATCAAGGGAACAGCCATCGGATTTGAAGCCGGAGCAAAGTATATTAATCCAGATATAAAGGTACTGAGCACATTTACAGGAAGCTTTGAAGATGTAAACAAAGCTAAAGAAGTAGCATTAGCCATGATTTCAGAAAATGCCGACGTTATCATGGCCAACGCTAACCAAGCAGGTTTAGGTCCCATTGAAGCATGCCAGGAAAAAGGAGTCTTATCTATTGGTAGCAACCAAGACCAAAATGAAATAGCCCCTGATACTGTAGTGACAAGTGCCATCCAGTCTTCACCCATTTTAATTAAATTCCTGGTAGAAAAAGTACAAAAGGGAGAATTTGAACCCAAGTTTTACAACCTTGGTGTAGCTGAAGGCGCTGTTTACCTTGCCCCTTGGCACGGATTTGAGGATAAAATTCCCCAAGAAGTAAAAGACAAAGTGGAGGAAATAACAGAAGGCTTAAGAGCAGGCCAAATCGAATACAAGTAAATAGTGCTTATTACTTATAAGCAAGGCCTAACCCTTAATTTAGTGGTTAGGCCTTGCTTTTGCTACTACAGAGTTGGGCAAAAAGTTTTACTTACAAATAGCAATATAACCGTCTGCCTCTGTTCCGCCCCAGAAAATACTTCCTCCAATAGCTTCAGTAATAAAGCGTAAGGGAATTAAAGTCCGGTTATTTATAGACTGTACAGGTACATCTAAATTGACTGTACTGCCGTTAACAGAAGCTTTTTTGCTGTTTAAGGTTAATTTTATGGTATTATCCCCTTCTGTAATCGTAACCGTCTGGCTCTTATTATCCCATTTGACTTCTGCACCCATCTTTTCAAAAACACCTCTGACCGGTACTAAAGTATAACCGTTTTTAATAACCGGTTTGGTACCGCTAAAGTTTATCTTTTCACCGTTGTAATAGACTTTTATCCCTTTTTCAGTCTCATTCCCTGCCTGGTATGCATATT
>DUOV01000189.1 GCA_012838615.1 Clostridia bacterium | reverse complement strand
ATGTACGTTTAAAACCCACCATAACCGCATAATAAAAGCTACTGGAATTATGATAAATAACCAGTAGTGCGCTCTACTCTCCCTTTCATAAAACCTTTCATTAAAACGCAATAATTATACCTCCCTTGTTCAGTCACCAGTCCAAGCTTTGGAGCGTTTCTCCATGGTCAGTCACCAGTCCCTAGTCCCCGGTCCCTAGTCGCCAGTACTGCTTCGCAAGTCCTTAGTCACCAGTCCCCAGTCGCCAGTACTGCTTCGCAAGTCCCCAGTCACCAGTCCCTAGTCCCCGGTCCCCAGCAAAAATCCTGCATGTAAGAGGGCGAATGCTTTGTGGAGCGGGACTTGCATCCCCAGCCGTCGTGAGTTTAGCTCAAGGTCAACGCGTAGGAGTTATTCGTTGGGGACATTCCGTTCAAGAAAGAGACCAGAAGCAAGATAGGTGTTTTCTTTCTTGCCTCTTACCTCTTGCTTCCTGCCTCCTGAACGGAGTGTCCCCTGACCGCTTGTGCGGAACAACCATCCGCCCATAATCTAAGACTTCTAACGATAACGACTCCACATAGCGGCTACTGGCGACTAACCAATCAACTCTGTCACTTCCGTAGCCACAATTCTTGCTCCGGCAATCCGTACCAAGTCACCGCCGTTGGAAGTAAAAATGTTTTTGTCCATAATAGCTTCCATAGCATCATAAACATCTTGTTCTGCCAAATCGTCTCTGGGATCTTGGACGGAAAGACTCACTCTATTGCCATTAACATTTTGAAAGCTCATCTCCAGTCTTTTAGTTATCATCTTGTCACCTCCCTTCATCAGATAATTTCCTCACCGGTTACTCCTCAGCCAGTTCATCAGTAACAACACGCTGAACGGCAAAGAGCGGGTTTGATTGCAAGCCGGCAAGGACGTTGGCCACATCATAAACATCAGCGTCCGGTGCCTCAGGTTTAACCCGGTTATAGGAACGATTCCTGTAAACCGGATTCCCGTCATTATCAGTACCGGTTTGGACTACAAGTCGGAGACTTGATTGAATTGGTGTTGCAATTACTGCCATCAGTTTTCACCTCCTCCTTTCAAATTTGTCTTTATTGTAATAAGATTCCGAGGCAAAGAAAAAAACCGCACCCAAACGGATGCGGTTTAAAACCCGTTCAAACGAAAGATTAAAGTTAAGCTTTCGCCAAAATATTTAGTTGATTTTAGCCGGTTTGTTCAAAAACCTTATTTTTTAGTAGTAACGATAAAACCTTTCTTTACCGGCAGAAGTGAAATAATACTCAGCCAGCTCGTCATCTGAATCTGAATCGATCACATAACCACTAATTTTGGCGCCGTCAAATTCATCTTCAATATCTTCATAGATATACTGCATTAATTTTTTTACACTACTATCAGACAAAGCTCTCCACTTTTGATCGTAAGTTCTAAGATTGACGTAAACAAAATACTCTATCTCGTCTGGATCACCGTCAAGCTCCACGGCTAGGGTTATACCTGAGAAATAGTCATAGTATTCATCATCTAAATCATCTTCCAGATCAGACAAACTGGCTGCCGACTTTAACTGGACTTTGCCTTTTGAACTCACAGTAAAGGTTGCCAGCTTAGGTTTAGACTTGGTAGATGAATCGTAGATATAGCCTTCAATCTCCGCATCTTCATATTCTTCTAAAAGATCATCAACTATGCCTTGGAGATATTTGGTCTTATTATTATCAGATAAATCATCCCACTCATCTTCAAAATCGTCTAAGTCAACAGCAATCTCTACAGTAATATCACTTTCTTTACCACTAAGGGTAATGTCAAATTCTACATCTCTGTATTCGTCATATTCTTTATTAAGTTGTTTTTGCATATCTTTCAAAGACATGGTTTTGCCCTCTTCTAACAGGGCCTCATACTGAGCCTGGAGGATAAGATACTGCATATCTTTTTCGGCTAATTGATTTTTTAGCTGTGTAATCGTATTTTCCAGCTCTTTTACCTTGGCATCAGTAGCAGCGTCTGGCTTGTCTGTTACTCTGACAGCGTAAGCTGCACTATCCCAGTCCACATTCTTACCTAAAATTTCCGACATGGCTCTAACAGGTACATAAACCCGATCTTTGTGCATAATAGGTACATCAGTTAAGTTTAATAACTTACCATTAGCATAGACCTTGATGACCTTGACGACTTGCGCTCCAAAAGCCGTTCCCGTTAGACCAAAGGTGAGGGCGATTATCAGAGCAAGCGTCACTAAATACATCCACTTTTTTCCCATAATTTTCATCGCTAAATTCCCCCTTTATGATATTTAACCATAAGATAGACGGAAATTGTAGCCCAAAAGTTGCATATTTTTCCTCTGTAACCAAAAAAGTGGTTTAAAAAGGCTGGCAAGTGATTAAGTAGGGCGGGCGAATGATTGTTATTTTTTCAAAATCGTAAAGTTTATAAGTTACTAGCAGTACAAAAAGAGGTCTGGATCAAAAAAACTGCTAATAGCTAGCAGTTTTTTTAATACTTTGTAGTCCCCAGGCAGCCATGATAACAAAAAGGGGAAGCATGGGGAAAATATAGCGAGGTTGTCCTTCAAAAACAAAATAAGTTGCACAGAAAAACAAAACCGGCAGCCATAAAACCAAATGATTGCCCAGCTTTTTTCCGGCCAAAAATCCTCTGACCAGCATGATCAGGTAAAAGGCTAAAGCGCCTAAAAGACCCCAGTATGCCCACTTGGCAGTTTTATAAACCCAGCCCCGATTAGGCATGGGCCCCCCGGAGGTCAAGTTTTCTACCGCAAAAGAAACATCCCAGCTATCACTAAAAACATAGTACAGCTTTTTAAAACCAAGTTTAAAAAACTCTCCCGGGTTTTCTAAAATCCATTTAGTGCCAAGTTCCTTACCTAATTTGTCAACAGCTAATTCATCCCAAAACCCGGTCTCTTCATTTTTATAAGGGGCTAAAGGACTGTTAGGAAAGGAAAAAGGATCTTGCCAAGCCCCCTTGGCATAAGGATTATTATTGAGGTAAAGGGTAATACCACCATTGGTGGAAATAGGAATAAACTTATTAAATACAATATAATTGCGGATAGTCCAAGGCAATATGGTTAAGGCCATAAATAGGCCTATTACTATTGTTTTCTTAAAAGCTTGACTAAAGCTTTTTCCTTCTAACCAGGCAAGGAAAAACAAGACACCGGGAAAAAGAAGATTGGCAGGTTTGGTCAAGGCGAGAATACCGCATAAAATACCGATTACCTGCCCGCTCCACTTTCTGTCCCTAAACTGTAATAACAGATAAATAGCTAACAAGAGGAAAAAAGTAAAAAATATTTCAGTACACAAAACGCTGGTGTAAGTAATATTTCTTGGCGAAAAAGCGATAAAAGCTGCAGCCAACACGCCGGTAGCTCTGTTAAACAACTTTTTCCCCAGTAAATAAGTCAAAATTACAATTCCCAAGGAAAGAACTATATTCGCCAGTTTGGGAAAAATTAGTCTGGTACCAAAGATTTTGTAGAGCAAAGCTAAAAAACCTGGGTAGCCAATGGGCTCAAAAGCCGTCGGATTGCCGTACAGCTTATAGCCATTTCCTTCCACAATCGATACCGCCCCCAGGTGATATTTTAAAAAGTCGTAAACCGGCGCAGTATGTACGTTTAAAACCCACCATAACCGCATAATAAAAGCTACTGGAATTATGATAAATAACCAGTAGTGCGCTCTACTCTCCCTTTCATAAAACCTTTCATTAAAACGCAATAATTATACCTCCCTT
>DUOV01000188.1 GCA_012838615.1 Clostridia bacterium | reverse complement strand
GACCTACATTTATTTCCCGCCAGGAACCTGTAAGGCAAGACCGCGGGCAAAAACCACGTCCCCCTCGTAAAAAGAAGTCTAACTAGGCATTGGCGGTGATAATTTGTTAAAATCTAGAATATCAAATGGACAAATACTGTTACTTCTAATAACCTTAGTTGCTTCAACTGCCTGGTTGTTTTTGCCTGCCGTAACCACAATGCATGCCAAACAGGATGCCTGGATATCAGTCTTAATACATCCCACCTTATACGGTGTGGCAGTAGTATGGGTAAATAGTTCTCTGGCTCAATATTTTGGAGACAAAACCTTTGGCCGATATGTGCAAATGCTTTTAGGTAAACCCCTAGGTATTTTAGTAGGTAGCTCCTATCTAGGATTTTTGTTGTTATTAACTATGATCATCACCCGGGAATTTGGCGAATTTTTAAATACCGCCTTTATGCCAGAAACACCTATTCAAGTCTTTAATTTGACCTTGATTTTGCTTGCCGCTTACGCAGTCTACCACGGTATAGAAGTTATCTGCCGGATTAATCAGTGGATTTTCCCCCTTATGTTGGTAAGTTTTCTATTTATAACTTTTGCTACTTTACCTGTCGCCAAACTAGCTAACTTACTACCTGTTATGAGTGAAGGATTATACCCTGTTTTAAGGGGTTCCTTTGCCCCATCTGCTTTCCGAGGGGAAGTTTTTCTTGTGCTATTTTTAGTTCCCTACGCCAAGGAAGCAGAAAAAACTAAATTCTACGGGGCTGTAGCAGTTATTTTGCTGGGAATTATTTTAGCCTTAGATGTACTAATTCACATTATAGTCCTTGGTAGTGATTTATCTGCAAACTTAACTTTCCCTACTTTTATCCTAGCCCGTTATGTGCAAATTGGTATTTTCGAAAGAATGGAAGCCTTAGTAATGGTAACCTGGGTTGCAGGAGTAATTGTAAAGTTAAGCATTTTTTACTACGCAGCTTTTAGCTGTATCAAAGACTGCATTAAAGTCAGAAAAACCAGCTGGATTCTTCTTACCACCAGCCTAATTTTATACTTTGGTTCCTTATATATCTTTACAAACGTTTTGGAATTATTTCAATTTATAGACAAACACTTACCTCTTTTAGCCTCGATTTTCGAGCTAATAATTCCTCTAACCCTTTTAGTAATTGCCAAATTTAGGCTGATTGGGGGTAAGACTTATTAAAACTAAAATTTTCTTTCTTTTCCTTTTACTCACCTTAATCTTGACCAGCGGTTGCTGGAGTAAGAAGGAGGTTGAAGAGTTAGCTATTGTTTCGGCCATAGGAATTGACCGAGAAGAGATAAATGGAAAGCCCAAATGGAGAATGACCTTTCAAATATTCAGTCCACAAGCTTCCAGTACTGAGGGGGCCCAAGGCAGCCAAAGTGGTAAAGTCTGGACAGTACCTTCAGTTGGCGAAACTTTAGACGACGCTCGCATGAACCTTAATACTAGAACCCCACGTGTAATTTTTGCTGCCCATGCCACTAGCATCGTAATTGGGGAAGAAACTGCCCGTACTACAAATTTAACAGAAATAGTCGACTATCTCTTGCGCCATAAAGAATTTCGCCTGCGCAACTGGCTGCTGGTCACAAAAGGTACAGCTTTTAATATGCTGGCAGTTAAGCCTGAATTAGAACAAAACGTTGCTGCTGCAGAATTAGATAACATTATCAAAAAAACCTCCCAAAGGATATCTAAAGCAACAG
>DUOV01000187.1 GCA_012838615.1 Clostridia bacterium | reverse complement strand
TAGATCTGGCCAGATGGGTGTTTCCCGATGATGTAGAACAGCCGATGGTCATGAAAATGGACCCTAATATGATGCCGATCATGATGTTTGGCTTGACGGGGGAAATGGGCCAGGAAGATTTATTTAAATTGGCCGAAGATACAATTGCTCCTCGCTTGGAACGCTTGCCCGGGGTGGCTTCAGTTGACATCTCAGGAGGCAGGGAAAGGGAGATCCGAATAGAACTGGATCCTGCCAAATTATCTGCTTATGGTATTACTTTTACTCAGGTGGCCGGTGCTTTGCAAGGGGACAATTTGGCTTTATCGGGCGGTACGGTAAGTAAAGGAAGTCAGGACTATCTGGTACGGATTACAGGTGAATTTGTAAGTCCCCAGGAAATCGGTCAAGTAGCCGTTGTTACCGGTACAGGAGCCCAAGTCCGGATTAAGGATCTGGGTACTGTAATTGACGGTCAAAAAGAGGTAACAGGTTTTAGCCGGATTAACGGACGAGACAGCATTGCCTTTAGCATCCAAAAGCAAACAACAGGCAATACGGTAAGGGTTTCTCAGGCAGTAAACAAGGCTTTGGCTGAGCTGAAAGATGAGCTGCCTGCAAATATCGAATTTGTTCCCATTATGGATACTGCCGAATTTATTCAATTTTCTATTGATAATGTAGTCAACAACTTGATCTTGGGGAGTCTTTTGGCAGCATTGGTCTTGTACATATTTTTACGTAACCTGCGCAGTACGTTAGTAATTGCTTTTTCCATCCCTGTTAGTGTGATCGGCACCTTTATTTTGATGTACTTTAGTGGGATGACCCTAAATATGATGTCCCTTGGCGGCTTGGCTTTAGGCGTGGGAATGATGGTTGACAACAGTATTGTTATTTTGGAAAACATCTACCGTCATAGGGAAGAAGGGTTTAACAGGGTTGAAGCGGCAAAACTCGGCGCTCGCCAGGTGGCTATGGCCGTAACTGCTTCTACTTTGACTACGGTAGCGGTTTTCGTACCTATCGCTTGGGTAGAAGGAATCGCTTCTCAAATTTTTAGGCAGTTGGCTTTGACCATTACTTTTTCCTTAGCTGCCTCCTTGTTGGTTGCTTTAACTTTAATTCCTATGATTTCTTCTCAAATGATGTCTGTAACAGTAGCAAATGACCAGTCGAAGAGAAAAAGTTTCTACCAAAAAATGTTTATTGTCACAGGACGCTGGTTAGATAAATTGGACAATATCTACCGAAAGGTTCTTGCTTGGTCCTTGAAACATCGTCGGAGGGTTGTACTCTTAGTTATCCTTACTTTAGTGCTCAGCCTTGGTTTAACGCCTTTCATCGGTTCAGAGTTTATTCCCAGCGTCGATCAAGGGACAATCAGTATTAGTGTTTCTTTACCTTACGGCACTAAACTAGCGGAGACAGAAAAAGTAATCGCCAGACTGGAAGAGATCTGCGTTAATATTCCTGAGGTGGAGGTAATTTCTGCGAGTGTCGGTAGTGGCGGTTTAGGTGCCGGTTTAGGTAGCAGTAGTGGTAGTGACAGCGGTTCCTTAAATTTAGCTCTTAAACCCCTAGCTGAAAGAAGTCGTTCAACGGAACAAGTGGCTGACGAGATTCGGACCAGGGCCAAGGAAATTGCCGGGGCTGAAATTAGCGTTTCGGCGGGAGATACCATGGGCATGACGAGCATGATGGGAGCTCCCATAAACGTAGTGCTTAAAGGGGATAGTCTGGAAAAATTAGATGAACTGGCATCCCAAGTTAAAGATATAATCAGCAGTATTGAAGGTACCCGGGAAGTAAAATCCAGTTTAGATGAAGGCAGGCCGGAAGTAGAAGTTACGGTAAACAGGCAAAAGGCAGCTTACTACGGTCTTAATGCTGCCCAGATAGCCGGTACGGTCAGAGGGGCTGTTCAAGGTCAGGTGGTAACTACTTACCGGACTGACGGAGACGAGTACGATGTGAGATTAGCGTTGCCTAAAGAAAGCGTAAAAAATTTACAGGATTTAAGCTCTTTAAGTATACTTAGCCCTATGGGCTACCAAGTTCCTTTGTCTGAAGTGGCAGATTTTATAATTGTGGAAGGGCCTAATACTATCGAACGAATAAATCAGGTGCGGACCGTTAACGTTACTGCTCAGATTATAGGTCGGGACTTAAACAGCATTGTCACAGAATTAGAGGGCAAACTTGCTGGGCTGAGTTTTCCTTCCGGCTATGAATATGAAATGGGCGGCTCAGCTGAAATGATGGCTGAATCTTTTGCTGACTTGGGCTTAGCTTTGATCTTGGCTATTATTTTAGTTTACATGGTTATGGCCTCCCAGTTTGAATCTCTTTTCCATCCCTTTGTGATCATGTTTACCATGCCGGTAACTGTCATTGGGGTAGTTTTGGGACTTTTCCTAAGCGGTAATAACTTTAACGTAGTTGCCTTTATCGGCGTTATCATGCTGGCAGGTATTGTAGTTAATAATGGTATTGTTTTAATTGACTATATTAATGTGTTGAGAAATGAGGGGCTTAAGCGAACGGAAGCTATCCTTAAGGCAGGTCCTACCAGACTTCGCCCCATTCTGATGACTACTTTAACTACTGTTTTAGGTATGCTGCCTCTGGCTATAGGTGTTGGAGAAGGCGGGGAATTAAGTGCTCCTATGGGTGTAGTAGTAATTGGCGGTTTAACAACGTCGACTCTTTTGACTTTGATTTTCGTACCGGTAGTCTACTCCATCTTTGACGATTGGGGTGCTAGACTATCGCGGAAGAGGATTAAGGCTAAAAATTTAGAGGTGAAGAGTCTGGAGGGTTAATCTAATTTTGAATTATAAGTTTGAATTGATTGAGTATGTCCTGTTAGGCAGGATTAAAAATGGGGGAGGGATTGAACATTGGGTAAGAAAATTGTTTTCTTAGTAGGTCTGCTCTTGCTGCTGACGTTAATACCGGCAGTAGCTGCCCCGGCAGAGGATGAAACTTTGAGCCTGACTCTGGAGGAGGCTATGGAGCTGGCTTTGGCCAACAATAATCAAGTGGAGTTAAACCGACTTAGTATTGAGAAAGCTAAGTTGGAATTAGAACAAGCCAAACATGGGGCGAAAAAAATAGACTTTGATGCCATTGATGCTATGCCCAGGGAAATGCGGGCCGGCTTAGGTCTAGATATGTATCAGTTGCATTTGGCAAAATATGTTGCACCTGTGGCCAGCCAGGCAAAATTGACTATTGCAGAGAAACAGGTAGAGTTAAGCGAAAATGTTTTGCGGCTGGAGGTAGAAAAAAACTACTACGAATTGTTGAGGAAAAAAACAGCTTTGGATAACGCCCAAAATGCCTTGCTTCGGGCTCAGGAGCAGTTGCGAATTGCCCAGGAAAGTTATAAGGCCGGAGTTTTGGCTAAAAGCGACGTTGTTGGCGCTGAAGTATTAGTAGCCAGTAAAGAGGCAGAGGTGGTAAACGCCCAAAACCAATTTGATAAAGCCGTAATGAATTTGGCTCAAACCCTCGGCTTGGAACTGGATACTAAAATAGTTCCGGCAACTCAATTTAGTTTTGAACCTGTAATTATTGACTTAGCCAAAGAAGTCGAAAAGGCTCTGGAGCAAGATATTTCCGTAATAGGAGCCAAAGAGGGGTTAAAAGTTGCCGAAGTAACTTTTGAACAGGCTAGGGGATTTTATACACCTAATGTTTTTATGTATAGGGAAGCGGAATATGGGCTGGAAGAGGCCAAGGTTAACCTTAAAAAAGCTCAGGACGAAGTAGAGCTTAAGGTCAGAAATGCTTATCTTGATTTACTATCTGCCCAAAAAGCTTATGAAACACTAGAAAAAAGCCTTGAAGCTGCCAAGGAAAATTACCGGGTTGCCAAACTCCGTTTTGAGGCCGGTGTAGCTACCAGACTGGAAATGGAACAAGCAGCCGATCAGCTTAGCGAGCAGGAAGGAAGCCTGATGGAAATGCTTTACAATTATAATTTAGCTGCAGCCCTGTTTAAGTATGGAATTTTTAACTAGAGCCGGTGGGAGCAATGGACGAAAAAAAATTGTTATTTAACAACAAACAGGACAAGCGTCTTCAGATTTTGGCTGCGGCTGCCAAAATATTTACCGCCAAAGGCTTTCATCCCGCAAAGGTTGAGGAAATAGCTACTGCAGCCGGGGTAGGCAAAGGCACAGTTTATGAATACTTTTCCAGCAAAACAGAAGTTTTTAGAGAGATGCTTTCCTATTTGCTGGAGTTTTATAAACAATATTTCGAAGAAAGACTGGATCGTAGCAAAAGTGTTAGGGAACAGCTTTTTACAATTATGAGTACCCACGCCCATTTTTTAAAAAACAACAAGGACTTGTTTAGTTTGATTTTAGAGCCTCATCAGCCTATAGATGAGGAAACCCAGGCCTGGCTGGTGGCTGAAAGAAGGGAAATATTAGACGGCCTGGCCCAAATTATCCAAACGGGAATTGAACGTGGGGAGTTAAAACCTGTTAACACTTTTGTGGCAGCTCAAATTTTGTTAGGAACCATGATCAGCTTTAGCGGTGAAGTTTTCCTGGCTAAAAAAGATTGGGATTACCAAGAAATAATTAACCATATCCTAGAGATTTTATTTCAGGGCCTGGAATGCTAAGTTCCAGGCTTTTAAGTCCCTGGCGCAATCTAAGCTTGGCCGGGGCCTGAGTTTTCTTTAAATTGGATACAGGAAACAAGCTAACTTTGTAGAATAGTTTACTAATAACTAGACTGGCAATTCCGCGGAGCGGAAGGTGAGTATATGGAACGGTTTAATTTTAAAGCGGGGCTTATGGCGCTCCTTTTCTTTTGTTTAACCTTATGGACGCCGGCCGCCCATGCTTTTAACGATGTACAAGAAGGACATTGGGCCAAAAGGGATATTGATCTTTTAGTGGCCAGAGACATTGTTAGTGGTTATAGTGACGGGACTTATCGTCCGGGAAAAGGGGTAACCAGAGCAGAGTTTACGGTACTCCTGATTAAAGCCCTTAATTTAGAGGATACGGCCGCCACTTTAAAAGCTGCAGGACAGCTTTTTCGTGACGTTAACGAAGGGTATTGGGCCAAAGGTTATATTCATTTGGCCTGGGAGCTTGGCGTGGTTGGAGGGTATTCGGACGGTACTTTCCGTCCCGATAACACCATTCGGCGGGATGAAATGGTGGCTATGTTGGTACGGGCTCTGCGTAATGGTGGGCAGGGTAACCGTAATGTCACCTTTACAGATGAAAGCAAGATTCCTCAATGGGCAAAAAATGCTGTTTTATTAGCTGCCAAGTGGGGTTTAGTAAGCGGTTTTGAGGATGGGTCTTTCCGGGCGGCGGCAACGGTGACCAGAGCCCAGGCCGCTACCTTTATTAATAATTTTTTACTCCAGCGGGGGGCTCAATTTGATCTTTACGGTCAAATTGTGGGCTTAAATAAAGCCAATCGTCAGCTTAAGGTAGCTTACAACGGGGAAGAAATTACCTTCGCTTATTTAAGGGATTGTAAAGTTTATCAAGACGGGAAAGCTGTTTCCCTTGAAACTTTAGACCGGGATTCTTTTTACGGTTTGCTGGTTTTGGATGACCAGGGAAGGGTCAGTTATATGGAGGTGGCCAATTCTCCTTTAACCGGCGGAACCAGCCTTAGTTTAGGTACTAAAATCCAACCCGTGGAAGGGTCAAGAAGCAATAAAGGTAAGCAGGCCGGCCTTTTGGAACGAGAATTGGATACGGCAATAACAAGTATTAAGACTACTTTGGAACGGGCAAAAAACAGCTTTGAGATTACCAAACAAGAGCTGGGGGCTTCGAGACTCAGCAGGGATTTGGGGGTTGACGGTACCGGTCAAGTTATTGCTATAATCGATAGCGGCATTGATCCAGGTCATCCTGACCTGCTTAAGACTCCGGCAGGGGAAGATAAGCTGGTGGATTTTATTGACCTTACAACGGAAGGGTTAGTAAATACCGAACGGACTGTTTCGGCCAAAAATATGCTTACTTTAGACGGTGTTTCTTATATTTTGGGAAACATTACCTCTAAGAGCAACGTCTATCATTATGGGTTTCTGGAAGAAGAAAAATTAGGAATGGATCTTAATTTTAACGGTGAGCTGCAGGATAGATTTTTGGTGTTGGTTACTGACGGTCAAGTTAGCGGTCAGTACGATACGGTCTTTATCGATACTAATAATAATGCCAGTTTGCTGGACGAAGAACCCCTCACACTTTTTCGCGAAGGGAAAAAGCGCCAAAGTTTAAAATCTGCTTTTGCTCACCAAAGCTTTAACTTTGTACTGAGCGACCTGGACAGCAAGGGTAATTTCCTAAAGCTGGGCTTTGATATAAACGGTCATGGTACCCAGGTAGCCGGTGTGGCAGCAGCTAGCGGGGAGATAAAAGGTATAGCTCCCGGCGCTAAGCTTTTGGTTATTAAAGTTTTGGATAAACGGGGAGAAACTAGCTGGGAACAGCTGGAAAAAGCCGTTAAATTAGCTGCTGAAAAAGGTGCTACAGTAGTAAATTTAAGTTTAGGCTACTATTATGATGAAACTTACGGTAATAATTCTCTGACTTATTTAATCGAGGCTTTAAGCAAGAAAAACGGGATTGTCTTTGTTGCCTCTGCCGGCAATAAAGGGCCGGGCATCGGTACCCTGGCTACCCCAGGCAATGCTAAATCGGCTATAGGTGTTGGAGCATATATTTCTAAAGAAATGTGGAAAAGTATATATGACTTAGATGTGAAGCAGGACAGCCTATGGTATTTTAGCTCAGCTGGACCCAGACAGGATGGGCTGATAGCACCTACGGTGGTAGCGCCAGGTAGTGCTATTACCAGTTTCCCTCTCTGGTCAGGTTCAACTTACCGCCTGGCTGAAGGGACAAGTATTGCCTCACCTCATTTGGCTGGAGCCGTGGCTCTCCTGCTGGAAGGAGCTCAAAAGCAAGGGATTAGTCCTGAACCGGAGTTGGTTAAGAAAGCAGTAATCTTAGGTGCTGAATCTATTTCCCATTTTTCCCATGCTGAGGCAGGTTATGGTGAAGCTAATATCTATGAGGCCTGGCGGTTGCTGCGAAGACTTGAGCCCCAGCCTCCCTTAAAAAGTTATACTTGGAACCGTCGTCTCGGTAATGGGGAGGGCATCTTTGCCCGGGAGTTTTTGCCTGGACTGGTGCCTTACCGGATTCAAAACGTAAGTAGTGAGGACCAGACTTTGTTTTGGAAAGCTACTGAAGATTGGTTGGAACCTTGGTTTGAAATGACTTACTTGCCTAAAGGAACTTATCGGGACGTACCATTAAGTTATGTACTGCCCTCTAAGCCAGGCTTGTATACGGGAATCCTGGAAGGACGTTTTTTAAATTCTTACGGCCCGGAAGTCAGCATGATGACTACGGTAATTAAGCCTTACATTTTAACTGCGGAAAACGGCTACCGGATGGAAGTAGGAAACGTACTAGGTCCGGCCCAATTAGAGAGGTACTTTTTCCGAGTTCCCGAGGGAACCGGCTCTTTACAGAGCCTGCTTACTGTTCCTAAAGATTCAGGAAATTACCGGGGCCGGGTTAGAATGCATCTGATCAAGCCTAATGGTGAAGAGTATATGATGAGTGACTTTGCTGGTCTGGCTAAGGAAAATACAGCTAGCAAGGAATGGGTAGGTAGCGTCATTGAAAATCCGGATCCAGGTACCTGGGAAGTAGTTGTTTACAGTTCACCGGCCATAGCCAGTTTAAATCTGGATAACTCCCAGTATCGTTTGCGCATTCAACTGGCAGGAGTTCCTGAGACAGAAGAAAATAAGGTTACAGCAAGGTACCTAATAGGTAATGTTCCTAAAAAACTGGAACCGGGGAAAATAAACTATATAAGTCTTTCCGTACGAGATAAACAACGTAAAGGGCCAATCGAAGATATTATGATTGAAATTAACGGACAAGTATATCAAGTTAAAAATGGCTGGGTGACATTTTCTGTTATCCCGGAAAGTGAACAGCTTAAGCTGGATGTGAGGCTATAAATAAGTCGCCAGTCCCCAGTCACCAGTCCCCAGTCCCCAGTTTTAGAATTGAAAATACTGGCGACTGGGGACTAGGGACTGGGGACTATACTACTAATGATTTTGCTGATCTTCGATTAGCCGTAGGGGGTAAATGATGACCAAAAAAGTAATTAGTCTGTTTCTACTTGCAGTATTCGCTGTTTCACTTATCTCTGCTGGGGTTATAGCCAGAGACAGAATAGACAAGGAAGCTCATAATCGCCAGGTAGAATTATCGGTAGAATATGGGCAAATTCTTGAAGTTGCTGGACAAGGAAATCATTCTTATGAAGAAGTATTAGATAATTTGCAACTTGCCGGAGTGACAGGCATACTATACAAGGAGCAGACAATCATAGATTTAGAACAGCAGGTTTGGACCGTTAGCGGAAACCAGCTCTTAGCCGGTTCGGATTTAGATGACCAATTAAAGACCCAAGTGGTGCCTGAATATATCTACCTAGCTACCAGAGATAAAAATTTATACACAAGAATCTCCAAACAGTTTGCCATAAAAGTCCATGAACCGGAGCAAATTGAAATACCGGGTAGGTTATACTTAGTGGGAGCTAAGCTGTCCACCAAGCAGCTGGCTAATTTAGGCCTTGGTTTTCCGGAAGAACACATGAAAATCGCAGAAAGTAAAGGATTTAACCTGCAGGTTCAAATACGTTCCTGGCCTCAACCGGATGATGAGGATTTTTCCTCGCTTTTTGCTGATTTAGGCCATTTTGCCAACTTAAATTTAGTTCTTTTTAACGACAAAACTATCCCCGGCTATCCCGGAAAGTACTTGCTCTTGGCTGAGGAAATAAGAAAGCTTGGGGTTCCTATTGGTTTAATCGAATTTTACAATCAAAAAGGATTTACTCAACTGGCTAATGCCTTGGATAAAAAAGTCATTCGCCTTCATTCTATCGATCCGGCCCAAATGGCCACCACAAGTCCTCAGACAGCGATTGAACGTTATACTTTGGCAGTAACAGATCGTAATATTCGCAATATCCTGGTCCGTTTTGTCTTGGATGAAGAATCAAGCACCAAATTAAATGACAATGTAATTTACCTGACCAAGGTAAAAAACAGTATTGCTGAGCAAGGGTTTGCCTTGGGCAGTCCTGCCAGTTTGGAAGGACCAACTTATAGTGGCTTATTGCTTTTTATGGTTGGCGTAGGTGTTATTGTAGGGGGAATTTTGCTGGCTAATGTTTTAGGTTTACCGATGCCGGGTCTGATTCTTGGCACCTTAGCGGCTTTAGGTTGGCTAGCCCTCCTTGTAACGGGCAACGCCCTGGTCGGCAGGAAGTTTTTAGCTTTAGCAGCTACTATAATCTTTCCTTCCTTAGGAATACTTTTAGGGTTAAAAGGAGAAGGCTCAGGACTTAAGGGAAGTGTGCTGATACTGCTCCGCACCTCCTCAATTTCCTTATGTGGTGCCCTATTAATGGTAGGCCTACTTTCTGACTTGAGTTTCATGCTAAAACTTAATGAGTTTAGCGGGGTAAAACTAGCTCATGTTGCACCCCTGATCATTATTGCTTGTGTTATTGTCTGGTTAACAGAGAAAAGAGAGACGGTTAAGGTTATTATAGAATTTCTTGCTTCTAATATTAAAGTTTGGTATGCCTTAGTAGTCGGTATTATGACAGTAGCCCTTTTAATCTATATACTGCGTACAGGTAATGATGCACCGGTTGTATCAACTCTAGAGCTTCAGTTTAGGGGTTGGCTGGAAAAAGTGTTGAAAGTCAGACCGAGAACTAAAGAGTTTTTAATCGGTCATCCCTTGCTGCTGTTAACTTTCTACCTGGGCTACAGGCATCGTTTTTTACCAATCTTGCTATTAGGTTCTATTGGCCAGATTTCTTTGGTTAATACATTTGCCCATATTCATACGCCCCTTTTAATATCAGTAGTTAGAGCCTTTAATGGGCTGTGGCTGGGCATAATAATAGGAATTGTGCTTATTATGCTCTTTCGTATTGTGCTCGAGCTGGGAAGGCGGAATTATTATGGCTGATAAGATAGTTTTATCAGGTTACTACGGTTTTAACAATTTAGGTGATGAGGCTGTGCTTTACAGTATTCTTAGGACCCTTAGAACAGCTAAGCCGGATATAAAATTTACCGTATTATCCAACGATCCGGCTAAGACTAAAAAGGCTTACAACGTAGATGCTGTAAACCGCTGGAGTATAAAGGAGGTTATTCGTGCCCTTTACCAATGTGACCTTTTGATAAGCGGTGGGGGAAGTCTCCTTCAGGATACGACCAGTCCCAAAAGTTTGCTTTACTATCTGGGAGTAGTCTTTTTAGCTAAATTGTTAAGGAAAAAAGTGATTTACTACGCCCAGGGAATTGGGCCTATAAACACTTATTTGGGCCAAAAGTTAATGCCTTTGGTATCTAATATGGTGGATGTTATTGCTGTTAGGGATCAGGATTCCAAAGATTTGTTACAAAAACTGAACGTCCAAAAGCCGCCTATTTATGTTAAAGCAGATGCTGTTTTAGGGCTCTATAGAAAAGAGATTGAACGTAAATCAGGACAGGATCTTTTGACACGCAACGGAATCGATCTTATGAACAAAAAGTCCATGATAGGAATCGCTGTTCGGGAATGGCAAGGTTTTAGCGGTTATTTAAAAGTAGTTGCCCGTTTGGCTGATGAACTTATCCGAAAAGACTATTCTGTCTTACTATTACCTATGCACTTTCCCGGCGATGTAACAGCTTCCAGAGAGGTAGTCCGTTTAATGGAAGAAGAACCAGTCCTCATTAAGGAACCGTGTAGCGTTATTGAAATGCTTGGAATAGTAGGCGAGTTGGATCTGATGATCGGCATGCGTCTCCACTCTCTGATCATAGCAGCAGTTATGGGTGTGCCTAGTGTGGGAATATCTTACGATCCTAAGGTAGACAGCTTTATGAAGTTAACTGAGCAGCCTGTTGCCGGCAGAGTTGAAACTTTAGACTACGATGTTTTAGCAGCAGATGTGTTTAAAGTGTTAGATAATCTGGAAGAGGTAAAGTCCTTTCTTGAAGAAAGGGTTAGCGAACTTAGAGTGGAAGCCAGGGATAACGCTTGTTTGGCTTTAAGTCTCCTACCTGGCTAAATATGGAATCATACCTGTAAAAGTGGTGGATAAGTGGGCGAAACAATCATTCGCCCGCTTTTTCATGCTTTTTTGTATATTATTTTCGAGGAAAAAAATACATTTTTATGAAGGGTTATCCACTTTTGTGTCGAAATAACAATTACCAACAGCAGAAAGTAAGAAAAGGGCAAACTGTCCGAAAGGATAGGACGCAAAGCCATGGGTCTAACGCTAAAATAAAGCTATGATTGCCAGGTTGCTATTTTTGGGGTAGCAATGCGCTATTCTTTTTTTT
>DUOV01000186.1 GCA_012838615.1 Clostridia bacterium | reverse complement strand
GGGCCATAACCGAGGACGGTGGAAAGTTTGATGAATGTTTGGTTCAAGTAGTAGATACTTTAGATGCCCTGGCAGAAGCATTAGGTATAATTAACAATACCCAGGATCCTAGAGAGTTAAAAATACTCATTGCGGAAAAGGCAGATATTCTGGGCTTAGAACTTGAAAAATATGATGAGTTGAATGAATTAATTAGTTTATTGTTCCTACAATACTTAATTGATAACAGGCCGGCTTCAGGCTATACTGCTGAAGATTTAAGAGTGATTTTTAAGGAGCTGGTAGGCTTAGAGGAAATCAGCATTCCCAAGGAATTTACCGTTAACAGCAGAGAAGAACTGTTAAGTGCTTTAGAACTGCCTGAAGTAGAGAAAATTACTTTTGCTTCTGATCTTAGCACCGCTGAAGGGATAGTCATCAAGCGGCCTATAGTAATTCTGGGGAACAACAAACGAATTGATTTCGTGGGAGACGTGGAGGGCTGGCAAGGAAACTGCATTTTTACTATTTACGAAGTTACTGATGTGGTTATCGCCGACATAAAGTTAACTGGAGCAGATGGGGCTATCTTTGTTCACAACTCAGAGGTAAAACTTGAAGGGACAATTAACTTAAGTGATAATGAATTTGGAGGAATAAAACTAGGTCAAATCACATCAGATAAAACCTGCCTAGACGTGACAGAAGCACAAATATTAACAAATGAAGCTTACGGCGTACCTGCCCTCTGGAAGAGTTATGATGATGAGGAGTATATCAAAGGAGGTAACTTTAATAAAATATTATACGGGGAAAAGATCCATTATTACTTAAGCCCTAAAATTAGTCCGGTAACTACAATCAAAGCAAAAAACGAAGCTGATGCTATAGTGGCCATCGACAACCAGCAAAACTTAATCCAAAAAGCTAAGGGCAAAACCTTCAGAGATATAAGAAAAGCATTAGAATCTACAGACTGGTCAAAACAGACCTATCAGTTTTTATATTCACACGGAGACAAAGTAACAAATGAATATGACTACGCCGGCAACGGTTCCCGACTTATTGTAACTTCAGAAGACGGATCCCGGGAAGCAATTTATACTATTACTGTTAATCCAATTAATTAACATATTTTATTTAAAAACTATTAAAATAGGACATGCTTGCAATTCTATTTTGTAGAGTATGTCCTATTTTTCATTTCTCAGCTTTAAGAAGTGAATAGTGTGATACTAACTACTTAAAATGACTTGGGCGATACCAATAAAATAATCTGATTCTCTTCTAATATGATTTATAACTACTTGAGCTGTTGGATTTCCTCGTACCGGTATACTTTCAGCCAAGAGCAAATCTAAAAAATAAATAAATTGCCGACTCTGGCCTATAACCTTCCTTTCCTTCCCTGATTAGTACATTATATTTAAAGAAACAGTAAAAATTACTTGCAACAAATATCTACCAGTTAACGTCTAAAAACCGGGCAGGAAAAGTAAAATAGAAAAAGAAATGAGGTGTAGTTTTGAGTTTAAAAATAGTCTTATTTTTTAAAAACTTGGCCCAAAAGTTAAAGGTAAGTCTGAGACGCTTTCCTGAGGCTATAGTTTTAGCAGTTTTGACCACAATTGTTTTAGTCGCCCTAAATCATGCTGATTTTGCCGATACCCACCTTAGGGAAGTTCTAGGACGAACGGCCATGGCGCTAGCTTTAGGAATACCGCTAACTTTATGTTTCAGAATGTTATTTGAAAAAACTGAAATTAAAAATAAAAACATAAAAGTATTAGTATATTTTCTTGGCGCGATCAGCCTGGTATTATATTACTTTTATTTGCTTCCTGACTTTAAAATAAATCACGTCACCCGTTACATAGCTTTAAACGTAGCTTTATATTGTGGTTTTGCCATCATTCCTTATTTTGGCAAGAGGCCGGGATTTGAACAATACGTAGCTTTTTTAATAGGTCAGTTTTTAATTACAGCCCTTTATTCTGTTGTTTTATTCCTGGGGTTAATAGCAACGGTCTTTACTATCGATCAATTGCTTTTTAGTTTGCCTTCAAAAATCTACTTTGATATTTGGCTGCTGGTGGTAGGAATATTTGCTCCTGCTTTTTTCTTGTCGGATGTGCCCTCTCACGAGGAAGATTTGACAGGCTTCGAATATTCTAAGGTAGTCAAAGCCTTGTTGTCTTTTATAGTGCTGCCGTTAATTACAGTTTACACAGCAATTTTGTATCTTTATTTTGCCAAGATCTTAATAACCAGACAGTGGCCGGTAGGCATGGTTTCTCATTTAGTGCTGTGGTATTCTTTGGTTACCATTTTTGTTTCATTCATCACTTATCCTATGCGTAATATAAATAGATGGATAAAGAATTTCCTTGTTCTAATCCCAAAGTTTATTATTCCCCTGCTAATAATGATGTTTGTGGCCATAGGGATAAGGATTAAGGCCTACGGGGTAACAGAAAATCGTTATTTTGTACTAATAACAGGTATCTGGGCTTTAGGAGCTATTATTTATCTTTCTTTTGTAAAAGAAAAGAAACATGTTTTTCTTGTTTTTACATTGGCTTGCGTAGCCGTTCTGGCTGTTTTTGGACCTTGGAGCGCTTATAGTATCTCTAAGCTTAGCCAAAAGGCCAGATTTGAAGCTATTTTAGAGCGTAATCAAATGCTGCAGAACGGTACAATAACTAAAGCACCTGCCAATATAACCGATAGCGATAAACAAGACCTTAGTTCGATAGTTTTATATTTTAATCGCTACCATGACCTGGAAGATTTAAGTTATCTGCCCCAGGGTTTTGAAATTCAAGCTATGGAAGATGTCTTTGGTTTTCCTGCAGATTATTATTATACAGGGAGTAATAGGTATTTTTATTTTCATGCGCAAGACGGTATGAAGCTACTAGATATAAGGGAATATGATTATTTTTATGATTTAAGTCCCCGCCAAAATATGACAGGTACCATAGGAAGCACCTTGGAGGTTACCTATCAGCCGGAAAACAAAAGGCTTATTATCAAACAACTGGGAGAAGAAATATACAGTAAGGATCTTAATGAAATTGGCCTTAAAATTTATTCCCAACATAAAGGGAAAGATCATTTAAGCCAAGAGCAGTTGAGTTTTACTGACGCTAATCAGAAACTGGAGCTTTTGTATCTATTTAGATATTTAGGAGGTTATGCCGAGTTGTCATCGGGAAATGTAGTAATTGATCCGCTGGAATTCTATTTGTTTATTAAACTAAAATAAGAGGTTTCTAGGGTTCCAGTCGGTATTTGCAGGAATGGGAAGCTTTTTCTAGTATATAGTACCTATATAGAACAAAGTTGGGGGAGTAAACATGTACATAATAGGTTTAAACGGTAGTCCGCAAAAAGATGGGAATACAGCCTTTTTGCTGGAGAATGCCTTACAAGCAGCAAAGGATAAAGGGGCAAAAATTGAATTAATTCATGCAGCCAGTTGCCTGGTTGGTCTGAAAAATCCTTTCTGTATTCAATGTGCGCCTGTTTGTGATCACCGGTGTATTAAAGGAACTATCCTAGAAGAAGTTTACAATAAAATGCGAAAATGTGACGGTCTCCTTATAGCCAGCCCTGTCTATTTTGGTACAGTTTCCGGTCAATTAAAAGCTTTTTGGGATAAAACCAGAATTATGCGTAAAGAAAAAGCTCTATATAATGTGGTCGGCGGTGCCTTGGCTGTAGGGGCAAGTCGCTTTGGCGGGCAAGAAACAACACTTGCCGCTTTGCAGGAAATGATGTTAGTTCAAGGTATGACGGTAGTAGGTGATGGCTACGCAGAAGACGATTGTGGTCACGGTGGTGCAGCTGCCCAAAAACCTTCCGATCAAGATGAATATGGATTAAAAAGAGCTGCCGTTATAGGCAAGAGGGTAGCAGAAGTTGCCTTAGCAACCAGGCATTTGCGTTTGGGAAGGGAGTAAGGTGGTTTTAGATGTCTTTTAGAGAGCAATGGGAACAATTTGAGAGTCAATTTTTATCTCCTTATGCAACCTTAAGTAAAAATACTGCGGGCAGGAGTATTCCAGAAGAAAAGTGTCAGATTCGTACTGATTTTCAACGGGACAGGGATCGGATTATTCATTGTAAAGCTTTTCGACGGCTAAAGCATAAGACCCAAGTCTTTATTATCCCTGAAGGAGATCATTACAGGACCCGTTTGACACATACTTTGGAAGTGGCCCAGATATCTCGAACCATTGCTCGCTCTTTAAGACTTAACGAAGATTTGGCTGAAGCAATAGCTTTGGGCCATGATTTAGGTCACACACCTTTTGGCCATGCAGGAGAAGATGCTCTAAATCAGGTGTTCCCGGAAGGTTTCAAACATAACAAACAGAGCTTAAGGGTTGTAGAAAAGCTTGAGCAAGGCAGAGGCTTAAATTTGACTTGGGAAGTTAGGGATGGTATCCTAAACCATACTGGTTCGGGCAATCCCCACACTTTGGAAGGGCAGATTGTACAAATTGCAGATAGGATTGCTTACATAAATCATGATATTGATGATGCTTTGCGAGGGGGTATTATTCGAAACGAAGATATACCAAAAGAATGCTTAGAGATTTTAGGCTATAAACACAGGGAGCGTATTAACAGCATGGTGGTTGATTTGATTGAGCACAGCTTTAATCAACCATATGTTGCCATGAGTCCAGAAATGACCAGAGTAACTAATAAACTTCGAGATTTTCTTTTCGAGAAAGTATATATCGGTTCTCTGGCTAAAGCTGAGGAAGACAAGGCCAAAAGGCTAATTATAGATTTGTATTACTATTACTGTGAAAATCCGGAACTGCTTCCGCCTGAGTACCAGGAATCTAAAGAAGAAGAAAATGATCTTGAACGTCGAGTTTGTGACTATATTGCCGGGATGACTGATCAGTATGCTACAGCCCAGTATACCAAACTTTTTGTACCGGTAGGATTTAAGATGGATTAAACAATAATAAATAAGGCAAGGTTCTCTTCGCTAGTCAAGCTATTCAGGCATTGACTAAGTGCCTGACAGGAGCCTTGCCTTGTCTTTATTATAACCAGGCCGGAATTTAGTTATACACTAAATTTATTTTTTTTTATTTTAAGTTTTTCTAGTAAGTTAAAAATAGAAAAAAATATGCCCAAAAAGGGCATTCCAAAAGGGGTATTTACAAGCAATGAAACAGCTTGTTATGTATAAATAGTAGCACATAGTATGCAAGAATAAACTAGTAAAGTATTGCCAATATTATATAGGCATATCCTATTGGCTGAGCTATATGGTTGAATAGCTCATTTTTTAGTTTGAGTAAATAATTTGGGTTTTATTTAAACTTTTTAAAATTTTGGCAGGAAAAAGGAGGTATTTAGAGAATAATAATAATTTTGGGTAGGGAGAAAGAATGCAAATTTTAGTAGATGCCGATGCGTGTCCCCATCAAATTCAAAAGACCATAACTAGTATAGCCAGAGATCATGCTCTACAATGTTTGTTTGTTTCCAGTTACGCCCATTTTAGTTATCAGGATTTTCAAAAAGATTATCTTTACGTGGATAAATCTTCTCAAGCTGTGGATTTAGTAATTGTCAACCGAGTACAGGTTGACGATATTGTAGTTACCCAGGATTATGGGTTAGCAGCACTTGTTTTGGCTAAAGGCGGGAAAGCGATTTCCACCAGAGGTATGGTTTACTCAAAGGAAAATATCGAGCAATTGCTGGAGCAAAGGCATATTACGTCTAAAATAAGAAAGGGCGGAGGTCGTATTTTGGGACCGACTAAAATTACCCAACAGGATGTTGAGCGCTTCAGGCAAAATTTTTCTCGCCTAATCAGATCTATATAATAAGGAAGGATAACAGCACTCCTTTACCGAAGTAATAATGATTGGATTGGAGTGGTCCTAGTGAGTTACGTTGATTCTGAGTGTATAGATCAAATTAAATCTGCCCTTGATATTGTAGATATAATAGGGGAAGCTGTTGTTTTAAAACAAAAGGGCAGAAACTTTGTTGGGTTGTGCCCCTTTCATAGTGAAAAGACACCTTCTTTTACCGTTAACCCGGAAAAGCAGATTTTTTATTGTTTTGGTTGCGGTGAAGGTGGTGATGTGATTAGTTTCTTAATGAAACATGATCATTTGGATTTTCCCGAGGCAATAAAAATTTTGGCCCAAAAAGCAGGAATAGAAATTGAAACTAAATCACCTGCCAGTCCCAGAAAAAACCAAAAGTTTGCTAGATTATATGAAATAAATCGTTTGGCAGCTTATTATTTTTACCGGAATTTAAGGAATGAACAAAGTAAGCCGGCTATCGATTACCTGTTAAAGCGAGATGTAAATGCTGACATGTGTAAAGCTTTTGCTATTGGCTATAGCCTGGATTCCTGGGATGCTCTATTAAGTTTTTTTAAGTCCCGGGGAATAAGGCCTGAAGAGGCCGTCCAGGCAGGTTTGGCCATTGCCAAAGAAAATGGAAGTGGATATTTTGATCGCTTTCGCAAGCGCCTGATGTTTCCGATTTTAGATGTGCGAGGACGTGTTATAGGTTTTGGTGGCAGGGCCATTGATGGTGAAGAACCAAAATACCTGAATAGCCCGGAAACAGAAGTGTTTCAAAAAAAATTAAACCTGTACGGTTTAAAGCAAGCTATACCCCAAATCAGGCGTACCGGCCAAGCTCTTATTATGGAAGGTTATATGGATGTTATTGCTGCTCACCAGTTTGGTCATACCAATGCGGTAGCATCCCTCGGAACGGCCTTTACACCAGAACAGGCCCGTTTACTTTGTAGATATGCCAAAGAAGTAGTTCTTGCCTATGATAGTGATGAAGCCGGTCGGCAAGCTACACTTAGAGGTTTAGACATTTTTGAAAACCTAGATCTCAAGGTACGTGTCTTGTCCATGCCTACAGGTAAAGATCCTGATGACTTTTTACGTACTGAAGGTAGCGAAGCTTTTGGTCAATTAATTGTAAAAGCCTTGAGTGCCTTTGAATATCGTCTTAAATTAGCTGTGGAGAACCATAACATACAAACAGTCCAAGGAAAGATTGAAGCAACAAAAGAGGTTTTACCGGCCTTGGCCAGAATAAAGAGTCCCGTTGAACATCAGGAATATGTAAAGCTTGTGGCCAGGAAACTGCAGATTGATGAAGATGCTATTTATCAAGAGCTAAAAGAGAGTGGAAAATTACGAAAAGTTGTAGATTTGGGGGATAAAAAAGGTAATTTCAGGCATAATATCGAGGGAAGTCATCTAGATTTAAAGTCAAAGTTAGAAAAGCTGGAACACAATTTGCTTAAACTAGTTGTTGAGCACCCGGAAATAGTATTATTAATTGAAAAAGAAATAGATTATACTTTTTTTATCGATCCTAAAGTTCCTAGCATTTTGCAAGCTATCAAACAGGTCCTCTTAGCTGAGGGAGATACTTTCGATGTTATGAAAATTTTAGGTTCTTTGCAGGAAGAGGAAGAGCGACAATTACTGTTGAGGGTAAGTGCTTTAGAACCGCTTCCCTACAGCGATCGAATAGTCGAAGACTTGATAAATTCCTTTAAAATGCTAGGTTTAAGACGTCAGGAAAAACGTCTCAGAAGGCAAATATCCGAATCTGAAAAAGAAGGAAATTTTACTGTTGTTCACGAATTAACATTAAAGTTAATGCAGCTTCAAAAGCAAATTCAGAGTTTAAAATAGATTTAGAACAGTACTTCCTTGAGGATTATTAAGGAAGGGGGGAAAAAGTATGAGGGATAAAAACAAAATAGAAGCTGTTAAGAAATTAATGGAAAAAGGCAAAAAAAGTGGTGTTTTATCATATCATGAGATAATGGATGCTCTAGAAGGCATTGAGTTAAGCCCTGAACAAATTGATGATATATATGAACAGCTTGGTAATATGGGAATTAGCGTTATTTCCGATAGTGATCAGGGGCGTCCTGAACATATTGAAAAGACTCATATTGACGATGATGGCGATTTAGATAAAGAAGCTCATGAGGAAGTGGAGCTAGACTTATCGATACCTGAAGGAGTTGGCATTGATGACCCCGTTCGGATGTACCTCAAGGAAATTGGTAGGGTACCATTACTTACAGCCGAAGAAGAGGTAGAACTGGCCAAAAGGATGGAACAAGGGGATGAGGAGGCTAAACGCCGTTTGGCTGAGGCTAATCTGCGTTTGGTAGTAAGCATAGCTAAGCGTTATGTGGGGCGTGGCATGCTTTTCTTAGATTTAATTCAAGAAGGAAATTTAGGCTTGATAAAAGCTGTTGAAAAATTTGATTTTCGTAAAGGCTTTAAGTTTAGTACTTATGCTACCTGGTGGATTCGTCAGGCTATTACTAGGGCAATTGCCGACCAGGCTCGAACCATACGTATTCCGGTACATATGGTGGAAACAATAAATAAATTAATTCGCATCTCCAGACAACTTCTCCAGGAATTAGGTCGGGACCCTCTGCCTGAGGAAATTGCCAAGGAAATGGAAATTCCTGTGGAGCGAGTCCGGGAGATCATGAAAATTGCCCAAGAGCCGGTTTCCTTGGAAACACCCATTGGGGAAGAAGAAGACAGTCACTTAGGTGATTTTATTGAAGATGAAGATGCACCGGCACCTGCTGAAGCTGCATCCTTTATGCTTCTGAAAGAACAATTAGAGGAAGTTTTGGATACCTTAACTCCTCGGGAGGAAAAAGTTCTTCGCTTGCGTTTTGGCCTTGATGACGGTCGTTCCCGTACCTTAGAAGAAGTAGGACAAGAATTTGGTGTAACCCGGGAAAGAATTCGCCAGATTGAGGCTAAGGCTTTGCGGAAACTACGTCATCCAAGCAGAAGCAAAAAGCTGAAGGATTATTTAGAGTAAGAGTGAATTCAAATTTTCCAGTTATTTTTATTAAACGTCTTATTGACATATGAACAGTTTCTGTCGTATAATGTATATCGTCACTAAGACGTTCCTCGATAGCTCAATGGTAGAGCACTCGGCTGTTAACCGAGTGGTTGTAGGTTCGAGTCCTACTCGAGGAGCCATTCTTAGGGCCTATAGCTCAGCGGTAGAGCTACCGGCTCATAACCGGTTGGTCCCTGGTTCGATCCCAGGTGGGCCCACCATACTAGAAGTCAGAAATCAGAAGTCAGATGTCGGTAGCTTTGTTCCGATTTCTGGATTCTGATGAACGACTTCCGTTCTGGCCCGTTGGTCAAGCGGTTAAGACACCGCCCTTTCACGGCGGTAACGGGGGTTCGATTCCCCCACGGGTCACCAACAAAATTGAGTAGCAAGTGCTGCTCAATGTTTACGGGCGATTAGCTCAGCTGGGAGAGCGCTTGCCTTACAAGCAAGATGTCGGCAGTTCGATCCTGTCATCGCCCACCAAAAACACCTACTTGGTAGAGATACTAAGTAGGTTGTTTTTTTAAATGAATAAAACTCGAATTTGTATACCGTTTTTACAAATCTTGCAAAATAGTATATACTTAACTTACTGATTAGATAATAATGTTTTTAAAGGAGCAAAAGACGATTATCAAGTTATCACCTCGCCTACAAGCAGTTGCAGAATTAGTCAAGCCAGGACTTAAGCTAGCCGATATTGGTACCGACCATGCCTACTTACCAATTTACCTTATACAACAAGGCAAATCGCCTTTGGCAGTAGCCATAGATATCCACCGGGGCCCTTACGAAAGTGCTTTAAAGCAAGTGGCTCTGCAAGGCCTGGAAGATAAAATAACAGTCATTTTAGGTAACGGCCTTGAACCTTTGCAACCTGGGCAAGTGGACGTTGTGGTGCTTGCCGGCATGGGGAGCGCTACCATGATCGAAATATTAGAAGCAAAGCCTGAACTGGTTTTAAAACTACAACAACTGGTGCTTCAGCCTATGGTAGGAGTGGGCCAAATGCGTAAATGGCTAGTTGAAAATGGTTGGGCAATAAACAATGAAATTTTAGTAAAAGACGATGGCTTTATTTATACAGTTCTTTCGGCCCTACCCGGAGAGCAGTCTATTTCAGATTGGCTGACTCTTGAATTGGGGCCAATCTTGTTAAAAGAAAAACCACCTTTACTAAAGGATTATATATCAAAGATGTTGTCCGATTACGAAAATGTACTCATCAACCTAGCCCAAACTCAAAGTCAGGAAGTAAAGCAAAAACGCTTGGACTTGCTTGAAAAAATAAACTTGTTAAAGGGTGTTATCAGTAGTGGGTTTAAAGGTTAGAGATATTCTAGAGGAGCTGGAAAAACTAGCACCAACCAGTTTAGCCGAAGATTGGGATAACGTTGGGCTCTTGGTAGGTAGTCCAGAGGCTGAAGTTAAAGGGATATACGTCTGTCTTGATGTAGATTTGACCGTATTAAGAGAAGCGGTTGATCAAGGTTGTAATGTTATCCTTAGCCATCATCCGGTAATATACAAGCCTCTTCGTCAAATCAGATATGATGAGTCCCAGGGTGAGCTTCTGTCAACGGCTATCGAAAAAAAATTACACCTTATTGCAGCTCATACCAACTATGATAACGCTGTGTTGGGAGTAAGCCATCAATTAGCCCTCAAAATCGGATTACATAAAATTCAGGTCCTGATGCCTAAAGAGGAAAAACTTTATAAGTTGGTAGTGTTTGTGCCGGAGGGACACGAAGAAGTGGTAAGAAAAGCTCTTGGTGACGCTGGTGCAGGCCATATCGGAAACTACAGTCATTGCACTTTTGCTTCACCGGGTACTGGTACGTTTTTACCTTTAGAAGGCACTCAACCTTTTATTGGTTCAAGGGGCCAATTAGAAAAAGTTGCTGAAGCCAGGATGGAGACTATTGTACACCATGGAATTTTAAATCGAGTTCTCCAGGCTATGCTAACTGCTCATCCTTACGAAGAAGTTGCCTATGATCTAATACCCTTGGCTAATGAAAGTCAAAAAGGAGGACTGGGCTGCTTTGGTGTCTTACCAGAGCCAAAGACTTTAGCAGAATTTGCTAATGATTTGAAAGAAAAATTAGGCGTAAATGGAATTAAAGTTGCCGGTGAGCCTAATAAACCAGTTGAGAAAATAGCCGTTTGCGGTGGGGCAGGAAAAATCGCTTTAAATCGGGCTCTCGCCTTAGGTGTGGATGTGTTAGTAACTGGAGAACTAGGCCACCATGATGCTCAGTTTGCTTTGCAGCATGGTATGGCTTTAATCGATGCAGGACATTTTGCTACAGAATCTGTGGCTTTACCGTTTTTGGTTTCCTATTTAAAAGAGCAGTTAAACTTAGATTCAGCTCAAGTTGTTTTAGGAAAAAGTGAAAAAGATTTATGGTCGTATGTATAGGATAGGCATATTAATCTTGCCTATCTTTTTTTGTCTTTGTTTTTTTTACTGGGAAGATGCATTTTTATATTAAAAAAATTTATGGAGGTGAAAAATTTGTCTTTAACTGCTTTATGGGAACTGCAGAATTTATATCTGGAGAAGGTTGAACTGGAGCAAAGCCTAAATACTGCTGAAGGCAAAAAGCTCTATGGGGAAAAACACCAAATTCTAAACCATATGGCTGCTCTAAAACAACAGGAAGAAAAAATTACCGGGGAGAAAAGTCTACTAAAAAAGCTGGAAGATAAATACGCTGAGTTAACTGTTAAGTATAAAAGTGCAGAAGAGCATTTATATAGCGGTGATGTCAAAAATCCTAAAGAATTGGCAGGTATTGAGCAACAGATAGAATTATTAAAAAAAGAGCTTGACAGTTGCGAAGAGGAGTTATTGCTTCTAACAGAAAAGGTAGAGGAGGATACTAAAAAACTGGAGCAGGAGAAAAAAGTTCTAGATAAGCGCAAGCAGGATTATAAGGCCAAAGTAAATAAGTATTTATCAGGGAAAAAACAGCTAGAAGAAAGGTTAAAGCAGATCCGGCAGGAAATCATCAATACGGAGAAAACCGTTTCGCCTGAATTATTAAACCTTTACAATAGGAAAAAACAAAGACTAGGCTTTAAAGTTTTAAGCCTGGTGCAGAAAAAGACATGTTCTGCTTGCCACATGGTTATTCCATCTCTTATCTTAAAAGAAGTCAAACAAGGCAACCAATTGGTAACTTGTGAAAACTGTGGTAGAATTTTATATTGGGGTTAAATAATTTTTCTAAGGTGGTTTAAGATCATTGCACCTAGATTAATGGAGGTTATTATGAAAGTTACACTATATACTGATGGTGCCTCACGAGGTAACCCGGGACAAGCCGGATTAGGCGTAGTTATTTATGCCGAGGACGGACAGAAAATAGCCGAATTATGCGAATATCTGGGTAGTACTACCAACAATATTGCCGAATACAAAGCGCTGATCAGGGGATTGGAAGAAGCCAAGGTGCTGGGGGCAACAGAAGTTGAGGTTTTTACTGATAGTGAATTAATGGCCCGGCAAATAAATGGACAATACAAAGTAAAAAATGCCGGACTTATACCTCTTTACCAAAAATCAAAGGAACTTCTTTTTTCCTTTGGTAATGCTAAAGTAAATCATGTGCGGCGAGAATTCAATAAAGAAGCCGATAAATTGGCTAACTTGGCTATCGATAAGCATCAGATGTCTTAACATATATAGGGGGATGCCTTTGGATACCTCATTACTAGATAAGATTATTAAAGAGACCATAGATCATATTGAAAAAAGTAAAGAACAGATTTTTGATATAGCTGAAAATGCTCGACAAGAATGTAAAAGAGTTGAGCAAGAACTTCAGCAGGTAAAAAATCTGACTACGACAGTTATTGAGCAAGTGGACGAGCTGGAAGTAGAAGACAAAAATGCTCGTCAGCGCCTAATGATAGTTAGCCGTAATATTAAATGTTACGGAGAGGAAGACATTAAAAGAGCTTATGAGGAAGCCAATAATATTCAAATAAAATTAATCCTTTTACGTGAAAAAGAAAAACAGCTAAGGCAAAGAAGAGATGAACTGGAAATACGCCACCGTGATTTAGTTAAGACAGCAGAAAAAGCTGAAAAATTAGTTTCACAAGTTGGCGTAGCAATGAATTATTTAGCTTCTAATCTGGAAAATATTTGGATAGAGGTAGATAAGCTCCAATTACAGCAGCAGTATGGTGTGGCAGTTATTAAAGCCCAGGAAGAAGAGCGCCGCCGAATTGCCCGAGGAATGCATGACGGCCCGGCCCAATCCTTGGCTAATATCGTTTTACGAGCTGAATACTGTCAGAAATTACAGGAAAAGAAACCTGAACTTCTGACAGAGGAATTAATTTCTTTACAAGAGTATGCCAGGGAGACATTAGATGACGTTAGAAAAATAATATTTGATCTTCGTCCTATGGATCTGGATGATTTAGGCTTATTTCCTGCCATTAGGCGCTATGCTGCTGATTTTGAAACTAAATACGGTATCAAAGTTGAAGTGCTTAGCCGGGGCCAACCTCGCAGGTATTTTCAGGCTCTGGAGGTTACAATCTTTAGAATAATTCAAGAAGCACTAAATAATGTTCAGAAGCATTCGGAAGCTCAAAATGTAAGGATTATTATAGAGTTTTCCCCTTTAGCGCTAAGCGCCAGAATCATTGATGACGGTAAAGGCTTTGACCTAAAAAATGGCTTTGAAATCGGTCATTTCGGTTTGAGGGGAATGCAGGAATGGGCTCAGATTTTGCAAGGGACTTTGCAAATAAAAACAAAACCTAGCCATGGAACAACAGTTTCAGTACGAATTCCAATTCATGAAGGATGAGCAGCATGAACAAAATTAAAGTTTTGCTGGTTGATGATCATACCATTTTAAGGGAAGGCATAGTTAAGCTTCTGAGTATGGAGGACGCAGTAGAAGTGGTTGGAACAGCTGCTACTGGTCGGGAAGCTCTTGAAAAGGTGGCAAATGCCAGGCCTCAAGTTATTTTGCTGGATATTAACTTGCCTGATCTAAGCGGAATTGAGGTGTGCCGCCGTATTAAGGAGTCATACTCTCATATTCATGTTATTGCTTTAACTATTCACGATGAAGAAGGATATGTTTTTGAAATGATAAAAGCCGGAGCTTCAGGATATTTACTTAAAGATGTGGGTACAGATACACTAGTTCGCACCATTCAAAATGTAGTAGCTGGTAAGTCTATCTTAGATCCCAAAGTTACTGCCAAGGTCTTAAACGAGTTCAGCCGCTTATCTTATATGCAGGAAAGCTATGAAAAGCCGCTGTTAAGCCAGCGAGAGAGGCAGATCTTAAAAATGATTAGCCAAGGATATTCCAATAAAGAAATCGGGATAAAGTTATTTATTAGTGAGAAAACAGTTAAAAACCATATTACTAATATCTTCCGCAAGTTGGAAGTATCGGATAGGACAGAGGCTGTGGTCAAGGCTATGACCCAAAAGCTCCTCTAGTCCTATTTTTTTTGGGCCTATATTAGGACTATAATAGGACCTTTGCCCCATTACAATTTTTTACCAATTTTTTTACAATAAAATACACAAAGAGACATTATCTTAACGGAGGTGAAGCGCCTGTCTTGTTTTTGGAAGGGGCTGTGGAAAGAAGAGTCAGGTCAGGCGGTTACCGAATATGGATTGATTTTAGGTATTATTGCAGTAGGAGTTTGTAGTGCCTTATTTTACATGAGGGAACCGCTGGGAGAACTTTATCAAAACTTAAGTCGGGAGCTTAGTAAGTTGGCGGAAATGTAAAAAAATTTTAAGGGGGAATAAAAATGTTAAGTTTGGTAAGAAGATTGTGGCAGGAAGAAGATGGACAAGCCATGACGGAATATGGCTTAATTCTGGGGATTATTGCTGTAGCAGTAATTGCTGCATTAGTTCTTATGAGAGATGAGTTAAATACAATTTTTTCAGACATTACTAGTGGCTTACAGAATACAGAATCTGGTTCTTAATAATTGGTAATGAATGTAAAAATATTTCCAGAGCTGGATATCCTTTAATACAACCAATAGACCCTACTTAATAAGTAGGGTCGACTTTTAAGCTTTAGGGAGGTAACCCATGCTTAATATTATCTTGCTTCTAACATTAGGCATTAGTCTCTATACAGACTTAACCCAAAGGAAAATCTACAACTGGATTACCGTACCTGCTATGGCTTTAGGGCTTATACTGAATACCTGGCAAAATGGTTTCGATGGTTTCATGCAGGCATGGCTAGGGTGGGCAGTAGGTCTGCTTATCTTTTTTATTCCATTCTTGCTTGGGGGGATAAGCGCCGGTGACATTAAGCTCCTTGCTGCCGTCGGTGCCTTAAAAGGTCCTGAATTTATTATTGAAGCCGTACTGTTGACTGCGCTAGTCGGAGGAATATATGTATTAATCTATTTAATTGTCAATAAGAAGTTGCTCCACGCTTTGTATAACCTTAAGCGTACACTATACTTTGCTTTAATGGCTTTGGTGGCCCGGAGACTCTCCTACATGCCAAACTATGGTGAAGAGCAAGCAGAAAATGTCTACACTTGCAGTACTATGCCCTATGGGGTTGCTATTTTTACAGGTACTTTGCTGACCTTGGTGTTGGGGTGAACTTAAATGCTAGCTAAAAATGAAAAAGGTCAGGCTTTAGTTGAATTTACCTTGGTTCTTCCCCTCCTACTACTTTTAGTATTCGGCATTGTAGAATTTGGAAGAGTTTATAGTGCTGTTTTAGCGGTTAACCATGTAGCAAGGGAGACAGCCAGAGCCGCTGCAGTAGGTGTAACCGGCACAGAATTAGAGGAAATTGCCGAAAAGGCTGCGCCTCAATTACCTGGCGATAAGCTGGCAGTTAATGTTTCTCCTTCTAATCCGACCCGCGGTGAGCAAGTATCGGTAGAGGTAGAGACATTAGTAGATATCAGATCTCCCTTTATTAATCGCCTTATCCCCAATCCTTTTCCAGTTCGAGGCAAAGTCATCATGCGTGTTGAATAGGAGTGGACATGTTATGGAACTAAACAAATTTTGGCATGATGAAAAAGGTAGTGTTGTCGTCTTTATAGCTGCTGCTTTGACCTTTTTGGTGGGCTTAGGAGCCCTTGTTATCGATGTGGGGATGCTTTATGCCAAACGAGTTCAGCTGCAAAATGTTGCTGATGCAGCTGCTCTGGCCGGTGCCCAGGAGATCTTTATGGACGATGCGGAGCCGGAAGAAGTAGCAATTCAATATGCAGTAGCAAATGGTGTCAGGACAGAAGAAGTAAGTGCAAGCTTTGATAGCAACAGTAAGTCTATAACTGTAGAAGTTACTCAGACCGCTTCCTTATTTTTGGCTAGAGTTTTGGGCGAGGAACATAGTCAAGTGATGGCTAGCTCTACAGCTCAAGCCCAAGCTGTTACAAGTGCCACAGGAGTGATACCCCTGGGCATTGAAAACGTAAACTTTGAATATAACAAGCTATACAACTTAAAGACCGGTTCTCCATCTCTTGGCTCAGGAGAATTTGGGGCATTATCCCTGGGGGGGAACGGTGCCAGCCAATATAGAAAAAATTTTAAATACGGTTATGATAAAAAAATTCGCATAGGAGATATTATTGAAACTGAAACCGGCAATATGTCCGGTCCTACTTTGGATGGAGTACAATACAGAATAAACCAGGATCCCAGTAGTAGTATTCACGATTTTGACAGGAATTCTCCTCGGCTGGTTATCGTTCCTGTTTTTGAACCCTTACCGGACCATGGAAACCAATTAGAAAGAGTAAAAGTTGTTGGTTTTGCTTCTTTCTTTATAGTCGATGGAACTGGGCATGGTAATGAAAGTTATGTTAAAGGCTACTTTGTTGAAATGATTAAACCAGAGGACAGTTCACCGGACCAACCTTATTACGGCTTGAGCAGTATAAGGCTTATCAGTTAACTTAGCCTGTTAAATAAGTTACTAGTGGAGGAACAGCAATGATTAATAAAAAATTAATCGCTTTAGCAATCATTCTTGCCATTGCAGTAGCAGGTAGCGTTTATTACTATTTGGACCAGCTCCAGAAGACTATAGATCCAAGATTATATAAGGAAGTTATTGTAGCCAGAGAAAACATACCGGCTCGTACTAAAGTTAACGAAAGCATGTTAGAAAGAAAAAAAGTCCCGGTAGATTATATACTTCCGGAAGCTATTGAAGATGAGAGCTATTGTATCGGTTTTATCACTAAGGCACCTGTTTATAAAGGAGAACAAGTTTTAAAATCTCGTTTAGTTGGCGCAGACGACACCAAAGAAGGTTTAGCTTATAAGATACCTAAAGGTTATCGGGCAGTAGCTATTCAGATTAATGAAGTTTCAGGTGTAGGCTATAATATCAGGCCTAGTGATCGAGTTGATATTATGGCGACTTTTGATTTTCAAATTGAAGAGCAAAACAGGGAGATTACCCAAACCAGTTTAATACTGCAAAACATTGAAGTTTTAGCCATGGCCCGAAATATGAATTCTGATGAGACTCAGGGAGAAGTAAATACTGTAACTTTGGCAGTAAGTCCCCTTGAGGCCGGAAAATTAATTCAGGCTAGTGAACGAGGCAGTATCAGACTTCTGCTACGGTCACCCATTGATGAAGATTCGGTATCAATCTCTGCTTGGCGGATTGAAGACTTTCTTGAAAGAAGGTGAGCTTGTGCCAATTAAAGTTATGATAGTCGATGACGTAAAGGAAACCAGAGATAATGTGCGCCGTCTTTTGGCCTTGGAAGACGAGATTGTTGTCGTAGGTGAAGCTAAAGATGGCGAAGAGGCAGTACAAAAGGTTTCCAAGATAAAACCGGATATAATTCTCATGGATATAAACATGCCAGTTTTAGATGGGCTGGCTGCTACTGAGCAAATCTCTGTTAAGTTTCCCAACACAAGTGTAATTATGATGACAGTCCAGGGGGAACTGGAATACATAAAACATGCCATGACGGTAGGAGCCCGGGATTACATAACTAAGCCTTTTTCCAGCGAGGATTTAATCACCAGCATTAAAAAGATTTACCGTTTAGAATACCAGAAAAAACTCACACCTGACTCAAATAAGGATTCTCAAATCCAACCTCAAACAATTGTAGTATTTGGCACTAAAGGTGGTGTAGGTAAAACAACTATTGCCGCTAATTTAGCTGTAGGCTTACATCAGGTAACCGGTAAAAAAGTAGTTTTGTTAGATTTAGATTTACAGTTCGGCGATGTTGCTGCTATGTTAAATATTTTCCCAAAGCAGACTATTTCACAGCTTGTGCAAGAAAATGAGCTGATAGATGAAGCTTTAGTACAAAGTTACCTTTTGCCTCACAGCCCAACAGGTATTAGTGTCTTACCGGCTCCTGCCAGGCCCCAGTATGCGGATTTAATTACTAACCAGCATGTGGAAAGAATTATCCGTTCCTTACAAAAGTTATTTGATTACATTGTTATCGACACTCCGGCTTCTTTTAATGAAAATGTCCTGATGGCTTTAGATTTGGCTACCCGGATCAAGTTAGTATTAACTTTAGATCTGCCTTCTATTAAGAATGCCAAACTGTGTCTGGAAGTTTTGGAAGGTCTTGGCCTTAAGGAAAAAGTACGGGTTATTTTAAACAATGCTTGCGAAGATTACGGACTAAGGGCTGAAGATGTGGAACGTACTCTAGGTATGCCCGTATTATGTGAATTGCCACCTAGCAGCAAAGTAGTTACTGGAGCTGTAAACAGGGGGACACCTTTTATTACCCTTAATCCAAGTTCAAAAATAGCGGAGCAGGTGTGTCAGTTGGCAAAATCAGTTTCCAAGAAAAGCAAAGCTACTGCACCTGCCCGTAAAAAAACCGGCTTGTTGGCAGGACTGCTGCATATCAGGTAACAAAAAGCTACCCATGTCCTGATTGAACACTAAACACTTTTGACTCAATTTAAAATTCAAAATTAATATTCTCTTCACTTTTAACTTTTAACTCTTAACAGGGGGTGGCATAGTGTCCCTTTTAGAAAGACTTAAAGAGCGTGAAGGCCTAGACTTGGAAGAAAATGATCTAAGTAAGGCTAAAGGGACAAGAAAAGATCCCTACTGGGAAACAAAAGGTCGCCTGCATCAAAGGCTAATTGATGAAATGGAAAGACTGCCCAGAGAAAATGAGCACCAAAGCGTTGAAGATAACGAGGAACAGATTAAAAATCTGATTAAGTCTTTACTTGATGAGGAAGTAACTCTTTCCAGGGTGGAAAAAATTCATCTGGCAGAAGAACTATTAGACGAAGTAATAGGCTTTGGTCCAATTACCGCTTTGCTAAATGATCCAAATATCTCAGAGATCATGGTCAACGGCCCGGAACAGATTTACGTGGAACGTAAAGGCAGGCTAGAGAAAGTTAATACTGTTTTTCGTGATAATGAACATGTACTGCACATCATCGAAAAGATTGTGGCTCCCCTTGGTCGTAGAATAGATGAGAGCTGTCCTATGGTCGACGCCCGTTTGCCTGACGGATCACGGGTCAACGCCATTATTCCGCCTGTGGCTTTAAATGGCCCGACTATAACCATACGTAAATTTGCCAAGGATCCTTTTACTATCGAAGACTTAATTCGCTTTGGAACCTTAACTGTTGAAATGGCTAAATTTCTGGAGGCCTGCGTAAAAGCAAGGCTAAATGTAGTGGTTTCCGGAGGTACAGGTTCCGGTAAGACTACCTTCTTAAACTGTTTGTCGTCCTTTATCCCCGTTGACGAACGGATTATTACCATTGAAGATGCAGCTGAGCTGCAGCTTCGCCAGCCTCATGTAGTATCTTTAGAAACCAGGCCGGCTAATATCGAAGGAAAAGGTTCAGTTACAATTCGCGACCTAGTAAGGAACTCCCTCAGAATGCGTCCTAACCGGATTATTGTAGGTGAAGTCAGGGGAGGGGAGGCTTTGGATATGCTTCAAGCTATGAATACAGGCCATGATGGTTCTTTGACTACTGGCCACGCCAATTCCCCCAGGGATATGTTGTCCCGGCTGGAGACCATGGTCTTGATGGCTGGAATGGATTTGCCTGTACGGGCTATACGGGAACAAATTGCTAGTGCCATTGACTTAATTGTTCAGCAAAGCCGAATGAAAGACGGCAGCCGCAAAATCACTCATTTAACCGAAGTTTTAGGTCTGGAAGGAGACACTATTGTTACCCAAGACATCTTTATTTATGAACAAACAGGTGTCGATGAATATGGTCGGGCAAAAGGTATCCATAGGGCCACAGGTATTAGACCAAAATTCTCGGAAAAACTTAAAGGCTCAGGTGTCGTTCTACCGGAAAATATATTTTCTCCTTTTCCGGGTTTTAAGCATTTAACTTTGAAGGGGGGAATTTGATGTTCCCACTTCTTATTTCAGTTTTGAGTGCTTTACTAGTGGTATGCTTAATTATTTTGTTTCAGCAATTTTTACTGCGTGAGCAGCTTTTCATTGCCAAGCGTTTAAAAGATTATACCGGTAAATTAAATGACAAGGTCGAAGCAAAGACTGGCATAAGCTGGAAGTCCCTCTTTGCCTTTATTGGAAACACTTTTGCACCCAAAAAGTATCTTAGTAATATTAGTAAAGAACTATTGCAAGCAGGTTTAGTCATGAAAGGGGAAGAGTACTTCACAGCTACCCTATGTTTAATATCTGGTTTATTTGGTGTAGGGTTAGTTCTTACTCAAGATATTTTTACTGCTCTATTATTTGGAGCATTGGGAGTAATCAGCCCCAAATTATTTCTTAATAATTTAAAAGCTAAACGGTTAAAACAACTCAATTATCAAATTGGGGATGCTTTAATGACCATAGCCAATTCTTTACGGGCCGGATTTGGCTTTATGCAGGCAATGGATTTAGTCAGCAAAGAGATGCCCGATCCAATTGCAGCTGAATTTAAACGTGTCCTAAGGGAAATTCAACTAGGAGCCCCTATGGATTATGCGTTGTTAGCCATGGCAGCTAGAGTACAGAGCGAAGATTTAGATCTAGTCGTGACAGCAGTATTGATTCAGCGACAGGTTGGAGGTAATCTAGCTGAAGTCCTGGAGAACATATCTGAAACTATTAGGGAGCGAATTCGGATAGCAGGGGAAATCAAGACCTTAACAGCTCAGGGCAAAATGTCCGGTCTTGTTATTGGATTACTGCCTCTTTTTCTGTCGATCTTTATTTTTTTAATCAGCAGAGATTATATCTTAACTCTTTTTACTACTAGAATTGGCCTTATACTTTTAGTAAGCGGGGTAATTTCCCAGGTTATCGGTTTTGTCATGATCAATAAAATTGTCAATATTGAAATTTAGGTGGTTGTCATGATTTACTTAGCTGCACTAAGTAGCGGGGCTTTAGTGTTTTGCCTGACTTTACTGTATTTGCAAATTAAAAACCGTGATAAGTTGCTCCTGGAAAATCGATTGGTGGAATTTACCATGGATAATACCCCTCAGGATGCTATAAGTGCGGAGTTAAATCTTCCTTTTAGGCAAAGGGTTCTTAAGCCTGTTCTTTATGGCCTGGCTAAAATGATTTCGCGGTTAATACCTTTTAAGCAGGATAGTTTAGATAAAGAACTTATCTTAGCAGGGCGACCTGGCAACCTGACGCCGCAGGAGTTTGGTGGCTTGCAAGGAATGTTAGCTTGTTTCTTTGGTGGAGTGACCTTTTTCATAAATTATCTAAGGGGTGCTAGAAATATTTTCTTGCCCCTCGGATTTGGTTTTTTAGGTTACTATTTACCAAAGTTTTATCTTAAGCAACGGAGAGCAGAACGAATAAAAACTCTAGAAAAAGAATTACCTCAAGTATTAGATTTACTTACCGTGTGTGTGGAGGCAGGGCTAGGCTTTGATGCAGCCCTTTCCAAGGTTGTGGAAAAAAGTCGTTCTTTACTTGCTCAAGAGTTTAGACGTGTCTTGCAAGAAATAAAAATAGGTAAACCCCGCCGGGAGGCCTTGAAAAACATGGCAGAACGGCTAAAAGTCGACGATCTTTCAAACTTTATAGGTGCGGTAGTTCAAGCAGACCAGTTGGGTGTAAGCATGGCTAATATGTTACGTTTGCAGGCTCAAGTTATTCGCCAAAAAAGGCGCCAAGGGGTAGAAGAGGAAGCTATGAAGGCTCCTGTTAAAATGCTTTTGCCCTTAGTACTTTTCATTTTTCCGTGTATTTTTATCGTAGTTTTGGGACCTGCCGTTATTCAATTTTTAACACAGATTTCCTGGTAGGTGAAATAATGCTCTTAAACTCTTCTAAAAATACTGTAATAGCCAAACAGGTGAAAATAGCATCTACCTTCAGTCAGAAATTAAGGGGACTGATGTTTTACAAGGAATTGCCTCCAGACAACTGTTTAGTAATTAAAAACTGTAACTCCATCCATACCTGTTTTATGAGGTTTCCTTTGGATATTATTTTTATAAATAAGGAAAATGCTGTTGTACACCTTTTACATGGGATAAAGCCATTTAGGTGCAGTCCTGTGGTTAAAGAAGCTTGTACTGTGGTAGAGATAGTATCAGGTCAAATTATTCGTTCCCATACAGAAGTAGGTGATACCCTCTCTTTTCTATAACATACATTATTTTAACGGGCCCTTGGGCCCAATTTTTTTTGCTAAGGAGATTATATCTTCACGGTTTTATAAAGTCGGACTAATTTCACTAAACATTTACTATTTTTTTTATCATTATTAAAGTCAGATTAAATCATTATATGTTACAATTAGGTGAGAATCGTTATTTGGGGAGGGCTAAAATGCAACTAATTAAACTCTTGATTAACGGCAAAGAATATGAAGTTGCGGTAAAGAAAAACTGGACACTTCTTTATGTATTACGTGAAGTACTTGATTTTACCGGAACCAAATGTGGATGTAATACCAATGATTGTGGCGCATGTAAAGTTCTGATAGACGGTGAAGCGGTCAATTCTTGCGTGGTTTTGGCTCACAAAGCGGAGGGCAAAAATATTATTACTATTGAGGGTATAGCTGAAGGTTCCAAGCTTCACCCGATTCAAGAAGCGTTTATCGAAACTGGAGCAGTACAGTGTGGGTTCTGTACTCCGGGTATGATTATTACAACTAAAGCTTTACTTGACCAAAATCCTAGTCCAAGTCGGGATGAAATTGTCCAAGCTTTAGATAACAATTTATGTCGCTGTACCGGTTATGTAAAAATAGTTGAGGCTATTGAGTTAGCTGCCAAAAGACTGAGAGGTGAGGCTTAATGAAAAACAAGAAACTTGTCTATGTTGGCAATAATCGCCCAATTCGTGATGCAGCATTAAAAGTGACGGGACAATTACAATATACGGCAGACATGAAGTTTCCTCATATGCTCTATGCTAAAATGCTTTTCAGTCCTGTTGCCCATGCTAAAATTAAAAAAATTGACACTTCAAAAGCCGAAGCACTACCTGGTGTAAAAGCAGTAGTAACTTATAAGAACTCACCCAGGATTCCTTATAACAGCTCTATGCGTTTTTATGAGCATAAAATTCCTGAAACAGAATACTTGTTTGACGATACGGTTAGATTTGTGGGGGATAGAGTAGCTGCCGTAGCAGCTGAAAGTCTGGAAATTGCTGAAAAGGCTATCCGGCTAATCGAAGTTGAATATGAAGAGTTGCCTGCGGTGTTTGATCCTGAAGAAGCACTAAAAGAAGGTGCTCCAGAGATTCACCCAGGTGGCAATAAGGTGGCAGAAATTAAAACGGAAGCAGGCAATGTGGAAGAGGCTTTGGCCCAAGCAGATTATGTTTTTGAAGATCGTATTACTGTACCGGCAATTCATCATTGCGCTATTGAGACTCATGTGGCCATTGCAACTTATGATTCTAGAGGTAAACTAACGGTTTACAGTCCAAACCAAAATACTTTTGCCTTCCGTATCATCATTTCCAAGGTTTTAGAAATGCCCATGAGCAAAGTGCGTGTAGTAAGGCCAGCCATAGGTGGTGCTTTTGGTGGAAAACTGGAAGCAGTAATTGAGCCTGTAGTAGCTTTACTTGCTAAAATGACTGGTAGGCCCGTCAAGATGGAATTAAACCGTAGGGAATCTATAGTCTCTACCCGTACCAGACATGCTGGTGTGTTTTATATAAAATCTGGCGTAAATAAAGACGGTACTTTAGTAGCTCAAGATTTTCGGGTAATTTTAAATACCGGGGCTTATGCCACTAGTGCTTTAAACGTAAGTGGTGCTATGAGCCACAAAGTATTTAAAGTATATAAAACAAAGCATATGCGTTTTACAGCGACTCCTGTTTACACAAATACACCAATTGCTGGAGCTATGAGAGGTTATGGTTCTCCTCAAGCTTTTGCTGCCCAGCAAATTCACTTAAATCGGGTTGCCAAAGCCTTAAATATGGACTTTGTAGATTTCCAACTAAAAAATTTAGTGGAACCTGATGGAGTAGATCCTCGTTTTAATAGTCCCCATGGCAATCCACGGCCCTTAGATTGTGTAACAAAAGGAGCCGAGGCTTTTAACTGGGCATCCCGGCCTAAAACTGAAGAACAAGGCAGATTTAAGCGGGGAATAGGTATGGCTATAGGCTCTCACGGTAATGGATGTTTCGGTGCTCATCGGGATGTTACCGCTATGGTTCTAAAAATGAATGAGGATGGGACAGCTACTTTATTTACAGGAACCCACGATATGGGTAATGGCACAGTTACGGCTGAAACCCAGGTGATTGGTGAAATACTGGGTATTGATCCTGAAAACATCGAATGCATTGAAGCAGATACAGAAGCGACTCCTTGGAACTTGGGTGACTATGCCAGCCGCGGCGTATTTGTATCTTGTAATGCAGCCAAAAAAGTTGCCGAAAGTGTTCGCCGGGAAATATTGAAAGAAGCTGCTCAGTTACTGGAAGTTCCTGTAGAAGAATTAGATTTAGTAGGGGGCTACGCAGTCTCCACTAAAGATCCTGAGAAAAAAGCTACTCTCTGTGATGTTATTGTCCATGGCCAAAGAGTAAACCAAAGGGAGATTATTGGAGCTGAAACTTTTGCCTCCCCGGCTGGGGTTACTTCGTACGGTGCTCACTTTGCAGAGGTTGAAGTAGATACGGAAACCGGCAAAGTAAAAGTGTTGGATTATGTAGCTGTTCATGATGTGGGGAAAGCTATTAATCCCATGTACGTAGAAGGTCAGATCGAGGGAGCTGTCCAGATGGGCATTGGCTATGCTTTAACTGAAGGTCTTGAGTTAGATGAAAAAGGCAAGGTTACAAATAACTCCTTTAAAAAGTACCATATGCTCAAAGCCTCTGAAATGCCTAGAATGCAAGTGCTCCTGGTTGAAGAAGGGGAAGAACCCGGACCTTTTGGGGCCAAAAGTATTGGTGAATGTTCTACAGTTCCATCAGCCCCTGCGGTAGTAAATGCGGTAAGCAACGCCTTAGGAATAGATTTTAAAGACTTGCCCTTGAAACCTGAGAGAATACTAAAAGCCATTCAGGTACAAAAGTAAGTAGATATAAAAAAATTTTAATGAGAATAAATTACAAAGGAGCAGCATGGAAACCCATGCTGCTCTATTTTATCCTGTCTTCTCTGTCCCTGTGTTGCTCAAAAACTCGATTAAATCAAGTTCAAACTCCTACTTAAAGAAGTAAAAGTCTTACACCTGGTTAACAGTTAAAAGCAAGCTACAATCTCAGGACAGATCAGACAGGGAAAACTGTTGCTTTTTCAAGCTACCTACTTGCAGAGTTTACGAGCCTCAGCTTTGAGGTATGCAAATCTGCTGGCCGATTTGTAGCCTATCTGGATCTACATTGGGGTTAGCAGCTTGAATAGCTGCAACAGTTGTATTGAACCTTCTTGCTAGGGCGAAAAAGGTATCTCCGGATCTAACAGTATATTCGAAAGTACCTGCCGGGCATCTTCCTGGTCCTGGTCCTGCACCTGGTATACAGATCACTTGCCCGATTTGGAGGTTGTTCGGATCAACGTTAGGATTAGCAGCTTGAATAGCAGCCACAGTAGTGTTAAACCTGTTGGCCAAGGAGAAGAAAGTATCTCCAGCCATAATAGTGTATTCAAAAGTACCTGCAGGGCATCTTCCTGGTCCTGCACCTGGTATACAGATTACCTGCCCGATTTGAAGGTTGTTCGGATCTACGTTAGGATTAGCAGCCTGGATAGCAGCCACGGTAGTGTTAAACCTGTTGGCCAAGGAGAAGAAAGTATCTCCAGCCATAATAGTGTATTCGAAAGTACCTGCTGGACATCTTCCTGGTCCTGGTCCTGTTCCCGGTATACAGATCACTTGCCCAATTTGGAGGTTATTGGGGTTGATACCTGGGTTAATAGCTAATATGGCTTCAACAGTAGTGTTAAACTCAATGGCTAAGTTATATATAGTATCTCCAGATCTTATAGTATATTCAAATGAACCTGTCGGGCATCTACCTGGTTGAGTGGGGCTAGGTCCAGGGATACAAATTATTTGGCCAACCCGTAAGTTGTTAGGATCTAGTCCTGGATTGATAGCTAAAATAGCCTGTACTGTAGTATTAAATTGGATTGCCAGGCTAAATAAGGTGTCACCAGGTCTAATAGTGTACTGAGTTGAGCCAGGTGGACACTGAGTTGGTGTTGGTCCAGGGATACAAATTATTTGGCCAACCCGTAAGTTGTTAGGATCTAATCCTGGATTGATAGCTAAAATAGCCTGTACCGTAGTATTAAATTGGATTGCCAGGCTAAATAAGGTGTCACCAGGTCTAATAGTGTACTGAGTTGAGCCTGGAGGGCATACTGTAGGCATTGGAGCCTGAGGGATGCATAATAATTGTGAAACACGTAAATTTGTTGGGTCTATGCATGGATTTGCGCTGTTAATAGCCTCTACAGTTGTATTAAATCTGGCAGCTATGGAAAATAAAGTATCCCCTGGTGCCACCAAATAGGCAGTAGAACCAGTAGGGCAAACGCCTGGACGTGGTTGGGCAGGCACGCAAATCAAATCGCAGATTCTTAAATTGTTAGGATCTACCCTTGGGTTAGCTCTCATAAGGTCATGTACTGTAACGCCAAAACGAGCCGCAATATTGAAAAATGTATCCCCTGGTCTAATGTTATACAGAGTTCCTCCCGGACAAGAAGGAGTATTGTTCGCCATTTACTATCGCTCCTTTATAGTGGATTCTAGTATAAAATACGTAAATTTACTAAAGATGTGACAATAGTAGAGAAGTTTTTAACGCGGTTTTTAGGTAAAAAAAGACCAGTACCCAAAACAGCTTCAGGTACTGGTCAAGTTGCTATAAATATCTAAATTTTTAGTGTTACCTATCTCTTGAACCATTTTTGTTACCCATGTCCTGACTGAACATTTGAATCTGGGGACTAGGGACTGGCGACTGAAAGTAATTCAAAATTATTTATAGCTAAAGACTAACGACTGAGCTAAAATTCAAGATTGGCATTCACTTAACTCTCAACTTTTAACTATTAACTCTTAACTCATTTCAGTGTTTCCTACTATTAGTTTCTCCCATCTCTTCCCTCAAAATCAAAATTCCTTCCATAGTTTTCGGGAAACCGGCAGTTGGGGCTACCAGCATTATGGCATGTTCAATTTCTTCCCTGCTGCACCCTG
>DUOV01000185.1 GCA_012838615.1 Clostridia bacterium | reverse complement strand
TTCTTTCCAGCAGCTTCTGTTGACTAAAGATCTTATGAGGTGTATCATCGGCTATGATCTTCCCTTTGTCAAAAACTACAATCCGATCAGCAAATTCTGCTATTTCTTCACTGTGATGAGTAGCCATGATAATAGTCATCCCATAAACCTGGTTTAACTCCTTGACAACTGAAAAAACCTCATAACTGCCTATCGGGTCAAGTTGGGAAGTTGGTTCATCCAGTACCAGTATTTCCGGTCTCATAGCGATTACAGAAGCAATGGCCAGCCTTTGTTTTTGCCCGCCTGAAAGGGCAGCCGGAGTCCTGTCCATAAACTCATCTAATCGAACGACATGTAAGGCCCATTTTAGCCTCTCTGAGATCTCCTGCCTGGGAACTCCAAGGTTTTCTGCGCCAAAAGCAACCTCACTTCTAACCGAGCCGGTAAACAATTGTGTTTCCGGGTCTTGCAAAACCATTCCCACTTTCTGGGATAGTTCTGCAATTTTATGTTTGGTTGTCTCAAGCCCGGCTACCTTTACGCTTCCTACCATGCTTCCGCCTAAAGAATGAGGAATAATTCCATTTAATAATTGACAGAAAGTAGTTTTTCCTGCACCATTGGCACCCATCAAAACTACAAACTGTTTTTTGGCAATACTTATGTTAATATTTTGCAGGGCATCCACTTGGGCATCAGAATATCTGTAAGATACGTTTTCAAAGCAGACATGCTCCGTCTCTTGTCCCATAACACTTACCACCTCGCTAATTGACTGACTATTATCCCTGCTACAGTTAACAATAGTATGCCGGACAAAAAGACCCAGTCTCGTGTTTGAAAAGTAATATCATCTAAAAAAGTCCTGTTTTTATTTGTACCAAAAGCTTTAGAATCCATAGCTACCCCCATCTGCTGCGCACTTCTCATAGAACCTACAATCAGCGGAATAACTAACGTAGGATATGCCTTGACTTTATCTACTAATTTGCCTTCCTCAAAAGTTTGAAAAGCTCTAAGCTTTTGAGCATCCATAATAACCCCTAATTCGTTTTGTAAAATAGGGATCATATTAAGTGCCGTAGTTGCAGTATAAGCTATCGTATACGGCAAGCCCAGCTTAATCAATCCTAAAGTGAACTTTTCAACAGGTGTAGTAAATGTTACTAAAGGCATCAGAGTGATTAATGTAATTAATCTAAAAGACAAAACAAAGCCGAAGATGACACCTTCTTTGTCTATTTTCCCTAGACCCCCGAGTATAGGTACCCATTCTGGTATTAAAGGTTTGACCAAATAAACATTTCCCGGATAAAAAAGTGCCTGTGACAAAATCAGCAAAATAAGCAACGGACCTAAGAATTTCATATAACTAAGCAAGATGCTGGCGGGTAACTTGGCCAATGACCACAACAATAATGAACCACAAAAAATAAGCCCAATTATTTTAAAATCAGTACTGGCAAAAATTACGATCGTAGATAAAACTAATGCAATTAATTTAGAGCGAGGATCCAGCTTATGCACAAATGTCTTGCCAGGATAATACTGTACTAGGCTCACTACACAACACTCCTAATCGTCTATGCTTAGGTGTTAAAAATATTAATTATTGTCATCAAGTAGTTTTGTTCCAACCGTAACGCCTATTTTAGGTAAACCAATCAGCAAGGGAACACCAATTACTGCAGCCAGGATGGCAAACAGTATTCTCTGGGGAACCGAAATGGGAAGTACAGCTAACCACAATTCGCGAGGTAAAGCGAACATAGGCAGAGCCATTGTATTACCTATAGCCAAAGAGGCACAGCCTCCGATGGTACAAAGTAGTGTTATACCCACAAACATTTTTTTAAAGTCTTGGGATCTGATTAGATTAACACCCCAAGTAGCTGCAGGGTAGGCCAGAAGAATTGAAGGTGTGTAGTTTACTACTGGTTGAAACCAAGCGGTCCTACCAAGAGGAAAGGCAAACCAAGCCAAGCCTAATATTGCAAAAATGCCTATTACATGAGGCCATTTTTTCTTCATTAACAAGCCTGCGACCATAGCGGCCAATGCAGGACAAATAAATGTAACAACTCCGAATACTGCTCCATGTGGAGCAATTATCTGACCAAGAAACCCTCCTATTGCGGAAGCCAAGGCTCCTGCCCAAGGTCCAAATAAGATTCCTGACAACACCACAACAGAATCAGACAAGCCAAAAGTTGCTCCTGTTCCGAAAACAGGTATTACAGGCAACATTTGGGCTATGGCAATGAAAGCTGCCCAAACAGCTATTACAGCCGGGTGAACTTTTTTCCCAAAACTTTGCGTATTTACTGCAGGCTCATGCCTTGTTTCCATGATAAAACCCCCCAATTTTTAATTTAAATTAATTCTTTAGCATCTAGTAAGCTAAAAATAAACCCTATTCATACAATCACTAGGACATCACCACACTTATCTTTCCAACTCTTTTGAATATTAACATTTTTATTGCAATAATTATGCCATTCATAGTTATTTGCCATAATCTTTATTTAGCGCAAATTTGAGAACAGCAGCATATCATTAAGATGGTAATTATATATTCCATGTAAAAATATATTACCACCTTAAATCTGCTTACTGCCTGTAGAAATATGAGAAGTAATTTTAAACTTTTTCATTTTAGCAATTAAGGCGGGATGGGATATTCCTAAAGCTCTTGCAGCCATCCTGATACTATGGTTTTCCTTCAAGGCTTCCCTTATGATATTCTCTTCCGCTACATCCAGAATTTGCTTAAGTGAATATCTTTTTTGCAAGTATAATTGTTTATATTTAGTATACTCAATATTTCTGAAGCTATCAATAATTAGATCTTTTACTTGAATCTGGTCACCTTTAGCCATAAGCATAGCCCTTTCAAGTAAGTATTCAAGCTCTCTTATATTGCCCGGCCAGGAATACTCTTGTAGCTTTTGCATTGCTTCATTACTAATCGACTTTATCCTCATATGCAATTTGGGGTTTAGCTTAGCAATAAAGTGTCTTGCCAAAAGAGGTATGTCCTCTCTTCGTTCTCGCAAAGGCGGGATAAAAATTGGAAAAACATTTAAGCGATAATATAAATCTTCTCTAAATTCACCACGTCCAACCATCTTTTCAATATCACGATTGGTAGTAGCTATTACCCGTACATCTAACTTTTTCTCCTCAATATCACCAATCCGCCTAATAGTACCTTCCTGCAAAAACCTTAACAATTTAACTTGCATAAAAGGCG
>DUOV01000184.1 GCA_012838615.1 Clostridia bacterium | reverse complement strand
CCCATCCCGAACACGGAAGTTAAGCCCTCCAGCGCCGATGGTACTAAGAGTTTCTTGGGAGAGTAGGTCACCGCCAGAATCTAAATTTTGCCTAGGCACTAATGAGCCTAGGCTTTTAATTTTGTTTTTTGGGGGACAATTCAATACGGCTTTAATCTTGATAAAATAAATTGTACAATATAAAAAACACATAATTTATAACACTATTGTTAAGAGTTAATTTTAGGGAATTTGCCTTAAAAGTTTAACAAGCGGCTTAAAAAGAAGATTAAAATAAAAGAGGGGAATAATGTGAACTATCAATTAGTAGCAAAAGAAATAGTTAATTGGATTAAAAATAAAATAAATGAAGCCGGTGCCAAGGGGGCTGTTGTTGGCCTGTCAGGAGGACTAGATTCAGCTGTGGTTATGGCTTTATGTCAAAGAGCCTGCCCAAGCAACAGCTTAGGTTTAATTATGCCTTGTAATAGTAACCCAGAAGATGTAATAGACGCTAAGTTAGTTGGTGAACATTTGAAAGTACCCTATAAAATTATTGATCTTACAGAAACTTATAATGTTCTTTTAGCTGCCTTAAGCGCAAAAGATAATAACGTAATACCGCAGATGGCACTAGCTAACATAAAACCAAGACTTAGAATGGCTACCCTTTATTATTATAGTGCTTTAAACGATTATCTTGTTGTAGGAACAGGCAATAAAAGCGAAATTCTTATCGGGTATTATACTAAATACGGTGATGGAGGAGTAGACATCGAGCCTATTGGAAACTTGGTTAAATCAGAAGTTGTCCAACTAGCTAGATACCTTGAAATCCCTGAAAAAATAATTACAAAAGCTCCAACCGCCGGACTTTGGGAAGGTCAAACTGATGAAAATGAAATGGGCTTTACCTATCATGAGCTGGACAACTACATATTATTCGGGACTGCTAGTGAAACTGTAAAAAATAGGATTGAAAGGTTAATTAAATTAAGCGAGCATAAAAGACATACACCACCTATTGGCCCTGTATTCAAATAGTTTCACGAAGCAAAATAATACGTGGTGCAATGCTTGGCAGTAAGCTGTTCTTTATGCTAAAATGAAATAGCTGATTGGAGAGGGGTGCATTTATGGCAGGTCATTCTAAATGGGCTAACATTAAGCATAAAAAGTCTAGAATGGATGAAAAAAGAGGTAAAATTTTTACCAAAATAGGTCGAGAAATATTTGTTGCAGTAAAACAGGGTGGACCTGATCCTGAGGCAAATCCTAGATTAAAAACGGTATTACAAAAAGCCAGAGAAAATAATATGCCTAATGACAATATTCAGCGGATTATTCAAAGAGCTTCAGGCGATTTAGACACAACAAATTACGAAGAATTAGTTTATGAAGGCTATGGTCCCGCTGGTGTGGCAGTTTTAATCAATATTATGACAGATAATAGAAATAGGACAGCTGGGGAAATTAGGCATATTTTTTCCAAAAACGGAGGCAACCTAGGTGAAACAGGTTGCGTTGCTTGGATGTTTGATACCAAAGGAGTAATTAGTATCAATCCTAATGAACTGAACATGGATGCAGACGAATTGATGCTACTAGCCATTGAGGCTGGGGCTGAAGACATTGTCAATGAAGATGAAACCATCCAAATATACACTAGCGTAGATGATTTTGAAAATGTGAAAAATAATTTAACAAATGCAGGCATACCTATTAGTTCATCAGAAATTACAAAAGTTCCGCAAAATACTGTTTTACTTACAGATCTAGAACAAGCTCAGCAAGTATTAAAACTATTAGATTTGCTGGAAGACAATGATGATGTACAGGCGGTTTATGCTAATTTTGAGATTGCTTCCGAAATAGCTGATCAAGTTAGTTAATAATTTTTTTACAAAGCAGCTTAGTTCATCTAAGCTGCTTTTTGTTTTAATGGTATATACCCCTACACAATTGGTAATATTATACAACCAAAGGATATTGTGGAGGGAATTAATTTGAAGGCAAGTAAGCTAATCAAATATATAACGCTATTTGTAATTATCCTATTTTTTGCCTTAAGCCTTAATCTTTTTGTAGATAACGATTTAAAGGATAATCAAAGTAGGTTAGTTGTAATAGAATCTGGAAGCAAAAAGGTAGAGTTGTATAAATTTTACACTACTTGTAAGCATACGCTTAAACAAACTGAGTATGAAATTAGTTTAGATGAACTTAAAGATATAGATTTACCTACCAAATATCCAAAGGAAGCTGGATGGAAAATAGAAACGGAAGGCGAAAATATAAGGTTAATTCAAGACGTCGAAGGATTTTGTCCTGAGGATGGAAGGATTAGGTATTTAGGTGTAGAAAATGATTATTTAGCAATTTATCAAGGTCCTTCATATTTAGGGGGAGAATTACTACAAGTAACTAATATTAAATTAAATAGTTTACCTATAGAATGGCAAGAAAAAATATATAATAAAAGTCTCGAGTTTCAAAATGAATCGGAATTATTTGAAGCACTAGACAGCTTAGATGAATATCAATAAAATAGTTACCTATAAATTTTAATGGCCTATAATTCTAAAGGAATTATAGGTTTTTTAATGCTAGTTGTCCTAAAAACTTGAAAAAAGGTATACTTAGCCTTATGTCGAATACTTTTTCCAGGGGGATACTTATGATTATACTAGGGATAGATCCAGGTACAGCCATAACGGGTTATGGAATTGTGGAATTTATAGGAAATCGTTTTAAGGTAATTGACTATGGTAAAATATTGACTTCTAATGATTTACCATTAGCAACCAGGTTGAAAAAAATTTACTTTAAACTTGAGGATTTAATTGAAAAGTATAAACCTGAACATCTTGTAGTTGAAGAATTGTTCTTTAATAAGAATACACGAACTGCATTATCGGTTGGTCACGCTAGAGGAATAATTTTACTGGCTGGAGCTATTCACAATATGCCTACTTTTGAATATACACCTTTGCAAGTAAAGCAGGCAGTAGTAGGCTATGGCCGTGCTGAAAAAAAACAAGTCCAAGAAATGGTACGGATTATCTTAAACTTGGAAAAGATACCAAAACCAGATGATGTGGCAGATGCTTTAGCAATTACTATATGTCATGCCCATTCCTATAAGTTAAATAAGTTAATTTTTAAGGAGGATTAATTTTGTTTGCTTTCATAAAGGGCATTATAGAATGCAATAATTCAAAAACGGTTGTTATTAATGTTCATGGTGTTGGTTATGAGATAAATATACCTTCCAATATAGTAAATCAGTTACCTAAGGTAGGAAACAGTATACAATTGTTTACCTACTTTTATTTAAGAGAGGATCAGGCTCAACTTTTTGGGTTTTTAAATTCGTCTGATAAAGAATTATTTAAAATTTTGCTAGAGGTATCTGGGGTAGGTCCAAAGTTAGCATTAGAAATTTTATCAAACTGTTCACCAGCCAATTTTATTTCTGCAATTATGGTTGAGAATATTGACTTCTTAGTAAAAATCCCAGGCGTTGGTAAAAAAACAGCTCAAAGGCTAATTATAGAGTTAAAGGATAAATTAAAGAAGTTAGGCTTAGCCAAACCTTCCATAAGTGAACAAACTAATCAAAATCAATCATATTTTGAAACAGTTGAAGCCCTAATGGCTTTAGGATATAAACAAAGTGAAATAGAACAAGCTTTGCAAAAGGTAGCCAATTTAGAATCTGCCTCTACAGATTCTCTAATTCGGGCTGCATTGTTAGAACTCGGAAGGGAATAAGAGGTGAGTAGATATGGAAGAAAGACTTGTTTCGAGGAGCCTAAGAGAAGAAGATATTGAAATAGAGTTTTCTTTACGTCCACGTTTTTTAAGAGAATATATTGGACAAAAAAAGGTTAAAGAAAATCTAAGTATATTTATAGAAGCTGCAAAAATGCGTAGAGAGACCCTAGATCATTTGTTGCTATATGGGCCTCCGGGCTTAGGAAAAACTACATTAGCTAATATAATCGCTAATGAGCTTGAGGTTGGGATTAAAGTAACTTCTGGCCCGGCAATTGAACGGGCCGGGGATTTAGCTGCAATACTTACTAATTTACAAGAAGGGGATGTTCTTTTCATTGATGAGATACATCGTTTAAACCGTAGCATTGAAGAAATACTTTACCCGGCCATGGAAGATTATGCTTTGGACATACTAATAGGTAAAGGCCCCAGCGCTAGATCAATACGACTTGATTTACCTCATTTTACTTTAGTAGGTGCTACAACTCGAATAGGGTTGTTAACTGCCCCCCTAAGAGATAGGTTCGGTGTTATTTGCAGGCTTGAATATTATGGAGAAGAAGACTTAAAGGAAATCGTTATCAGATCTGCTCAGATTCTAAAAATTTCTATTGATATGAAAGGCGCATTAGAGATAGCTAAAAGAGCCAGAGGAACACCTAGAATAGCAAACAGATTGCTAAAAAGAGTGCGCGACTTTGCTCAGGTTAAGGGGCAAGGAGAGATTACGTACGATATAGCAAAATATGCTTTAGATAAGTTGGAAGTAGATGCCATAGGTTTAGACAAGGTAGATCGAAGACTTTTAGATGCTATAATTCAAAAGTTCGATGGTGGTCCAGTAGGCTTGGACACAATTGCTTCAACTATAGGCGAGGAAAAAGATACAATTGAAGATGTTTATGAGCCATACTTGTTACAACTAGGATTTATTAACCGAACTCCTAGGGGAAGGGTAGTAACAAAACTGGCATATGAGCACCTGGGTATTAAGGTTCCAGGCAATTTTCAAGAGCCAACCCTATTTAAATATGACTAATAAGGAAGATAATTAGTGAAAAGTAAAGCAGTAATAATTCTTGCCGGTGGTAAAAGCAGTCGTTTAGGATATAACAAGGCTTTTTTAAAGTTCAATAATTTAACTTTAATTGAGCGCCTAATTAATAAAATGAAAATAATTGCCCATGAAATTATTCTTGTAACTAATCAACCAGAGCTTTACTATAATTTTGAGGTGAAATGTGTTACCGACGAGATTAAAGGTAAGGGGCCCCTTGGAGGAATATATTCTGGACTAAAAAGTTCCAATTCTTGGTTAAATTTTATAGTTGCTTGTGATATGCCCTTTGTAGATATTGGATTGGTAGAATACATGTTTACAGAGGCGGATGGTTTTGACGTGGTGGTCCCATGTATTAATAACGATTTAGAACCACTTCATGCAATATATAGTAAAAGATGTATTAGCTTTATTGAGAAATGTTTAATTAATAATCAGTTTAGATTGATTTCCTTTTATCCCTATGTTCAAGTTAAATACCTTACAGAGAATAATTTGGCTAATTATAACCTTTCAGAAGTATTCTACAATATTAATACCCAAGCAGACTATCAACGAGCAAAAGATTTTTTGCTAATGAGGGAAGAAACTGGTGAGAAATGAAAAGAGTTAAAGATAGATACTTGCATATTTCCTTATTGTCATTTTGGTAGAGAAAGCAGTTAAGATGGAGGTTTTTATATGATTCCTATTATTTCCTTTGTTGGAAGATCTAATAGTGGAAAAACAACGTATATTGTCAAGCTCATCAGGGAACTTAAAAGTCGTGGTTATCGAGTTGCCGTGATTAAACACCATCATGGCCAATTCCAATTTGATCAACCGAGGAAAGACACCTGGCTTCACGCAGAAGCAGGAGCAGATGTTGTGATGATTTCATCTCCACATAAAATGGCTATGATTCAAAAGACTGAAAAAGAATTGACTTTGGAAGAAATAACATCATACTTGTCTAATGTAGATTTACTAATAACAGAGGGGTATAAAAAAGCTAACATACCAAAAATCGAAATTATTCGTAGTGCTGTAAGTTCTAGCCCTATGTGTGCTGAAAAAGATTTACTTGCAATTATTACAGACTTAAATACGAAATTTTCCGTTCCACGTTTTGATTTTGAAAATGTATCACAATTGACTGATTTTTTACTACAAAAATTACAAATAAGTATGCAAGTAAATGGGGTGAATAGAAATTTATAATTCGTTGGCCAAAACCATTATAATTTTAGGTTGTATCATGGTGTTGTTAGGTTTAGGAATGTTATTTATTAACAAATTGCCATTTTTAGGTAAGCTTCCAGGCGATATAGTATGGAAGAAGGGGAACTTTACTTTAATATTTCCATTAACGACCAGTATTTTAATAAGTGTAATACTTACCCTTGTTTTAAATCTATTATTTAGGCGCTAGTACCCTCAGATTAAGACTATGCCTGAACGAATGTTTTATTAGAAAGGGGTGAGTAGTACTGCTTTTCTTTACAATAGTCAACTCCACCCACGAAGAAGCAAATTTATCCAAATTGTTACTAGCCTCAAAATCCGGAGATAATTTAGCTCGTGAAGAGATAATCATAAAATATAAACCTTTTGTTTTTAAAGTTGTATCTAAAATTTGTGGAGAATTTATTAGTTCATCTGATGATGAAGCAAGTGTAGGGTTAATAGCCTTTAACGAAGCAATTGATAATTATAACCCGGAAAAAGGTGCAAGTTTTTTTACTTTTGCCGAAATTGTCATCAAGCGGAGATTAATAGATTTTTTTCGGAAAGAAAGAAACAATAGTATTCCGTTATCAAGTTTAGTCAAAGAATTAGAAGATGAACTTGATGTAGTTCAATATGAACAATCAGAACAAATTTATAAAAGTGAACAGGAAACCAGGGACAGGCAAGAGGAAATTTTGCTTTATCAAGATGTTTTAAAAAACTACGGAATATCCATGAAAGATTTAGTTAAAGTATCTCCAAAACATAGAGACGCAAGAAGTCGTGCTTTGAGAGTGGCTCATTTAATTGCAACTGATGATTCTCTACGAAAATATCTTTTAGGGAGAAAGGAATTACCATTAAAAGCCTTAGTTTCAAAGGTAAATCTTAGTAGAAAAACACTAGAAAGACAGCGTAAATATATTATTGCCTTGGCTATAATTATGATTTATGAATTCCCTATGCTAAAAGAATATATTAAAATTGGGAAGATAAAGGGGGGAAAGACGTGACTGAAGAAAAAAAAGGGTTAGTTGTCGATGTGGATATTAAGAAAGCTATACTTCTTACCTCTTCTGGAGAATTCATTTCAGTAAAATTACCTAACAAAGGTCCAATACCTAGTATTGGGGAAGAGTATTCTTTTAAATATTCAGACATCCCAAGCTCTAGTTATAATAAGTTTGTTAAGTATGCTGCTTTAGTAGCAATTTTTTTGGTGTGTTTTGTCTTAACATCTGTAAAACCACTAACAACTGAGTCACTTATTTTGCCCCAAATGGAATCATATTTAATAGTTGATATAAACCCTAGTGTAGAGTTAGGTTTAGATAAAAACGAATATGTAAGAACTGCTACAGCGTTAAATAAAGATGGAGAGCATGTTTTACAAAATAATGACTTAATAGGAAAACCTCTGAAAGTTGCTTTAAAGCAGTTAATAGATAAGGCTATTGAGTTAGGATATCTAAACACAGAAGTGGAATCTCAAAATATTTTACTTACTTATGTACCGACAAAAGCTGAAGCAAGTACAAAAGTAGACAGTAGTGAGTTGGTAGAAGAGGTAGAGAAATCATTAGTTGAAAAAAATATAACAGCTAATGTTGATACTATAACTACGGATGAGAATGTTCGTAAAGAAGCAAATGATTTAGGAATATCAACCGGTAAGTATGTTATTTTTCGCAAAGCTTTAGAAAATGGGTTAGATATAACTCCTGAAGAATTACAAGTGGAAAGCTTGGGGAAGGCTGTAAAAAAATCAGGTGGAGATTTAAGGCAACTTTTAAAACAGGCTAAAAAGGAACAGGTTACTCAGAGAAAAAAGGAAAAGATAGCCGAAAAGCTTAAGGAAAAAATTGAGAAGGAAAAAGCAATAGGATTTAAGATAAATAAAGATTTCCGAGATAATATAGATATCAAGACTAAGGTCGTAAACAATATTGATAATTTAAAGTTTGACAACAACCAAAAGGATAGATTAGAAACTAGCAGGACGGAAAAGAAAAAACAAAGTAATGAACAAAAAAATAAAAATAACAAAACTAAGAAAAAAAGCAATAAAGCTAAAGACACAAGTTATAAAGCCGATGATAAAAATATTAAAGCTAGGAGCAAAAGTAAAGCCAATAAAAAAAGTGTTAAAGCCAGAATCAAAAACACTAATACTACTAATAAAAGCATTAAAATAATTCGAAATAAATAATTTAAAATACTAATTAACAAGTAAATATATAACTGAAGGAAAATACTTGTAATATGTAGAAATATGAAATAAATCCTGTAAACGAGGGGATCACATGAAACATTTTACAATATTTTTTTCAGTTATATTTTTTTTGTTTATACCATTATCTGCATATGGTGATACTGAGGTAACTATTAGAGTAGGGCTTGTGAGTAACGTAAATAAAGTAAGTTTTAGTGTTGTCGAAGGAGAATATATTCTTACTGATGCCAGTACCCAAATGCCTATAGGCTATCCTCAAAAAGGGGAAGAATGGACTGTCTTGGGAGAAGGATTTAATATGAAAATCTCAATTAATGGTATGAATATAGAGACACCTTATTTAGGCCCCCTTGTTTTAATGCCTCAAAGCACCTCTAAAGATAACATTTTTCGATGTTTAAGCGTTTCCTATCGAGATTCACTAATAATCCAAAATGACACTAATGGGTTATTGGCTATAAATAACGTTGGTATTGAAAAATATTTATATGGAGTTGTAGGTAAGGAAATGGGGTACTCTGCACCTCAAGAGGCCCTAAAAGCCCAGGCTGTTGTATCTCGTTCCTATGCCCTCAGTAATAAGGGAAAAAGTACGAAATATGATGTTGGTATAGATACCAGTTCGCAAGTTTACGGCGGATATGATGCAGAATTATTGGCTGGCGCGGACATTGTTAAGCAAGCAGTTGAGGAAACTGCAGGATTAGTTCTTTACTATGACGGTAAGCTTGTCAACGCTTTTTATCATGCTAACGCCGGTGGCCATACTGAAAACTCGGAAAATGTTTGGCTAGAAAAACTTCCTTATATCAGGGCTGTAAGTTCGCCTTTTGATCAGTATGCAGTTACTTACCCTTATCAGACTAGTAGCGGATGGCCAGCAAATACTTATGAATGGAACGTGACTTACTCACGTGAAAATTTAATTGATAAAATTAATAACTGGAACAACAGAAGTTCAAATAAAATTGAAGTTGGTGAACTATTGGATCTAAAACTATCTAAGAAGCAAGATGATCTTAATTCAGACACACTATCAGGAAGAGTTACCCGGCTAGATTTCATTGGTACTAAAGGTGAAAAAGCAATTATTAAAGACTCAATCAGGTCTGTTTTAGGGTTAAAAAGTACATTATTTGATCTTCTCTTAGATTCGACAGTTTATATTCTGAATGAATACGGGGAGATGGTTGAAGTAACAAGAGGGGACAAGCTTTACGCCATAGGCAACAGCAATTCTCTTTCCCCTTTGAACGGGGAAAATAGTAATGAGTATACTGTAGTAGGTTTAGGAAGTACAAAAATCTATCCAAAACTGTTTAATAAAGTTATTATTAACGGCAAAGGTCATGGTCATGGTCTTGGAATGAGTCAATGGGGAGCTCAAGGAATGGCTAAGGTTGGGTATAAGTATGATGAGATTTTAGAATACTATTATAATCAAGGGAAAAACAATGGTTATTTGTCTATTGAACACTACAGGAATTAAGGAGATAAGATGAAAGTTTCTGAATTTGATTATGAATTGCCAGAGGAATTAATAGCTCAAGAACCAATTTATCCAAGGGATCATTCCCGACTGATGGTTATAGATAAAAGGAATAACAACATCATTCATAAAAAATTTTATAATCTTATTGATTTTCTTGAGAGTGGTGATGTTTTAGTTTTAAACAATACAAAAGTTTTACCTGCTAGGTTATTTGGCCAAAAAAAGGATACAGGAGCATTAATTGAGATTGTTTTGCTTAAAAGGTTAAACAATACAGACTGGGAAGTGCTGGTTAAACCAGGAAGAAAGGTAAAAAAGGATACAATTATTACTTTTCCTGGTGAAGAATTATATGCTGTTTCAATAGCTAATACAGAAGCCGGAGGGCGAATCTTACGTTTTAAGTTTAAAGGGATCTTTGAAGAAATTTTAAATAGACTAGGTAAAATGCCTTTGCCACCTTATATCAAAAAAGATTTAAAAGATCAAACCAGATATCAAACTGTATATGCCAAAGAAGAGGGTTCTGCTGCTGCTCCAACGGCAGGACTTCATTTTACTGCGGAGCTATTAGATCGTATTAAACAAAAAGGAATTGAAATTTGTTATATTACCTTACACGTAGGTTTAGGAACATTCAGACCAGTTAAAACTGAGGAACTAGAAGAGCATCACATGCATGAAGAGTATTTGGAACTTTCCTCAAAAACTGCTAAAATATTAAAGTCAGCTCAAGCTGAAGGAAGAAGAATAATTGCTGTTGGTACTACTTCAGTTAGAACGCTGGAATCAATAGCTATAAAGTTTGGGGAGATCAGAGAATATAAGGGTTTTACAGACATCTTCATATATCCAGGGTTTAAGTTTAAAGTAATTAATGGTTTACTAACTAATTTTCATTTGCCCAAATCTACTTTAATTATGCTTGTAAGCGCTTTTTTAGGAAAAGATGAGACGTTACATGCATATAAAGTTGCGGTTCAGGAAAAGTACCGTTTTTTTAGTTTTGGTGACGCGATGCTAATTATCTAGCAAAAGTTATAGCATTTAGTAGGTGATTGAGTGACTATTAAATTTGAGTTGTTAAAAAAAAGTAAGGAAAGCCAAGCCAGGTTAGGAAGACTGTATACTAGCCATGGTGAAATAGAGACTCCCATATTTATGCCGGTAGGTACACAAGCAACTGTCAAAACCATGTCCCCGAGAGAACTAAAAGAAATTGGAAGCCAAATAATTCTAAGCAATACTTATCATCTATATCTAAGGCCAGGACATGAGTTAGTTAAGGAAGCTGGTGGGCTTCATAGTTTCATGAATTGGAATCTTCCCATTCTTACAGATAGTGGTGGATTTCAAGTTTTTAGCTTAGCAAAACTAAGAGAGATTAATGACAATGGCGTTACTTTTAGATCCCATATAGACGGCTCGAAACATGTTTTTACTCCCGAAAAATCTATGGAAATCCAAATGGCTTTAGGTTCTGATATCGCGATGGCTTTTGATGAATGTGCACCTTATCCTTGTTCTTACGAAGAAACAAGAAAGGCAATGGAGCGAACTACCAGATGGGCCGAACGTTGCTTAGAATTTCATAACCATCCTTATCAAGTCGTATTTGGAATCATACAAGGTGGGACTTATAAAGATTTAAGAATTCAAAGCTCTAAAGAATTAAGCTCTTTAGATTTTCCTGGCTACGGTATTGGCGGTTTAAGTGTAGGTGAGCCAAAATCTCTAATGTATGAAATTTTAGATGAAATGATGCCTTACGTTCCTGATAACAAGCCCAGGTATTTAATGGGTGTAGGATCCCCAGATTGTTTGGTTGAAGGTGTTTTACGTGGCATTGATATGTTCGACTGCGTCTTACCAACTAGGATTGCTCGTAATGGCACAGTAATGACTAGTAGGGGTAAACTTGTTATAAGGAATGCCCAATATGCAAGAGATTTTTCTCCAATTGATCCTGAATGCGATTGTTATGCATGTAAAAATTTTTCGAGAGCCTATATTAGACATTTACTAAAAGCGGATGAGGTTTTAGGAATCAGACTTACTACAATACATAACCTTTCTTACCTTATAAATCTTATGAAGGATATAAGAGAAGCCATAAAAAATGATCGATTGATAGATTTTACCAAAAATTTTTATGAAAAGTATAACAGTTAAAAGGGTTTTAAATATGAATATGGAAATATAAAGAGAATCTTTAAAAAAGGTGGTGAAACTATTTGGAACAATGGGCTGGAACAATCATTTATTTAGTGTTTCTATTTGCGATTATTTATTTTTTAATGATAAGACCTCAAAAGAAACAGCAGCAAAAACGTCAAGAAATGATGGATAGCCTAAAAGTAAATGATGCTGTTGTTACTATAGGAGGCATCCATGGTAGGATTATCAAAATAAAGGATGACAATGTGACTCTAAGGATAGCTGACAAAGTAGAGGTTGATTTTGAAAAATCTGCGATAAGCAGAATATGTGGAAAAGAAAAATAAAACTCTCAAATAAGGCACTTTGCGTAAGCAGGTGCCTTTTTATCTTAGTATTTCCTAGTTTCCGACAGAAATCGAAAAAGGATTAGTATTTAAATTAGCGTATTATTAATATAACTAGAAATTTTTGGTAGGTGTGCTTCATGGGCTGGTTAAGCAATATTTTTGGATTTAAGAAAACTATAGGGCAGCAGTTAAAAGCTAATTATACATACTACGCTAATCTAAATATAACATTAGAACAGGAATGGCAACAAGATGAAAACCTTGCTTTACTTTTACTTGAAGAAACAGGGGTTGGGGGATAGATTATGCGACCTATTAAAAGTTCCGTAATAATTCGGCGAGGCGATATTTTCAACATTAACTTGGGAAACAGTTTTAAAAATTTACGAAGACCTGTCTTAGTAATTCAAAATGATATTGGGAATAAATACTGTCAGTCTGTTATTGTTGTTCCTCTTACAACTCTCCGGAAAGTAAAAAAACTACTATTTTGCGTACCTATTCCTGCCAATACTAAAACTGGTTTAAAGGAAGAACACGTAGCTCTTTTCTCTCAAATTCGAACCCTACAAAAAGAGCATTTTACTAATGATTCTTATTTAGGTAGACTAGATAGTGATACTTTGAAAAAAGTTGATGAGGCAATCATGCTGAGCTTGGGTTTAAGTACAATCCAAAAATTACAGAACAAAATGGAAGCAAAAAGAGCATTAAAGACTAGTATTAGCTCAAGAATTGGCTAGAATACAAGACATTTGTTTTACCGTTTACTTTTTAAGGTAATAATAGTGTCAAGTAAACTAGGGATGTGTTTGTAATGGCGCTATTATTCCAGTCTTTGCTCCTATTAATCGGATTAAGTTTAGTCGTAATTTTAGGCAACAAAGGTTATTTTATAAACCTTTGTTTGGGGTTAGGTATCATTTTTCTTAACCAATTGCTAAACCTAGAACAAATCCTTTTTATTCTAGGATCAGCTATAGGTTTTTATATTTTAGTAAAATATTTAGAAAATCTGGTTATAAAAAAATATCAATCCTTACCTATTCGCGAAATGATTATAGGTGGCTCTGCCTTAAGTATCTTAGTTGGTATGATACTGCGCCCATTATTTTTCAGCACCGTATTTGGACCTGTACTAGGTGTCCCTTTGATTCGACGTTTTGCAAAATTAGGATATAAAGCTTTATTCCTAACATTTAGCGGTTTCTTTATCAGAATAATATACTCTTCTATCTTAAACCTTTATATTATTGTTAAGTTAATGTGATTCTTTCTTTTGTATTTGCAGGGATATTACATGTTTATAGAGAAATAAAAATAACCTGGCTTGCCAGGTTATTTTTTATAAAATCAAAAAGTATAAGCTTTCTGATTTTAAATAATAGCAACTAAAGCTTTCGCTTTCGTCCAAAGGGCTTGGCGCAAGCCAAGTTTTTCTAATATACTAGTTCAGTAAGCTAGAAAATATTAAAAAATTAAGGCTTCTTAGCGTTAAGACTTGGTTAGTTTCAAGTTTATTTTTATGATTAGGTTCTGGAAAGGATTAAGCTCATGCGAAAAGAAAAAATGTGGAATTATAAAGCTAAATATAGAGAAAAAGCCCAAATATTAGCTCAAAATCTAGACTTACCAGAATACGTAGCTCAGCTTCTTGTAAATCGCAGCATTTTAACAATTGAGGAAGCAAAGAAATTTGTATATCCTGAGCTGACTAATCTCGAAAATCCATTTTGTTTACCGGATATGGAACTGGCGGTTACTCGTATCTTAAAAGCCATCAATAACGGTGAGCGTATTTTAATATATGGTGATTATGATGTAGATGGTATCACGAGTACTGCCCTGTTAACAGATTTTCTTCGAGATCAAGGGGCTATGGTAGAATATTATATACCTGAGCGCCTTGGAGAAGGCTATGGCCTTAATAAGGACTCTCTATTATGGGCAAAAAGAAGTTTAAATTGTTCCCTAGTTATTACTGTAGACTGTGGAATAAGTGCTATGAGTGAAGTTGAGGCAGCTAAAGCCTACAGTTTAGATATAATTATTACAGACCACCATGAACCTAGTTCAGCAAAGCCTTCTGCGATAGCCGTTGTAAACCCTAAACTAGATCGTGCTAAATGTTTTCGGCATTATGCTGGGGTTGGTGTAGCCTTTAAACTAGTTCAAGCCTTGGCGAAAAAATTGGGCCTACCTGATACGTATGTTGAAAGGTTTCTTGATTTAGCTGCTCTAGGTACAATTGCAGATGTTGTTCCTTTAGTGGGAGAAAATAGAATACTAGTCAAACATGGATTAGATAGGTTAAATAAACTTAAAAGGGTTGGCATAAAAGCTCTTGTAGAAGTAGCGGGTTTAGCTGGAAAGGAGTTAAATACTTGTCATGTGGCGTTTGGTCTGGCACCGAGGTTAAATGCTGTAGGCAGATTAGGAAATGCTTCTCCAGCAGTCGATTTGCTAATTACAGATTACGAACAAATTTCTTGTGAGATAGCAAAAAAGTTAAACAAAGAGAACTCAGAACGCCAACTGGTTGAGGCTCAAATTTATAAAGAAGTGTGTGAGCGAATCGAGAAAGAAATTGATTTGACTAAAGAAAAAGTTATTGTTTTGGGTTCTGAATTTTGGCATTCAGGTGTGATTGGTATAGTAGCGTCAAAAATAGTGGAAAAGTATTATCGACCAACTATCCTTTTAGCTATTGAGGGTGAATACGCAAAAGGCTCAGGACGTAGTATTGAAAATTTTGATCTGTTTAGAGCGTTGCAACATTGTGAAAGTATCCTTGAAAGGTACGGTGGACACTATTACGCTGCCGGTCTAACCGTTAGGACAAAGGATATTGAAAATTTTAACAAGATAATAAACGACTATGCTAAAACACATCTAAGCCCTGAGTTGCTAATACCTTCGCAAGATATTGATTTAGCGATAGATTTACGGGATATTAATAGTAACTTTATTCGTGAACTTAAAAAACTAGAACCCTTTGGCGCAGCTAATCCAGAGCCAGTATTTTATAGCCGCAAAATACATTTTGAAAATTGTAGGGAAGTGGGAAAGCAAGCTAATCATCTAAAATGTAAGGTTTCAGTCAACAATATTTCCTTAGATGCTATCGGTTTTAACTTAGCTTATTTGTTGGGAGATAAGATATCTAATTCTAATAAAGAAGCAGATGTGATTTTTTCGTTACAGGAAAACACATGGAACGGAAATAATTATTTGCAGCTTAACCTTAAAGATATTAATTCTACCCCTCCTTTCAGAGAATTATTTCAATTGAATATAGATTTAACCGGTTTTTGGAATGATTTATTTAGTAGCCTTCATATTGTCAAAGTACCTTTAAGGAAAATAGGGAGCTGGCTAAGTTTTATCCTTGAAGACTTTTTAGCCTTAAAGGAAATTGAGTTTTTAAGGTTAGATGGCCAATTAAATTACAAGTTAGATAACTTAAGCTCCAAAAAGGTAGTAGTTTTAACAGAACCCTTTTATTATAAATACGAAAGCTTATTACATAAAAAAGCTGGTAAGCTCTTAAACTATCGTCAATTTTTGAAAGGAAAAACCACTAGTGAAAATATTGCTGATTATAGGGGACGTAACAAAAAACAGATACTAGATGAGTTTATAAAACAAAATAAAAAAATATTTATTATTTGTAACTACAGAGAAAATGCTGAACTGTTAAGGGAGCAATTGTTTGCTACATATCCTGAATTAAATCATAATTCCATCCAAGTGCTATTTACTAAAGATGAGCTATACAGTTTTATTTTAAACCGGAATGAAGTGCAAATTGTTATATCTAATCAACTATTAGAATTATATACATGGTACGATTACGATGTAAAAATTATATACGAAGCACCTTTCAGTCAAGAAGAATTATTAATTAGAACTCAAAAATTCACAAATAATCAAATCGTATTGTTATGGAATGAAGAAGATTTGATTTATAATAGAGATATGCTACATGCTATGTTTCCTGATGCTAATTTTCTTAATCAACTAGCCAAAGTTTTAGAGCGAACTAAAGAAGGCAAACCGTTAGTCTTGGAAAGTTTAAAACAACAAATAATGGTAGCAAATAAAAGTGTTGTGAATATTTTTATCATGGCAGGATTGAAAACCTTTGAGGAATTAGGTTTCGTGATAAAAAGAGAAGGAGCTTTAATTTGCTCGACTAATAAAGAAAAAAGTATTAGATGGGAGAAGTCAGCGTGTTTTCTAGAAGGATTAAAAGAAAAAGAAGCGTTTAGTAATTTTGTTAACTCGCCCTTGCCGTGGAAAGAAAATATGGAGGTTGTATAATGGATTTAAAATCAAAGATCAGGGTGATACCTGACTTTCCTAAGCCAGGTATCAGTTTTAAAGATATTACCACATTGTTAGCAGATGGAGAAGCATTTAGACAAGCCATTAAGGAAATAGCATCAAAATTAAGGGGAAAAAATATTGACGTTATTGTTGGCCCGGAAGCTAGAGGTTTTATCTTGGGTGCGCCTTTAGCCTATGAATTAGGCGTTGGTTTTGTACCTATTCGTAAGCCAGGAAAACTTCCCTATGAATCTTACAAGGGAAAATACCAACTTGAATATGGTACCGACGAATTGGAAATGCATATCGATGCTATTAAACCGGGACAAAATGTTGCTATTATAGACGATCTACTAGCTACTGGTGGCACTATCTCGACAACTATCGATCTAGTGCAAAAAAGTGGAGGTAATGTATCCGTAATAGCTTTTTTAATTGAACTTTACGAGTTAAATGGCAGAAAAAACCTAGAAGGTTATGATGTAATTTCAATTATTCAATATCCCTATTAATATTTTAGGAGGTGTTAAAATGACCCTGGAAGATTTAATTAAACAAGTTACATCCTATCATCCAAATGCGGATCTCGATTTAATTAACCGAGCCTTTGCTTTTGCTTCCAGGGCCCATGAAGGACAAAAGCGGAAGTCTGGTGAAGATTATATCATTCATCCCTTGTCTGTAGCGTTTATTTTAGCCCAGTTACAGCTTGATGTTCATACCATTGCTGCGGGTTTACTCCATGATGTAGTTGAAGATACAGCTGCAACTTTAGAAGAATTAGAAAATTTATTTGGCGAACAAATAGCTAAATTGGTAGATGGGGTAACCAAAATTTCAAGGATTGAATATAAGTCTCAGGAAGAACAACAAGTAGAAAATTTGCGTAAAATGCTTCTGGCTATGGCTAAGGATATACGAGTTATACTTATTAAACTAGCCGACAGACTTCATAATATGCGCACGTTAAAACATCAAGCAGAAGAAAAGCAGAAAGAAATTGCTACAGAAACTTTGGAAATATTTGCTCCTCTTGCTCACCGGTTAGGAATATTTAGACTAAAATGGGAATTAGAGGACTTAGCATTACTTTATCTTGCTCCTGATAAGTATTATGAACTTGTAGAAAACATTTCTATGAAAAGGCAAGAGCGAGAAGAATATATAAATCACGTGATAGAAATATTAAACCAAAAGTTGACCGAGTTGGGAATACAAGTAAATATCGAAGGCCGACCGAAGCATTTTTATTCTATATATAATAAAATGACCAAGCAAGGCAAAGAATTAAGTGAGATATACGACTTGATTGCCGTACGGATCATAGTAGATACAGTCAAAGATTGCTACGGTACTTTAGGTGTGATCCATACTTTGTGGAAACCGATCCCCGGTCGATTTAAAGATTATATTGCTATGCCAAAGCCAAATATGTACCAGTCGCTACACACAACAGTTGTCGGTCCTAGCGGCGAACCTTTAGAGGTTCAAATTAGGACTTGGGAAATGCATCGAATTTCTGAATACGGAATTGCGGCTCACTGGAAATACAAGGAAGGTAAAGCAGGAGACAAGGAATTCGATAAAAAACTATCTTGGATGAGGCAATTGTTGGAATGGCAACGTGAACTAGGGGATGCCCGTGAATTTGTAAACACACTTAAAACAGACATTTTTTCAGATAGAGTTTATGTATTCACACCTAAAGGTGATGTTGTTGAACTACCTGCAGGGTCAATCCCTATAGATTTTGCCTATAAAGTGCATACAGATGTAGGCCATAGTTGTGTAGGAGCTAAGGTTAACGGAAAGATTGTACCACTTGATTATAGCCTAAATACTGGTGATATAGTGGAAATACTTACTTCTAAAACTAGCGGCCCCAGTAGAGATTGGCTCAAGATGGTTACAACTTCCCAAGCAAAAAATAGGATTCGGCAATGGTTTAAAAAAGTACATCGCGAAGAAAATATTCAAAAAGGTAAAGATTTACTCGAAAAAGAGGCAAAAAAACAAAATTTAGATGTTGAATATTTAAAAAATCAATATGTGACCGAAATAGCGAAAAAATACAACTTAACAACAGCTGATGACTTATATGCTTTACTTGGTGAAGGAGGGTTTTTTACTCCACTTCAAATAGTTGCCAAGTTGAAAGAAAAAGCTATCCCGAAGGATGCTAAGGAACCAGATTCAATTGCTATAAATGTTAGACCCTGGGTAGGATTTGGTAAACCTTCCCAAGGTGTTCGGGTAAAAGGTCTGGACAATGTTATGATCAGACTTTCTAGGTGCTGCAATCCTTTACCGGGGGATGAAATAATTGGTTATATTACAAGAGGCAGAGGAGTTTCTGTCCATCGAAAGGATTGTCCTAACATTGTGCATCATTTAAACGATGAGTTTGAAAGGATAATCGAGGTGGCCTGGGATGAAGAGGAACAGGCTGTCTATCAGGTTCAAATAGAAATAATTGCCATGGATAGATCTCAGCTGGCTATGGATATAATCCGAACCCTAACTGACACTAAGACCATTATTAATGCTGTGAACGCAAGAGCGACCAAAAACGGCCAGGCTGTAGTTGATTTAAAAATTGAAATCAAAAGCATTGAACATTTACAATATATCAATGAAAAAATAAAAAAAGTTAAGGATGTTTTAGAAGTTAAGAGAGTTACGCCTACTAGCCATTGAATAGGGGGTTTTAAAGTGCGAGCTGTGGTACAAAGAGTTGCCAAAGGTCGAGTTTTAGTTGAAGAACGAGTTGTGGGGGAAATTGGAAAAGGCTTTGTCGTTCTTCTTGGTGTATCGGTAGATGATACGGAAAAAGATGCGTCATATTTAGCTGACAAAGTGGCTAATTTGCGAGTTTTTCCTGATAATGAAGGTAAAATGAATTTGTCTATCCTTGATGTAGGTGGTAGTATTTTAGTTGTTTCCCAGTTTACATTACTTGGAGATTGCCGGAATGGCAGAAGACCAAGTTTTATACAAGCAGCTAGACCGGAAAAAGCAGATGAATTGTACAATAGTTTTGTGCAGCAATTAAAAAAACTAGGTTTGAATGTGGCAACAGGTCAATTTCAAACAGATATGCTAGTAGAAATTGCAAATGATGGTCCTGTAACAGTACTATTAGATAGTAAAAAGTTGTTTTAATAAGAATGGGGGTCAGTTAATGATATTTAAATCTATTAAAGTAGGGCGGTTAGCTACAAACTGCTATATTCTTGGTTGTTCTGAAACTCTAGAAGGAGCTGTAGTAGATCCAGGGGATGAAGCTGATTATATACTTACGATTATTGAGGAAGAAAATTTAAAGATCAAATATATTATTAATACTCACGGGCACAGCGATCATATAGGCGCTAATAAAGAAGTGAAAAAGTCGACAGGAGCTCAAATACTTATTCATGGAGCTGATGAAAAATTTCTCTTGGAGCCTAAACAAAATCTATCCAATTATTCCCAGGAGCCGATAATAGGACCTGCAGCTGATCAACTCTTGTCGGAGGGGTATTTAATAAAGATTGGAAATAGCATTAATTTAAATGTTATCCACACCCCCGGCCATACCCCTGGTAGTATATGTCTTCTGGGCGAAAATTTTATCTTGACAGGTGATACTTTGTTTGCCGGTTCCATCGGTAGGACAGATTTGCCTGGAGGCTCTTATGACTTAATTATTCGTTCAATCAAAGAAAAGTTACTCCCACTACCAAACAATTTGCTTGTCTACCCAGGACATGGTCCTAGTTCTACTTTGCAAAAAGAAAAAGAAACTAACAGTTTTCTCAGCTAGCTTTTGCTGATTTGACAACATATTTAAAATTAAGTAGAATAATTAAAGCTAATTTTAATATGTTAATGGCGATGAGCAGGAAAAGTAGCAAAATAGCTGTTGACAGGGAGGAAGAGACAAGACTGAGAGCTCTTCTCAAACAAGGTTTTGCAAAAGACACCTGCAAGCCGGCAGGTTGAACGTTATTAACTTAGATCTGACTCGGAAAGTGTCCGTTATCACTTGCAAGTGGAATACTAATAGTATTCAAGCAGGGTGGCACCGCGGGAATTTTCTCTCGTCCCTATAATTATTTTATAGTGGCGAGAGATTTTTGTTATCATATAGTAGAGCAATTATTAAGGTAAGATAAGTTAAGCTATTTTTAAAAGGAAGTAATAGTAGGAGGTAGGATTTAATGTTGGCTACTAGACCAAGGGGAACTAATGATATTCTCCCAGGGAAAGTCGAATACTGGCGTAAACTCGAAGATGTTATTCATGAAATATGCCAACAATACGGTTTTCGGGAGATTCGCACTCCGATTTTTGAACATACGGAGTTGTTTGCTAGAGGTGTTGGGGAAACAACAGATATTGTTGAAAAGGAAATGTATAGCTTTTTAGATCGTGGCAAGCGTAATATAACTTTGCGCCCTGAAGGGACTGCACCTACGGTTCGTGCATTTTTGGAAAACAAATTTTACGCCGAACCCCAACCAACAAAACTTTATTATATAGGTCCCATGTTTAGGTATGGTCGACCTCAGGCAGGTAGATTTAGACAGTTTCACCAATTTGGTGTAGAAGTTTTTAGCTCCCATGACCCTAGTATTGATGCTGAAGTTATTGCTCTAGCAATGGATTACTATAAACGCCTTAATATTAGTGGTCTAGAATTGCATTTAAATAGTGTTGGCTGTTCTAAGTGTAGACCTGCTCACAAAGAAAAATTACTGGAGCATTTAAAGGAGCAATATACAAATCTTTGTCCAACTTGTCAAGGGAGATACGAAAAAAATCCTCTGCGAATTTTTGACTGTAAAAATGATACTTGCCAGAAACTAATAAGTGCTGCCCCAGCTATAACTGATTGTTTATGTGATGACTGCAGGGAACATTTTGAACAAGTTCAAAAATACTTAAAAGAAATTAATATTGAGTATATTGTAGATAAAAAATTAGTAAGGGGATTAGATTATTATACTAAAACGGCCTTTGAAATAATGGTAGAGGATATTGGAGCACAAAGTTCAATTGGCGGAGGAGGTCGTTACGATCGATTAGTTAAAGAATGCGGGGGAAGTGATACTCCAGGTATAGGCTTTGCAATGGGTTTAGAAAGAGTAATATTAACTATGGAACAACAAGGTTTGTTAAAAGATACTAAATTTGAACAAGATGTTTTTGTGGCAACAGTTGATTCCAGTCTTGATTTAGAAGCCTTTAAAATCCTTCAGATACTACGTAGTGAAGGCCTTTCAGCTGAAAAAGATTATATGGGACGCAGTCTTAAATCCCAACTCAAATACGCTGATAAGTTAGGGGTATCACATGTCCTTGTTTTAGGGCAAGACGAATTAGCTACCGGTTCTATTACCGTCAAAAAAATGGAAACAGGTGAACAAACCCAAGTGCAATTAGCTGAGTTCGTAAGTTATATTAAAAAAGAGACAAATTTTTAAGGGGGATATTTTTATTATGGCAGAAGTTGAATCAATGGCGGGTTTAAAACGCACTCATCTTTGCGGAAAGCTAAGCCTTCAAAATCTAGATGAAGAAGTTGTATTAATGGGATGGGTCCATAGAAGAAGAGATCATGGCGGGTTAATATTTATTGACCTAAGAGATCGTTATGGTATAGTTCAAATTGTATTTAACCCTGACCTTGCCGGACAAGCCTTTTCTAAAGCCGAAGAAGTTAGAAATGAATATGTTTTAGCAGTAAAAGGAAAAGTGACAGCCAGACCTTCTGGAACTATTAATCCTAATTTAACCACAGGCGAAATAGAAATTTATGCTACTGATTTAAAAATCTTAAATAAAGCCAAAACACCACCATTTTATATTAGCGATGATGTAGAAGTTGACGAGACAATTAGACTTAAATACCGTTACTTGGATTTAAGGCGTACCGAAATGCAAAAATCCTTAATATTACGTCACAAAACCACTAAGGCAATACGAGATTTTCTAGATAAACACAATTTTTTAGAAATCGAGACTCCAATGTTAACAAAAAGCTCTCCGGAGGGAGCACGTGACTATTTGGTACCTAGCAGGGTTAACCCGGGAGAATTTTATGCTTTGCCTCAATCTCCCCAGTTATTCAAGCAAATTTTAATGGTTGCTGGTATGGATCGTTATTTTCAGATTGCAAGATGCTTTAGGGATGAGGATTTAAGAGCTGATCGTCAACCAGAATTTACCCAATTAGACATGGAAATCTCCTTTTCAGACAGAGAAACTATTATTACATTAGTAGAAGAAATGATGCAATATATTTTTAAAGAAACCTTAAATTTAGATTTGTCTATCCCATTCCCTCGTTTGACTTACTACGAAGCCATGGAACGTTTTGGTTCGGATAAACCAGATCTGCGTTTCAAAATGGAGTTAGTAGATATATCTGATTTAGTAAAAAGTTGCAATTTTAAAGTTTTCCAATCTGCTTTGGCTACAGGTGGAAAAGTTAAAGGTATCAATGCCGAAGGTTGTGGTAATTATCCTCGGAGGCAAATTGATGATTTAACGAAACTCGCTATTTCTTGCGGATCAAAGGGGTTAGCATGGATAGCCTTAACAGATGAGGGTCTTAAGTCTCCAATTGCTAAATTCTTAACGGAAGAAGAACTGAATAATATAATTAAAAAAATGGGTGGAAAACAAGGCGATCTATTGTTATTTGTAGCTGATTCACCTTCAGTAGTAGCAACTGTTCTAGGTCATTTACGCTTAGAGTTTGGTAAAAGACTTAATCTAATTAATCCAGAAGAATTCAATTTTTCTTGGATAATTGATTTTCCCCTTCTAGAGTGGGACCCTGAAGAAAAACGGTATGTGGCTATTCACCATCCCTTTACTGCTCCTTTAGAAGCTGATTTAGATTTACTTGAATCGGAACCTGATAGAGTAAGAGCTCAAGCTTACGATTTAGTACTAAATGGTGTGGAATTGGGCGGAGGGAGTATAAGAATTCACAACCGTTCTATTCAAGAGAAAATGTTTAAACTGCTGGGCTTAACCAAAGAACAGTCTTTAGAAAAGTTTGGATACTTGTTAGAAGCCTTTGAGTATGGAACTCCTCCTCACGGTGGAATAGCCTTTGGTTTAGATAGAATGATCATGCTGATGGCTAGAAAAGACACCATCAGGGATGTGATAGCGTTCCCTAAAACACAAAGTGCATCTGATCTTATGACACAAGCTCCTTCTCCCGTAGAACCTAAGCAGTTAAAGGAATTGCACATCAAGTTAGATATTGTTACTAAAAAAAGTTCTGACGTCAATTGAATAGCTGAAATTGTTAAAAACTTAGGCCAAAAAAGATAGTAGATTTAGACTTCTGCTATCTTTTTTGGCCTAATATGGCATAAAGATTTGATGTACTACCCTCAATGGAAATAAAGCTTTTTCGAAATGGAAACATATTCTATATAACAAATTGATTTGGTATTGTTATTAAAGTATAATACATTTAGTTTAGCTAAGGTGGGATATTACATGGATTCTTCTGAATTAAACAGAAAAGATAATATTCAATTGAGGCTGAAAAAAATAGCTGGCCAGGTAAAAGGCATACAACGAATGATTGATGAGGAAAAATATTGTGTTGACATTCTGATCCAAATTGCTGCCGTTAGAGCAGCACTTGATAAAGTTGGCTTAATTATTCTAGAAAATCATAGTAGAGAGTGTTTACGCCAAGCTATGGAAAACGGGAAACAAGAAGAAATGGTATCTGAACTTATTGAAGTGTTAAAAAAATTTATTAAATAGTTTGAGTTGCTGGCGGTTAGAATGCTAACCGCTTTAACTTTAGGCTTTCGCCTTCGTCCCCAAGACTTGGTGTAAGCCAAATTTTCTTTATGTGAAAATAGGAGCGTAGTAAAATGGATTTATTTGAATATGGTAGACTTCAGCAGCAAAAGAATAGTGCACCTCTGGCCAGAAGGATGCGACCAGAACGTCTTGAAGATTATGTCGGGCAATCTCATATTGTCGGCCCTGGTAAGCTTTTAAGAAGAGCTATAGAGGCAGATAAAATTACATCTATAATTTTTTATGGTCCTCCTGGAGTTGGAAAAACGGCTTTAGCCCAAGTTATTGCTTATCATACTAAAGCAGAATTTATACGACTTAACGCGGTTACAGCAGGAATAAATGATATTAGGCAAGTTATAAGTGAGGCAAAAGAACGATTAGGCATGTATGCCAAAAGGACAATATTATTTATTGATGAAATTCATCGCTTTAACAAGACTCAACAAGATGCTCTATTACCCTATGTGGAAGAAGGGTTGATTACATTAATTGGAGCTACTACGGAAAACCCATATTTTGAAGTTAACAAAGCTTTACTCTCTCGTTCTCAAATATTCAGATTGGAAAAATTACAGCCTAATGAGCTAGAAAGCATCATAAATAAGGCATTAACTGATAAAGAAAAAGGGTTTGGTAATTTAAAAATTGAGTTGAGTTCCGAAGCTAAACAACATATTATTGAAAAATCGGCTGGCGATGCCAGAAGAGTTCTTAACGCCTTGGAATTAGCTGTTACTACTACTTCACCCAACTCCGACGGGACAATCAACATTAGTCTTGAAGTTGCTGAGCAGTCAATTCAACAAAAAGCCATTACATATGATAAAACTGGGGATCAACATTATGATGTAATCTCAGCTTTTATAAAGAGTATTCGAGGTTCTGATCCTGATGCTAGCATTCATTGGCTGGCTAGAATGTTAGAAGCTGGGGAAAACCCTAGATTTATTGCACGAAGAATGATTATTCTCGCTGCAGAAGATATTGGTCTAGCAGATCCAAAAGCTTTAAGTATTGCTGTGGCAGCAGCTCAAGCATTAGAGTATGTCGGGATGCCAGAAGCCAGACTACCTTTGGCGGAAGCATGTATTTACTTAGCCTGTGCCCCAAAAAGCAATGCGGTAATTAAAGCCATTGATAAGGCAGTAAAAGATATTAAGGAAAAATCAATAGGTGAAGTTCCAATTCATCTTAAAGACGCCCACTACGACGGAGCTTCAAATCTTGGGCATGGTTCAGGTTACTTATATCCTCATGATTACCCGGGAAACTATGTTAATCAGGCATATCTACCAGAAAATTTAAGAAATCAACAATACTATATACCTACTGAGAACGGGGAAGAACGATATATTAAACAAAAACTGCACAAAATAAAAAAAGAGTGAAATAAAAATTAAGTATAATCGTAAATAAACTTGACAATACCCTACCAAATTGCTACGATATAGAAAACCGACATGTTTACTAGGAATTCGGGAGGTGTACAATTGAAGTTATCAACCAGGGGAGAATATGGCCTAAGGGCAATGTTTGATTTAGCACTTCGTTACGGTGCAGGCCCTATTTCCTTAAAAAGCATCTCTGAACGGCAGGACATTTCAAGCAATTACCTAGAACAATTGATTTCGGTTCTTAGAAAATCCGGTTTAGTCAAAAGTGTGAGGGGTTCACAAGGAGGTTATTTTTTAGGCAAAAAACCTGCAGACATTACAGTTGGTGATATTATTAGAGTATTGGAAGGTCCTATTGCACCTGTAGACTGTGTAAGCGAAGATCAAACGGATTTATGTCACCGCGCTGAATCATGTATAGCAAGAAGCGTTTGGAAGAAAGTTAAAGATAGTATTAATGAAGTAATAGATTCTATTACTCTAGAAGATATGATCCAAGAATCAGAAAATGTAAAAAACAATAATCCTACGCATTTTATCTAACGGAGGCGCAAAATTTATGCAAAGAGTTTATCTAGATCATAGTGCTACTACGCCTGTAAGAAAAGAGGTTGCTGATTTGGTTTTATCTTATATGACGACCAATTATGGCAATCCTTCTAGTATCCATAGTTTCGGACGTGAAGCTAAAAAAGCTTTAGAAAATGCAAGAGAACAGGTAGCAGGACTAATTGGGGCAAAGCCGGAAGAAATTATTTTTACAAGTGGTGGTACTGAAGCTGATAATCTTGCTGTCATAGGAACAGCTCTTGCCAACCAAAAAAAAGGGAAACATCTAATCACTTCGGTTATTGAACATCACGCTGTCTTAGATAGCTTTAAATATCTTGAAAAGCAGGGCTTTGAAGTAACATATATCCCTGTAGACGAGTATGGTTTGGTAAATCCTGATCATGTTGCTAAAGCAGTTAAAGAGCAGACTATTCTACTTAGCATTATGCATGTAAATAATGAAGTTGGAACAATACAACCTATTAAAGAAATTGCTGAAATAATAAAATCAAAATCTCAGGATATTATTATTCATACTGACGCTGTTCAAAGTGTGGGTAAAATTCCTGTTGATGTAAATGAATTAAAAGTTGATTTGTTAACGGCCTCCAGTCATAAGATTTATGGACCAAAAGGAGTCGGCTGTTTATATGTGAGAAAGGGTACTAAAATTGAACCTAGATATTTTGGTGGCGGACAAGAAAGAAAGCGTCGGCCCGGAACAGAAAATTTGCCTGGAATTGTAGGATTTGGTAAAGCCGCAGAATTGGCAAAACAAGAGCTGAAACAAGAAATGGTTAAACTTTCCGAATTGAGAGATATGCTGATGGACGGTATCCTTAAGACAATTCCAGATGTTAAAATTAATGGTGATCGGGAGAAGAGGATTCCTGGAAACGTAAATGTCAGCATCCGCTATGTAGAAGGAGAAGCCTTACTTTTAAGTTTAGATATGAAAGGAATCGCAGCTTCTAGCGGTTCTGCCTGTACCTCAGGCTCTTTAGATCCATCTCATGTACTACTGGCAATGGGAATACCTCACGAGATAGCCCATGGTTCTCTTAGAATGACTTTAGGTAGAGATAATACTAAAGAGGATATTCAATACGTGTTAGATACGCTACCTGGAATAGTTAATAAATTAAGAGCAATGTCGCCGTTGTATAACAAATAATTCGGGGGAGGAGCAAATTATGTATAGTGAAAAAGTAATGGATCACTTTAATAATCCAAGAAACGCTGGCGAAATGGAGAACCCAAGTGGAGTTGGTCAGGTTGGAAATCCAGTTTGCGGAGATATCATGAAAATTTTTATTAAAGTTGAGAATAATATAATTACTGATATTAAATTTAAAACATTTGGCTGCGGAGCAGCCATTGCAACTAGTAGCATGGCTACCGAACTGGTAAAAGGGAAAACATTAGAAGAGGCTTTACAATTGACAAATAAGGCTGTGGCTGAAGCTTTAGATGGTCTACCACCAGCTAAGATGCATTGTTCTAATTTGGCCGCTGACGCCTTACATGAAGCTATTAAGGATTATTTGAACAAGCATAATCATTAGAAGTTTTAGGAGCTGGAATTGGTGCAAAAAAAGAAAGTACTCGTAGCAATGAGTGGAGGAGTAGATAGTTCCGTAGCTGCTGCATTGCTTTTAGAAAAAGGATATGACGTGGTTGGAGCAACCATGCAAATTTGGCCTGATGACACTCCCCTTCCTGCTAATGAAACAGGATGTTGTTCATTATCGGCAGTAGAGGATGCTAGGAGAGTAGCACAAAAGCTTGACATTCCCTACTATGTTTTAAATTTTAAAGGAATGTTTCGAGAAAAAGTAATTGATTACTTCATTGATGAATATATGCATGGAAGAACTCCAAATCCATGTATAGCATGTAATAAATTTATTAAGTTTGATAGTTTGCTTCAAAAAGCGCGCATGCTTGGCTTTGATTATATTGCAACAGGGCATTATGCTAATATTTATTTTGATACTTCCAGAAATCGCTATGTTATGGCGAAAGCTAAAGATAAGAACAAAGACCAAACTTATGTTCTTTATAGTTTAACGCAGGAACAATTAAAACAAACCCTTTTACCATTAGGTCCGTATATAAAATCTGAAATACGTGAAATAGCAAGAAAATATGGGTTTAGGGTTGCTAATAAACCCGAAAGCCAAGAAATTTGTTTTATTCCTGATAACAATTACCGTAATTTTATCAAAGATAAGGTTGGCCTAAAAATAGAGCCTGGTCCTTTTTTAGACACTAAAGGGAATGTAATTGGAGAACATAAGGGAATACCTTTTTACACGATTGGTCAGCGGAAAGGACTGGGAATTGCTTTAGGTTATCCTGTATATGTTGTTGATATCAGACCAGAAGCTAATGCAGTAGTTTTAGGAAAGTTGGAGGAACTGGGCGGCAATGCCTTGCTCGCTGCAAATGTTAATTTTATTCTTTTTGACGAACTTAAAGAACCGTTTGAAGTGACGGCAAAGATACGTTACAAAGCTGAAGAAGTAAAAGCTAAAATAAAACCTAGTAGTTTAGGTACTGACTACGTAGAGATTGTTTTTGCTGAACCACAAAATGCAATTACTCCTGGTCAAGCTGTGGTGTTTTACCAGGACCAACTAGTAGTCGGTGGCGGAACTATTATAAAGCGACTGTATTAATACGTGACTAATAAGGTCACGTATTTTATTTTTACTGTTAGAAAGTACACAGGCAAAGAGAATTAATTTGAAGCTTTTTGTTGGAAAGAAATTGACTATTTTATTACAAAAGTGGCCATAATAATAACTGACCTGATTATAGCAAGGTGGTTAGATTGTACAAAGGCAAAGACTGTATTGGTTTAGCAGTTGTAAGTGAACAAACAGGACAGATTTTGGGGAAAATAACAGACATAATTTGTTCTGCAAACTTAAAAAAAATAAAATATCTACAAATTGTTGATAAAAATAATAGTGAAACAAAACAATGTATTCCTTCTTTAATATCAAATATTGGAAGAGATGCAGTTATAGTAAATTCCAAAGACTTACCTTGTCCAAAAGATAATAAAGAAAAAAAAGTCATACTATTTTCCAAGCTAAAGGGACTCCATATTGTGGGTAGCGATGGTACTGAAATAGGTGAGCTTGTAGATATCATCTTTGAATTGCCCTATTGTGAAATACAGGGATTAGAGGTATCAGAAGGTTTTATTGGAGATATTCTAACAGGTAGACATACTATTAGTAAGGATACAATCAAAAAAATTAGTCAGGATTGCATTTTAATAGATTTTTAAAGGAAGTGGTTGGATGAATTGTCCTTTATGCGGAGGAAAAGAAGTAGGAAAAATAGGACCGGACCAATACTACTGCTGGAATTGTTTTGTAGAATATGATAGCAAAAATCAAGTTTATGCAGTAGATGAGGACGGCAGTCTTGTATCTTATGGATTTGATCCTCTTAATCAATAAGTAGGAGGTTAGAAAATGTTTAGCGGCTTTGTTAAAGGCCTCTTGACAGGAGGAATTTTAGGGGCAGTATTAAGCAACAATATTTTCCTTGGTCCACAGAAAAAAAAGATGACTGTAAAAAAACTTAAGGGGAAAACCAAGGTTTTACAGTCTAAAGCTAGTAAAGTAATGAAAAATGTAATTAAGGATGTAAATGATATGCTTAAGTGAGGGTCAACCTCACTTTTTTTAAGGAGTTGTTTGAATGCGTCTTAATTTTAAACAATTTACTTTGAGAAAAATAGTTTTATTCCTTATATTCTTTTTATTAGTTTTTCTATTATATAGCGTTCGGGGAATCTTGTTGCCCTTTATCCTGGCTATTATTATAGCGTATGTTTTAAATCCTTTTGTAGAAAAACTGGAACAGTATAAAATCAGAAGAATTTTCGGTATTATCATTGTTTATATTGCTGTTTTTGGTATCTTGCTTGTCGCAGGTTACTACGGTTTTCCTGTAATAATAAAGCAGATTACATCTTTAGGAGAGACTATACCTACATATACTTCTCAAATTCAGCAGATTTTAAATAGTTTTTATAGAAACTACAAGAACTTTAGTATACCAGTAAGTTTAAGGGAAAGTATTGATCGAAATTTGTTGGTTATTCAGAAAACAATTATATCCCACTTAAGTAGTGTTGTTTCCATATTATTTGGTATCTTTTCAAGAATATTTAGTATCATAGTCGCGCCAATTCTAGCCTTTTATTTACTTAAAGATAAAGAAGAGATATGTCAAATAATAGTAAAAACAATTCCCTTAAGCAATCGTTCAGAATTACTACAGCTATGGGAAGAAATTGATACTGTACTAACCAAGTTTATAAGAGGTCATTTAACTGTAGCATTCATAGTGGGTGCAGGTACAGCTGTGGGCCTAAGCATTATTGGAATGGATTATCCCCTTCTTTTAGGTATAATTACTGGCCTAACAAATATCATTCCTTATTTTGGTCCCATAATAGGCGGTATACCTGCAGTCTTGTTGGCTTTACTTAAAAGTCAAACCCTTGCTTTTTATGTTATTATTGTAATAGTCGTTGTGCAGCAATTAGAAAGTAACTTTATTTCTCCAAGAGTATTGGGTAGTAGTGTAGGTCTTCACCCTTTGCTGGTTATATTTGTTTTGTTAGCAGGCGGAGAAATATGGGGAATTGTAGGTATGCTGGTGGCAGTACCGTTAACAGCTGTTTTAAAAATTTTAATAGTCTATATCTTTGCTAAAGTAACGTCAAATTGACAAACATAGTTGATTTATGTATAATGTAGTAAAAATTTGCTAAGATTGTTGTTCCTCGTTACTTTAAAAAAGGTAACGAGGTTTTTTTGGCAAACTATAATTAGTAGAATGATTTTTCTGGAGGAAAAACTCATGCGTGGAACTGAAATAAGAGAAAAATTTTTAAATTATTTTGCCAATAAAGGACATCAAATTGTAAAAAGTGCTTCACTAATCCCTCATAATGATCCTACGTTACTTTTTACTAACGCAGGTATGGTGCAATTTAAAGATGTCTTTTTAGGACTAGACAGCAAAGACTTTAAACGTGCTGTTACTGCCCAAAAATGTGTTAGAGCCGGTGGAAAACATAATGATTTAGATACAGTCGGCAGAACAGCCAGACATCATACTTTTTTCGAAATGCTTGGTAACTTTTCTTTTGGGGATTATTTTAAGAAAGATGCTATTAAATATGCATGGGAGTTTCTAACTGAAGTAATAGGACTTAACAAAGAAAATCTTTGGATTACTATTTATCTAGATGATGATGAGGCCTTTAATTTATGGCAGGAAGTAACCGACGTCTCAGCAAATCGAATCGTACGTTTGGGCGAAAAGGATAACTTTTGGTCTATGGGAGATATTGGTCCTTGTGGCCCCTGTAGTGAAATTATTTACGATCGTGGCGAGGAACATCGGTGTAACGCTGAGGAATGTGGCATAGGTAAATGTGATTGTGATCGTTGGTTGGAAATTTGGAATTTAGTTTTTATGCAATATGATCGAGACGAAAAGGGAGTACTAGAACCCCTTCCCAAACCTAGCATAGATACTGGTATGGGATTGGAAAGACTATGTTCTATTTTACAAAATGTAAATAGCAATTTTGATACAGACTTAATAAAACCACTTATTAATGAAGTAGAGAGGATCGCTAACAAAGTATATTACCCCGACGATAGAGGTTTTCCATTTAGAGTAATAGCTGATCATGCTAGAGCATGTACATTTTTAATTTCTGACGGGGTATTACCTAGCAATGAAGGTCGAGGTTATGTTTTAAGAAGGATATTAAGAAGAGCTGTACGTTTTGGAAAACACTTAGGTATCGACGAATTATTTTTATACAGATTTGTTCCAATAGTTGTTAAGATAATGGGAGACGCTTATCCTGAGTTAGCTACCAAAGAAGAACAAATCAGTAAAATAATAAAATTTGAGGAAGAACGTTTTAGAGAAACTTTAAATGACGGGATGAAAGTTGTAAATGAGATCATTCAAAACATCCGTAAAAAAGGAGAAAACATTATCTCCGGTCAAGACGCTTTTCTTTTGTATGATACCTATGGTTTCCCCCTTGACTTAACTGAAGATATTGCGGAAGAAAATAATTTGCTTGTCGATAAAGTTGGATTCAACAAAGCCATGGAAGAGCAACGTAATCGGGCAAGAGAAGCTAGAGAAGATTCAAAAGCCTTTGAATCAGTTCTAGTTTTAAATAACTTGTTGACAGGTGTGGAACAAACTAAGTTTATTGGATATGAACAGTTAGAAAGTTCGGCCCAAGTACTAGCCTTAATTGAAAAAGAGCATACTAAACATTATATCGACGGTAAAGAAGAATTTTATTTAATTACCAATATTACTCCTTTCTACGGAGAAAGCGGTGGGCAAGTTGGTGATACTGGAAATTTTGAAGGTTTACGTGGAAAAGGCCGAATTCTTGACACACAAAAGTTGCCTGATGGACGTATCATCCATACTGCTAAACTAGAGGAAGGTACTATCGAGGTTGGACAAATTATTAATTTGTATGTTGATAAAAGCAGACGGCAAGCTATTAAACGCAATCACTCGGCTACCCATCTTTTACATAAAGCACTAAAGGAAATTTTAGGACCGCATGCTAATCAAGCAGGTTCTCTGGTTGCATCAGAGCGTCTAAGATTTGATTTCACTCATTTTGCGCCGGTAAAACAAGAGGAATTAAAGCTGATTGAAAGTAAAGTAAACGAACAAATTTTAGCTAGCCTTCCTGTGTTGACACAAGAAATGGCTATTGAAGAAGCAAAAAAACAAGGCGCAATAGCCTTATTTGGTGAAAAGTACGACGATTGGGTTAGGGTAGTAAAAATGGGTGACTATAGCATAGAACTTTGTGGTGGAACCCATGTTCCTGTTACAAGTGCCATTGGTGTATTTAAAATAGTTAGTGAAAGTGGTATAGGTACAGGTCTCAGAAGAATAGAAGCTTTAACAGGAACAGAGGCACTTAAATATTTCGCTCAAGAAGAAGATGATGTTTTATCTATTGCTAAATTACTAAAAGCCAACCCTCAGCAAATAGTAAAAAAAGTAGAACAGCTTCTTTCTGAACTAAAAGTAAAGGAAAAAGAATTAGAAAAATTGAATTCCAAACTGGCCTTGGCACAAGTGGATGAGATACTAAAAAGTGTTCAAAAAGTGGAAGGAATTCAAGTTTTAACTGCTGTAGTTCAGACCCAGGATATGGAAGGATTACGTTCTATGGCAGATTTACTCCGCGATAAATTAGGCTCAGGAGTAATCGTTTTAGGTGCTGTAAATGGTGAAAAAGTTAATTTTGTTTCAACTGTTACTAAAGATTTAATAAAAATTGGAGTGCACGCAGGAAACATTATCAAAGAAGTTGCTAAAATTGCTGGAGGCGGAGGTGGTGGCAGGCCCGATATGGCTCAAGCAGGAGGCAAGGATCCGTCCAAGATTACTGAAGCACTACAGCATGTGGTCAAGCTTGTAAAAATACAAAAGAAATAATAAAGGATATTTTTACCGGCTAGCGAATAATAAAGTTAAGGCTGTTTTGTGGAGGTGTTCCCATGTCCCAAAATGATTTAGAAAATACTATGTTGTTTAAAGTGGACAAAGATGAAATTACTGAAGCTAAAAGTGTTTTGCTGAAGGTATTTGAAGCCTTAAAAGAGAAAGGATATAATCCAATAAACCAGCTTGTTGGTTATTTGTTATCCGGTGATCCAGCTTATATTACAAGCCATAAAAATGCACGTAACTTAATCCGCAAGTTAGAACGAGACGAATTAATGGAAGAGTTGCTCCTTAGCTATCTAGGAAAGAAGGAACTATAATAGTTTTAGGTGAATAGATTGAGAATACTTGGACTTGATGTTGGTAAAAAAAGAATAGGAGTTGCTATTAGTGATCCTTATGGGTGGACAGCCCAGGGTTTAACAACAATTAATCGCACTAATTCAGAAGGAAGAGACATAGACAAATTATTAGAGCTTATCGAAAAGTACCAGGTTTCAAGCATAGTTGTCGGGTTACCCAAAAATATGAATGGAACATATGGTCCTCAAGCTGAGTCAATAAAAGAATTTACGGAAAACTTGGCTAAACAAACAGCTGTACCTATTAATTTCTGGGATGAACGGTTAACTACAGTTGCAGCCGAAAAAACATTGATTGAAGCTGATGTGAGTCGCAAAAAACGCAAAAAAGTTGTTGATAAAGTTGCTGCAGTATTTATACTCCAGAATTATCTTGAGTATATAAGCAAACAACAAAAATAGAATATTTTTCCCAGGTGATTTTAAAAATCACTTTACTAACAAGAACAGGTAAGCTAAGATAGTTCCATATATTAAATTGAAAGAAGGTGTCAACTAAATGGTTGATGAAAAGAAAGAGCTTAATTCTGAATGTGAATGTGGGTGCGATTGTGATTGTGATAATGAAACAGTTATCTTACAGGATGAAGACGGAAATGAACATGAGTTTACAATTATCGACGTTTTAGAACTGAATGAAAATAAGTATGCAATCCTCATGCCTGTTGATGAAGAATTAGATGAAGCTATTGTTTTAAAAATTACTGAGGATGAAAATGGTGATGAAGTTTTAGTAGAGATTGAAAGCGACGAAGAATGGGAATCTGTTGCAAAAGCCTGGGAACAACTCCTTGATGAAGAGGAATAACGAATGGGATAAGCCGCTTTTTCAAGCGGCTTTTTATAAACTGATAGCCTTATTTCACTAAATATTTGGCGCCTTGCAATTTATAGGCGCATTTTTTAAGTACATTTACCCCTTTAATACTAAAATTAAAATACAAAAGGGAGGGGCTTTCTTGAGAAATCGTTACCTAACCGGGCTTTTTATAGTACTTATTATATTTATATTAGTCGTATATACTCTTCCAAAATTTTTAGTAGGTGAACGTACTCTATCTAACTTGTTTTTAGAAGGAACTGATGTTGGCAATTTAAGACCTGATGAATTAAAGGCCCAGATAGACATGGTATCCGCAGATTTTAATCAGAGAAAAGTTAAGTTTATATATGATGCGCATGTAGAAACTTTATCCTTTAATCAATTAGGTATCGTCCCTCTTAAAGAAGAAACATTTAAACAGATATCCTCTTATGGGAAAACAGGTTTCATTTTTGAGCAATGGTATTATATTTTTTATTCCCTTAAAAATCATTCGACTTTTACTTTACAAAAAGAGTTTAATAGAGAAAAAGCATTTGAAGCAATATATAATTTTGTCAAAGATTACGCAATTAAACCACAAGATGCTAAAGTTATTATTTCTGAGGATGAGAAAATTACAGTAGTTCCTGCCATCATTGGAGAACAGGCTAATATTAATGACGCATTGGACCAGCTTGAAAGTATTATTAGCGAAGAAGAGCGTTCTCATGATTATGTAGTTAAAATTGTTAAAGTTGCAGTAAACCCGGATATTACTGATGAAGATATAAAGAACATGCATATTACAGGTAAAATAGCTGAAGCAACAACATATTTTAACCCGGCTAATAAGGAAAGAACCCATAATATAAAAATTGCAAGTAGCAAACTAAAAGACTACATAGTCCCACCTGGTGCAACCTTTTCTTTCAATGAAGCAGTAGGTCCTAGAACAAAAGAAGCCGGATATAAAGAAGCAATGGTTATTGTAGAAAATGAATTTGAACCAGGATTGGGCGGAGGAATTTGTCAAGTATCATCTACAATGT
>DUOV01000183.1 GCA_012838615.1 Clostridia bacterium | reverse complement strand
AATTCCTGCTTTAGCAGGAACTTTACGATATCTCATACCAGTACTGTTACCTTTTATTCTAGCTTACGTGTTAGCTGAATTAATTAACCCCTCAGTTAGTTACCTTGTGAAACGTTATAAACTAGATAGGGGATTTACAGTATTACTAGTTCTAATTGTTTTTTTTGGTAGTTTTTTAGCAGGAATGGTATGGATAATTTCTCGCTTAATAATAGAATTAATAGATTTGTCAAAATACCTGCCTGCTCTTTCCAACGAGATAAAAGGATATATCTTAGAAATTTTCAATCGGGTTTCAGATTATTACTATTCGTTAGGCTTAAATTACGATGTTTCCCAGCAATTGGTTAATAACGTAGCTGCTAATGCGGAAAAATTAATAAACCAGCTTACAAGTATTATTGGTCAATTATTGACGAGCAGCATATATTTATTTTCACTAGTTCCTGAAGTATTACTCGTTATGATTTTTACATTATTAGCTACTTTTTTTATTGCTCGTGATAGAGAAAAAATTATCAAAAAGATAACTGATATTTTACCGACTCGTCTAGGGAATATTCTTGAATCTACTAATCAAGAAATAGGAATAGCTCTAGTTGGTTTTATCAGGGCTCAGTTAGTCCTGATGCTAATTACTTTTTTACAGACCCTGTTAGGGTTACATTTTTTAGGCTATGAATTTGCATTAATAATTGCTTTACTTGTTAGTTTTGTTGACGCACTACCAGTACTGGGACCGGGAGCTGTTTTTGTACCTTGGATTATCCGAGAGATAGTCAGCAAAAATATTCGCAATGCCTTAGGCTTGGTAATTCTTTATATATTTATTACGGCTGCTCGCCAGATCTTACAACCTAAAATAGTAAGTGTAAATGTAGGAATACATCCTTTAGAAGCAATACTTGCTATATATATAGGCTTAAAAGTATTTGGAGTCCTTGGCGTTTTTATCGGTCCTATTTTACTTGTAATTATAAAAGCCTTCGTAAGGGGTTGGAAAAAACATAGTAAGGAGTAATTAATAGTGCAGGGTATTGCAATTTTAGGAAGTACAGGTTCTATAGGCAAACAAACTTTGGAAGTCATTGAACAATTTCCAGAACGGTTACAAGCTGTTTCGCTAGTTGCGGGAGAAAATTTTGAATTATTAGCTCAGCAAGTTAAAAAATATCATCCCAAAATAGCTGTAATTGCTAAAGAAGAATTATTGTCTCCGCTAAAGGCTTTAGTTGGAGATACTAAAACCGTTTTGTTGGCTGGTGAGGCAGGAATTAAAGAAGCATTAGAAATTTCTGAAGTAACAACAGTCTTGGCAGCTATTAGCGGCTCAGCAGGATTAAAACCTACCTTACAAGCTATTAAATATGGCAAAAAAGTTGCTTTAGCCAATAAAGAAACTTTAGTTACGGCTGGGCATATTGTAATGGAAAATGTTCAGGAAAAAAACGTTCAATTATTACCTGTTGATAGTGAGCATAGCGCAATTTTTCAATGCCTAGCTAACCAAAATAAATTTTTGGAAAAACTAATTCTAACTGCTTCAGGAGGGCCTTTTAGAGGTTGGCCAAAAGAACGGTTGGCTCAAGTAACGCCAGAAATGGCTTTGAAACATCCGAACTGGTCTATGGGTTCTAAGATAACTATCGATTCGGCTACTTTAATAAATAAAGGATTAGAGGTAATCGAAGCCCATTGGCTCTTTAATATGCCCTATGATAGGATTGAAGTTATTATACATCCTCAAAGCATTATACATTCGATGATAATGTTTAAAGATACTTCTGTCATAGCTCAAATGGGTTATCCGGATATGCGCTTACCGATTTTGTATGCTATATCATGGCCTGAGAGATGGAGTACGGGTTGGGATAGACTTGATTTTTCTTCTATTTCAGGTTTAACTTTTGAAAAACCCGATTATGATGTTTTCCCAGGTTTGAAACTAGCTTATGAAGTAGGGGCTGCAGGAGGAACAGCGCCAACAATCTTTAATGCTGCTAACGAAAAAGCAGTAGAGTTATTCTTAAATGGCAGGATTAAATTCCCCCGGATTGTTGAACTTATAGAATTTTGTTTGCAGTATATCCCCATTAAGCAAAGACCTTCGCTTGAGGAGATTTTAGAGTTGGATCTATTTGTTAGAAAAATGGTAGATAATAAAGTAAAAACTGATTATTTCTAAACAGAATAGCATATGATTTAGGGTATATATTACTCCAGTTAAAAGGGAAGGTGTATGGTTTGTCTATTATTATCACAGTTATTATCTTAGGGTTACTTATTGTAAGCCATGAATTAGGCCATTTTTTGGCTGCTAAAGCAGTAGGGATAAAAGTTCATGAGTTCGCCATTGGCATGGGCCCGAAAATTTTTGTTCATAAAGGTAAAGAAACCTTATTTACACTACGGATTTTGCCAATAGGCGGGTATAACAGAATGGCAGGCATGGAGCCTGATGACGAAGACCATCCTAGAGGGTTTAATAAAAAAAGTGTTGGGAAACGTAGTTTTGTTATTTTTGCTGGTAGTTTTATGAATTTTGTTTTGGCCCTACTAATATTTATCATAGTTTTTACAGGGCTAGGGATACCTACAAATCAAAATATTATCGGTGGACTAGTACCTGGCGGGGCTGCCCAATTAGCGGGTTTGAGAGAGGGAGACCAAATTGTAGCAATTAATAATGAAAAAACTGAAACGTGGAATGATTTAACTACTATTATACATAATAGCCCAGGTAAGGAGTTAGAGTTTAAGATTAAAAGGAACGGAGAACTTTTAACTGTAAGGGTAACACCGGTGCTTGACCCGGAATATAAGGTTGGTTTAGTTGGAATTGAAAGAATGTGGGCAAAACAGGGATTATTAGAATCCATAGTTCTTGGAATCCAACAAGCTGTTGAGCTTGGTTACTTATTGGTTGTTAGTCTTGTCCAAATGATAATTGGCCGAATACCTGCTGAAGTAGCAGGTCCGGTGGGTATGGTACAGATGATAGGTGAAGCAGCAGAGTATGGCATGGCCAGCATATTAAATTTTGCTGCTATACTTAGTTTAAATTTAGGCTTAATTAATTTGTTTCCTGTGCCTGCTCTTGACGGTAGTAGACTAATATTCTTAGGGCTGGAATGGTTAAGAGGAAAACCAATACAGCGTGAAAAAGAAAATTTTATTCACTTTGTAGGTTTTTTCTTGCTTATCGGTTTAATGGTACTAATAACGTATCAGGATATTTTGCGATTGTTTAGCCACTAAGGCCTCTTAAACGATTGGTGGTGCTAGTTTTGTTCCAGAGAAGGAAAAGTATAAAAATTAAAGTTGGACAAGTTGAAATTGGTGGAGATGCTCCAATTTCAGTTCAGTCTATGACCAATACTGATACACGCAATGTTGAAGCTACAGTAAGTCAAATATTAGAATTAGAAAAAGCCGGCTGTGAACTGGTTCGTGTTGCGGTCATTGATGAAGAAGCTGCTAATAGTTTAAAAAGTATTAAACAAAAAATTAATATTCCCTTAATAGCTGATATTCATTTTAACTACCGGTTGGCACTTAAGGCTGTAGAAAATGGAGTTGACTGTTTAAGACTTAATCCGGGTAATATCGGTTCTAAAGAAAAAGTACAAGAAGTTGTAGCCGCGGCTAAACATTACGGAATACCTATAAGAATTGGTGTGAATTCAGGCTCTGTACATAAATCAATTCTGAACAAATATGGAGGTCTGGTTCCTGAAGCATTGGTCGAAAGTGCACTAGAACATGTAGCTATTTTAGAAAAGCTTGGTTTTTATAATATGAAGGTATCATTAAAAGCTTCCCGAATTCCTCTTATGTTGGAGGCCTATCGGATTATTGCTTCTAAAATCTCCTATCCTTTACATGTAGGTGTTACTGAAGCAGGAACTGCAAAAAGCGGCACCATAAAATCAGCTGTTGGTATTGGTATACTATTATCTGAAGGTATTGGAGATACCATTAGAGTATCACTAACTGGTGATCCTGTGCAAGAAGTCTACGTAGGCTTTACTATTTTACAGTCCTTGGAGCTGCGTAAAAAAGGTATTGAATTGATCTCATGTCCAACCTGCGGTCGCTGTCAAATAAATTTGGCAAAAATAGCAGAAAAAGTTGAAGCCGAACTTACATTTGTTGAAAAACCCTTAAAAATTGCAGTAATGGGCTGTGCGGTTAATGGTCCTGGCGAGGCAAAAGAAGCAGATATAGGTATTGCAGGTGGAAAAGGGCAGGGAGTATTATTTAAGAAAGGCCAAGTTGTTGCTACTATTCCTGAAGATAAGTTAGAAGCATGTTTGTTACAAGAAATTAAAAAAATGATCTGATATATAGGAGGTTTTTTTATGCGTGTTTCACAATATATGATTTCTACCTTACGCGAAGTACCTGCAGAGGCTGAGGTAGTAAGTCATCAATTGTTAGTTAGAGCTGGCATGATTAGAAAGCTTAGTGCAGGTGTTTATAGTTATCTTCCTTTAGGTTGGAAAGTTATGCAAAAAATCGCCAACATTATTAGAGAAGAAATGAATCAAGCTGGTGGACAAGAAATATTAATGCCTATTATTCAGCCTGCTGAGTTGTGGCAAGAAAGTGGCAGATGGAGTGTTTATGGTGATGAGTTATTTCGTTTAAAAGATCGTCATCAAAGGGATTTTTGTCTTGGCCCAACTCATGAAGAGATTATTACGGATTTGGTTCGTAGGGAAATTACCTCATATAAACAATTGCCATTATTGCTTTACCAAATTCAATGCAAATTTAGGGATGAAAGAAGACCTCGCTTTGGCTTAATGAGAAGCAGGGAGTTCATGATGAAGGATTTATATTCCTTTGATCGGGATGAAGAGGGCTTGGATATTAGCTATAACAAGATGTTTCAGGCCTACGTAAATGTTTTCAAACGTTGCGGATTGTCTTTTCGTCCGGTGGAGGCTGATTCTGGCGCAATTGGCGGAAGTTCAACCCATGAATTTATGGTTTTAGCTAATTCCGGTGAAGCGGAGATCGTTTATTGCTCTGACTGTGATTATGCTGCCAATGTGGAACGGGCTGAAAGTTTAATTAGGGAAAATAATGATAAAGAAGCTGAAAAAGAACGGGAATTATTACACACACCTGGGATGCATACAATCGAACAAATTGCGGAGTTTGTTGGCGTAAACAAAGAAAAAACAATTAAAACTATTTTTTATGAAAGTGATAAAGGTGTAATTTGTGCTGTAGTTCGTGGGGATCGAGAGATTAATGAAATTAAACTGCTTAACCAAATTGATGCTACGGAATTAAAGCTGGCAAATGATGAAACCGTAAAAAGAATAACTGGTTCCGACCCTGGTTATGTAGGTCCAATAGAAATTAAAGGAATAGAGATCATTGTGGACGAAGAAGTATTGCAGCTTAAAAATGCTGTAGCAGGAGCAAATAAAGAGGATTATCATTTTATTAATGTTAACTACGGTCGCGATTTTCAAGCTACAAAAGTTGCGGATATTCGTACTGTTAAAGCGGGAGATTTCTGTCCAAGGTGTGGAGCTGTTTTAAATTCTGCCAGGGGTATAGAGGTAGGACAAGTCTTTAAACTTGGTATAAAATATAGTTCTAAACTTGGAGCAACTTATGTTGATGAAAACGGCCAAGAAAAGCCAATAGTAATGGGTTGCTATGGTATAGGCGTAGGTAGAACTATGGCTGCTTCCGTTGAACAAAATCACGACGAAAAAGGAATTGTTTGGCCAGTTGCTATTGCCCCTTTTGAAGTTATAATTGTACCGGCTACCATGAAAGACGATAGACAAGCCGAGATTGCTGAAAAGTTATATCAAGACTTACTTAAAGCTGGTATAGATGTAATCATAGACGATCGCTGCGAGAGAGCAGGTGTTAAATTTACTGACGCAGATCTTATTGGTTATCCTTACAGAATTACTGTGGGAAAAAAGACTGTTTCGGAAAATACTGTAGATCTAAAAACTAGGTCTACCGGACAAGAAATTACTCTGCAACTTTCTGAAGCTGCCGAATATGTTTCACGCCTTGTAATAGAGAACAGATAAATCGTCGTTGATAAGAAATAGGAGAACAGCGAATGGGACAACTTGCTAGTACAGATAACGAACTTGGCTTTCATGAATTTGTTAAGAAATTAGCTTTAGATAAGAAACTAAAACAGCTATTAGTAGAAGGACATATACTTAAAGTAAGAGTCGAGCGCAAATCAAAATCATGGCATATTTTTTTAAAATGTAAGGATATTATTCCGTATGCTGGATTAAGGGATTTGTCTAAAGAAGTAATTGACAAGATCCCTTCTTTACAGCATGTTTTTTTGGTACCTTGTTTTACCCCAGGACAACTTACTTTATTGGATTTTTGCAACGAGTATGTTGATTTATTGAAATTATACATTGTTCATTTTTTACCAAGTGCAAAGGGATGGTTAAATCAGATTAAATGGGAAGTAGAACATCGTACTATTTTCCTGTTTCTTCCTAACCAAGTTCTTGTCGGCTTTTTAGAACAAAAAAAGTATCCACAATTTGTTGAGATGCTTTTATTAGAGTCATTAGGTAATGAATATAGGGTTTGTCTAACTTCAGTTGTTGAAGAAAATACAGTAACTGATCTTTTTGAAGAAATAGAACAAGCTTACATTGCTAAATTGCCTGAAAGTGACGAAAAAAAGACGGATTATGTTAAGAATAAAGTTTGGCTAGGACAGACAATACCTGAAGAATTTGTTTCAATTGAAAAAATTGTTGAAGAAGAACGGTCTGTTATTATTCGCGGTGAAGTTTTCAATTTGGATGTTAAGGAGTTAAGAAGCGGAAGAACACTTGTTACTTTCGATATTACTGATTATACAAACTCTATTACAGTTAAGTATTTTGAACATGAAAAGGGAGAAAAAATATCTGATAAAATTAAAAACCACCAGTATTTACATGTTAGGGGTAGTGTACAACAAGATCGTTTTAGCCAAGAGCTTACAGTAATGGCTAGTGATATTACACTTGCTGAAAAAGAAACTAGGCAAGATAAATGTGAAAAAAAGAGAGTAGAGCTTCACTTGCATACAAAGATGAGTTCCTTAGACGGTCTAACTAATATCGATTCAGCTATTAAAAGGGCGGCCTTTTGGGGTCATCAAGCCATTGCAATTACTGACCATGGCGTAGTGCAAGCCTTTCCGGAAGCTTATGAACAGGGTAAAAAAAATAAAATCAAGATAATCTACGGGGTTGAAGGGTACTTATTTGATTTAAAAGATAATTCTCAGGAAAAAGAAAAAACTTATCATATAATTATTCTTGTGAAAAATCAGCAAGGGATGGAAAATTTATACCGATTAATATCATTATCCCATCTCGATTACTTTTATAGAAAACCTCGGATTCCAAGACAAGAATTACTAAAATATAAGGAAGGGCTTATGTTAGGTTCAGCCTGCGAAGCAGGCGAGTTAATTCAAGCTATTT
>DUOV01000019.1 GCA_012838615.1 Clostridia bacterium | reverse complement strand
TTTAGTGATGACTTATGGATATAAATAAAGTAAAACGACAAATCACAAAAATATATAACAATATTAACCAAGAATTATTTTCTGCAGGTGTGCAAAGTTTACACGTTACTATAGTGGCTAATAAAATAATAATATTAGCCGAGCATCATAGGATCCCATCCTTAAAAGCTTTGGATGAATCATATCGTGATAAAACAAAGGAGATTGATGTACTTTTAGGTGAGATTTTTAAGAAGCGCTTGAAAGTTGAGCTACAGCAACAGATGTCACTAGATATTCAGCTTATCTTTAGAGATTACGATCATTTAAATGAAATGGTAGCAACTTTAATTGTGCTCAAGGAAAACCTTTAAATAACCGATGGTGGGTAAGCGCCCTTTTAAGGGGTTTGCCTAGCTGGTTATAACCGCTATGGTTGATAAGTCTTTATTGGCTTAGATACCGCCGGTTTAATTCCCTGGTACTTAGGGTGTTAAATTGGCGGTTTTGATTTTTTAGGCGGGAGGTGAGGGAGCTTCATCTAACACTTGTTAAGATGTGTTTTTAGCTACAAGGTAAAGGAGGCACTTTATGAAAGCTCTACTGGTAATTGATATGCAGAATGATTTTTTAGGCGAAAATGCGCCCCTCAAATGTGAAGGTGGTCAGGAAATAATTGAAAATGTAGTGGAGGCAATAGCGAGAGCCCGGCAAAAAGAAATTCCGGTAATCCATGTTATTCAGATCCATCGAAAGGATATGTCTGATTTTGGACTGGAATTAGAATGTTCTAAACCACACTGCATTGAGGGAACGGAAGGGGCTAAAATCATTCAAGAAATTCAAGTAGAGGAGAAAGATTACTTAGTAATTAAAAAAAGGTTTAGCGGGTTTTTAGCTACGGACTTGGAACTTTTACTCAGAAGTTTAGGAGTAAATGAAATTATCATAACCGGTGTGGCCACAGATGGGTGTGTTAGGGCTACGGCGGTAGATGCTCACCAATTAGGATTTCATTTTAAGATTGTGAAAGATTGTACGGCAGGAGCTTTTTATGATTCCCATGAAGCAGCTCTTAAGTATTTATGTCGTTTGCAAAAAAATGTCCTAATTGGGATCGATGAAATCTAGATTAAAGTTATAAATTAGAACATTTAAAAGGGGTAAGGTTTGTGGTTAAAATATTAGGTATTAGTGGTAGCCCAAGGAAAGCAGCTACCTATTATGTGGTGCAAGAAGCTTTAAAAGCTGCTGAAAGTGTAGGGGATGTACAAACTAAATTTATTTCTTTGGCGGGAAAGAAAATTAACTTTTGTATTCATTGCGATCGCTGCATAAAAGAAGGGGTGTTATACTGTCCTGTTTCCAAAGGGGATGTTATGGATGAAATCTATCCTGCTTTTATTGAAGCCGATGCTTACATCTTTGGTAGCCCGGTCTACCAAATGACTACTTCAGCCCAGCTTCAGGCTTGCTTAAACCGTCTCAGGCCTTTATGGCCTCTGATTAAGGACGGCATGCTAAAAAAGAAAGTAGGCGGTTCTATTGCCGTAGGCGGCAAAAGACATGGGGGCCAGGAGACGGCTCTGGCTACCATCAACAATTTTTATTTATGTTTTAGTATTATTTCAGTTAGTGCAGGCTACCAAGCTTACAACGGAGCCTCTGTATGGAGCCAGGACAGAAAGGATAAAGGTGCAGCTGAGGATGTTGTCGGTATGGAAACAGTAAAAGCGTTAGCCAAGAGGGTAGCAGAAACGGCAAAAATGTTAAAGAAGTAATTAGTTATCCTCAGGCTATGGTGATCTATTTTTTCAACAACGCCTAAACAATGTTTAAGGCGTTGTTTTTAATGGTGCGCCACGCATGGCGATTAACTAGGTGGTGAAAGTCCACTATGGGGGTATGTAGTGATCAACCATTAGCTCAAGGCAAGGGTGTCCATCGCGAGGTGGAATCTGAAGGAAGCCAGCGGCAAAATTCCGGCCCGAGGAACACGAACAACATCAGGCGCGAAACGTGGGTTGAGACTGCCATTCAAGTCAAAGCCCAAAAGCTACACGGATACGTCAGCGTAAATGTTGCGGGTATATGGAAGGAAAGTGAATCGTCTTACCGTGTGAGGCCTCACGGACAGGTGGAAACAGAGTAATAACTGATGGCTACAGATACGTAGTAGACATGGACTTAGAAAAGTACTTTGATACAGTCAACCAAAGCAAACTCATCCAAATTCTATCGGAAAACATAAAAGATTAAAAAAGGTGGATTAAGATAAGCAGGATTTTTATTTAATCAAGCGAAGTTACTTCAAATCATAACCATGAAGCTAAGGAGATAGGAATGAAAATATTGCATTTGCTTGCTCAAAAGCCCGGAGAAACCGGAAGCGGTGTTTATTTAAAAAACCTTGTTAAGGTAGCCAGGAGTAAAGAATATGCCCAGTACGTGATCGCTGGAATTGATATTAATGATTGGCATTATTTAAGGTCAATGCCTGACGATGTACTCTTTGCTCCAGTCTTTTTTAATACCGAAGAATTACCTTTTCCGGTAGCAGGTATGAGTGATGCTATGCCCTATACCAGCACTAAATACTCTGAGATGACTGAAGAGATGTTTTTCCTTTGGCAAAAAGCTTTTACTGCAGCTTTAAATAAAGCTGCTTTATTTGAACCGGATTTGATTATCGTACACCATCTATGGCTCTTAGCAGCTTTAAGCAGAAAGGTTTTTCCTAAAACACCCATCATAGGCATTTGCCACAGTACAGAATTCAGGCAATTAGCAAGCGCCGGCCAGTTTAAGGAATATGTTTTAAATGGCTGTAAGCAGCTCGATGGTATTGCAGCCTTAAGCTCTTATCAGAAAAATGAAATCCAAAGGCTATATGGGATAGCTGGGGATAAAATTAAAATAGTGGGTGGCGGTTTTGCCAACGAAATTTTTTATCCTCCCCAAAAGAGACCAATACAGGACAAAATAAAACTTTTGTATGCGGGAAAAATTAGTCGAGTCAAAGGAGTTTTGTCTTTATTAAGGACTTTCAGCCAGCTACCTTTTCCTCAGGAAAAAGTGGAATTGATTTTGGCTGGTTCCGGTTTTGGAACGGAATACGACCAAATAATGGATATGATTAAAAGAATGAATAATGTGACTTTCCTAGGATCAGTTTCTCAAACTAGTTTAAGTAATTTAATGAGAGAGGCCCATATTTTTGTCTTGCCCTCTTTTTACGAAGGTTTTTCCTTAGTAACAGTAGAAGCTTTGGCCTCCGGATTAAGGCTGGTTGTTAACGAATTGCCGGTTTTACGAGAATGGATAAGCGAAGAGCTTGAGGAAAGTGGCCTAGTGAGATTTGTCAAAATGCCGAAGCTTCAAGCTATAGATGAGCCAGAACCCAAAGAACTTCCTGCTTATGAGTATAGGTTAAGGGAGAGTATTATTTACCAAGTAAATGAGGTAAAAAAATCAAAGATAGTTCCCCTCCTAGGGTGGCAGAAAATGGTATATAAGTATTCTTGGGAGGCAATATTTAGTAAGATAGAAAATATTTATAGGAGTCTATCAATCCATAAAAAAATTTGATTTCAAATACAAGCTAATTGACATATATAATGGGTATAAGATATGACAGAAGGTGACAGCATGTTCATAGATACCCATTTACATGAAAAGAAATATTCCGGAGACAGTTTCGTTTCTTTAGAGGAAATTGTTGGGAAAGCCAAGTCTTTAGGGTTAAACGGAGTATGTATTACTGATCATGAAAGTAATGAAATTAAAGAGGAAGCTGACCGATTAAGTCGAAAATTAGACTTTTTGATCATAACCGGGGCAGAGATCTTGACCTATGAAGGAGACATGACAGTTTTTGGCCTAAAAGATTTACCTAAACAAAAGTTACATGCCAAAGAACTAACCGCCAAGGTTAAAGCGGTAGGTGGAGTGGCAATTTGTGCTCACCCTTACCGGAAAAACAATCGAGGTATGGGTGACTATATCCGGGAATTAGATTGGTTATGGGGAATTGAGGCCTTTAATGGTAGTACACCGGAACAATACAATATACAGGCATATGAACTAGCAAGAGAATTAGGTGTTCCGGCTTTAGGAGGTAGCGATGCCCACCATATTGAACAGGTAGGAAAGTTTGCTACCTGGGTACCAAACTGGGTGAGGGATGAAGCCACCTTTATTCGGGCCGTGCAAGCAGGCTTAGCCTATCCGGCCGTAAATAATGGTAGCGGCTATGAAATTTATAGCGGAACTTACAAATCTTATCGAGTAGGAAACAGTTGTTCTGTTTTTGCTTAAAAAGATTATCACAAAAGATAAGTGTTTTAGCATTTTTTACGTAAAGATTTATCAGGGTAAGAAAAATAAGCGGGCGAATGATTGTTCATTTGCCCGCTTATTTTTATTTATCATTTATCCCAGGTTAGAAGAACTCTATGGATATCCCTGTTGTTGATAGCTTTTTCCAAAGCTTTATCAAAATCAGTAAAAGAGCAAAACTCTAAGTTTAAATCTTCTAGATTGATTAAACCGTCCCCAATAATGCTGGTCGCTTCACGAACGCTTTCTTTATCATGTCTAACGCTACCTAAAACTACTAACTCTTTGAAGTGAATCTCATCCACATCTAAGCAAGCAGTTTCAAATAATGGAGCATAGATGAGTACATAGCCACCAATAGCAGCTCCTTTTAAGCATTGGTTAAGCATTTCCGGTCCGCCAGCAGTATAGAATATGCTTTGAGCGCCTCGACCTTCCGTAAAATCTTTAATTACTTCAACCCAATTTTGAGAGGTAGGATCAACTACCAGGTCAGCACCCATTTGCTTTGCTAATTCTCTTCTTTTAGCGCTGCGTTGCACCACCACTACTTTTATTCCCCGTAGTTTTAGTAGTTTCAGAAACAACAGACCCATAAAGCCTGCGCCGATAACTACGGCCGTGTCCCCTGCAACCAAGTCAACTCTCCGAATACTTCTGGTAACGCAAGCCATAGGCTCAGTTAAAGCAGCAAAGTGGACGGGATTATTACCGGGTAGAGGAAACACCTCATAGCTTTTGGCTATTAGGTATTCACTAAAGCCACCTGGTCCCCAAGCTTGTCCAGCCGGAGCAGGACGCTGAGCTTCCCGGCAATGATTGTCAAAACCTCTGCGACATTCATAACAATTGTTACATCTTGCCCATTTAGCTACAGCTACTTTAGCTCCAATCTTAAGGTCTGGGTCAACGTTGCTTCCTTTTTCCACTACTGTTGCCGCAATTTCGTGACCACCGGTAAAGGGGAAATCTGCCGGTTCTCTCCCTGATAAAATATCTCTTTCCCAAGTACAAAGGCCGCAAGCTTCCACCTTAACCAAAACTTCATTTTCTTTCAGCGGCGGAAGATCTATAGTACGAATTTCCCAGTCATTAACTCCGTTAAAGATTATTTGGCGTGTTTTCATCTGACTTCACCTCCTACATTTTTAACAAGATTTTTAAGCCTTCCTTGTTGATTAATTTCTCCATAGCTTCTTCCCATTTTTCAATAGGTAAGGTTTCAGAGATTATGGGTTTTACATCTAAAATACCCATTTCCTCAAACTTCAAGGCTTTTTCCCAGGTGGGGTAGTGGTGACAGAAAGTGCCTTTAATAGTCAGCTCTTTAAAAATAAGATTGTCAAAATCAACCATAATAGGCTTGGTACAAATACCGACCTGTATAACTTTACCGCCTTTTCGTACTGCCTTAAGAGCGGAACCAACCCCACCTTGACTGCCGGAGCATTCAGCCACCACGTCGTAAGAGGCATCATCAAAAGAAGTGATTACATTAATACCAATTTCTTTAGCCTTTTCAAGTCTCATTTTATCTTGTTCAGTACCAATAATATCCACTTGACAATTATAAGCTTTTAAACAAAGGGCAGTTAAAAGACCAATAGGACCTGGACCGATTACTAATGTTTTATCTCCGGCTACCGGTTCAATTAGTTCTATAGCGTGTAATGCGCAGGCTAAAGGCTCAGTTAAAGCGCCTTCTTCTAAAGAAACATTTTCAGGTAAAATGTGAACATATTTAGCTGTGGCTATTGCATATTCGGCAAAAGAGCCGTGTTTGTTAAAGCCTAGGGAAACACGTTTGGCACATCTTTGGTAGTTACCGTCACGACAATGTTGACAGATGCCACAAACTTCAAGAGTATGTTCTGCCGTTACTCTATCCCCGACTTTTACTTCAGTTACCCCAGGACCTACTTCCACTACGGTACCGCTAAACTCATGGCCGGGAATTAAATCAGGGGGTCCTTCAGGGTTACCTAGATACATATGCAAGTCACTACCGCATATACCTGTATAAGCAACCTTTATCTTAACTTCCCCCGGGCCGGGAGTCGGTTCCGGTGCATCTACCAGATGCCACTCTTTTATACCTTCTCCGTACTTTCTAACAGCTTTCATTTTTTCACCCCATCCTTTTTTATACTATTTAGTTTGGCTTAAGTTTTCACTTTTGTACCCAAAGCTTAAGGCCAGCTAAATCATTTATTTGGTGCGCTAAAGTTAAGAGGGATGTTAAGCTATCCTTCTTAACTTTAGTGCTTTTGCATTTAGCTTTTGGACAGTTATTTGGAGTCTGATTTATCGCCAAAGGTTTCTACTAATTCCACACCTGTATTAAAAGCTTCTTCCATAATAGGGTGCTCAGGTGATACTGGGGTCCAAGTGGTGTAAGGGACTAAAATGTTACGCCAATGCTCTACGTTAAGATCGTTAAAGCAGTGACCCGCGACTTTAATATGGCTATCAAAAACTTCAGGGCCGTGGCTACCGCTGATGGCTACAAAAATTCCTGGTTTTCCTGCAGGAAGGATGCTGCCAAAAGTCATTTTTTCGCCATCGTGTTTAATAGGTTTACAGAAAGGGTAGCAACGGTCAACAAATTGTTTAAACTGTCCTGTAATGTCTCCATAATAGGTGGGAGTTCCAAGAATAAATGCATCATTTTCTCTGATGGCCTTATGAAGAATGTGGACATCGTCATCAGTTATTTTACAAACATCTTTTTTTTCACAATAACGGCAGCCGGTACAGGGTTTAATGAGATAATCGCATAGGTAAAAGATCTCTGATGTGGCACCTTTGCTTTCGGCGCCGGCTAGAATTTGTTTGACAGTTTTAGCTGTATTACCATTTTTATTAGCGCTACCGATAAAGGCGGCAATTTTCATTATTATTTCCCTCCCCCACAAGTACTGGAATAAATATCTGCTAGAGATACAAAAGCAGGTTTGAGCATACTATTAATTTCCTTATAGAGGTTAAAGTACCTGCTGTAAATTTTATGAGATTCCGGGTTAACTTTAGTTACTTCATCTACCTTAAGCCATTCATTTTTCATTGGTGCAAAATCTGAAAACAAGCCTAAAGAATAGCCGGCAAAGTAAGCATTACCTAAAGCTGCGTCACTCTTAGAAATATATTCTAAAGGCAGGCCTGTTATATCGGTGACAATTTGGCGCCATAAACTGCTTTTAGCACCGCCACCCGTTGCTACAACCCGCTTAATAACGGCATTAGTTTGTTCGAGGCTATGGAGCAGGGCATAGCCGAAAGATTCCATTAAAGCTCTGTAAATGTGAGCTCCTGTATGAGCAGTAGTAAGACCTATCATAACTCCTTTGGCTAAAGGGTTATTACCCGGTGTTCTTTCACCCATTAGGTGGGGAAGTATAATCAGTCCCTCAGAACCGGGGACAATTTCTGAAGCTAAGGATTCAAGAGTAGGGTAATCCGGTACATTTTCCCCGATTTGCAACTGCTCTCTAAACCAGCGGGTAAGTTCTCCTCCGGTTAAAATATTAGCTAAAAACTCTACGCTGCCTTTACGTATAACCTGGCTGGAAGCTGATTTAACGAGACTGTCTTCACAGACCAACATAGTACCTGCGGTACCAAAATAGAGCATAGCATCTCCAGGGTCAACCACGCCGGCACCTAAAAGTGACATGAAAGAATCGCCGTTACCTGCTACCACAGGTATACCAGGTGCCAGTCCGGTGGCAGCTGCAGCTTCCTTGCTTACAGTACCTACTACATCAGTAGGTCGGAAAATAGGAGGGAGTACTTCGGGATTCAACCCCATCCTTTTAAACAAATCATAATCCCAATCCTGTTTCTCCAGGTCAAAAACACCACCAAATATATTGGCAATATCACAATCGGCATTAAAATTGCCGGTTAATTTATAGGCAATATAAGAGTGGGCGTTTAGCACTACTTTAATCTTTTTATAGTTTTCCGGTTCATATTTTTTAAGCCAGTAGAGTTTAGGAGTTACATCAGCAGCACCTAAGGTCAGATTAAACTCTTCACTTAGCTCTTGGGCTTCCACAACTGCCCGATTATCCCGGTAAAGAATAGCGGGACGAACTGAATTACCTTCCTCATCAAGAGGGCAAAGGTTGGGGACAAGGCCACCGGCAGAAATGCCGGCAATATCTTTAGGGTTGATACCACTAGTAGTAAGACAATGTTTAATAATGGTGACCATTTCGTCCCACCAGTTTTTTTCCGGATCGTGTTCAGCCCAGCCCGGTTGAGGCTGGCTTATGCTGTGTCTAGTAGTTAAACTGGCTTTTATATTGCCATGTATATCTACCAAAACACCTTTACATCCACTAGTGCCTATATCTAATCCCAGGAGATAAACGGTACCCACAGGTACATCCCCTCCTTATTCGTTTACGCTTAAAACGACGCGATATTGTCCACCTGCTAAAGCAAGTTCAAAACCTTCTTTGATTTTTTCAAAAGGAACTACAGCACTCACCATATCTTTTACGCTAATTGCACCTGAAGAAAGAAGGGCTGTAGCTTCACGGAAGCTCTCTTTATCATGTTTAGAGCTGCCTAGTAGACAATATTCACGGTAATGGATATCGTTAGCATCAATAGTTACAGTACCTGAAGGGTGCATGGAACCATAGAGCATTACCCGTCCACCGACGGCAACTGCTTCGATGGCTTGCTTAAAGGCTGCCTGACCACCTGCTGTAAAGATAACAACTTCAGCTCCATGGGGGTTAACATTTTTACGTACAAATTCAGCTAAATTTTCATTAATTGGATCAACAACGTAATCCATGCCGGCTTTTAAGGCATTTTCACGGCGCTTAGCATCAGGTTCTGATACAACTACTGTAGCGCCACGTAATTTACAAAGTTTGGCATGAATTAGACCCATGATTCCGGCACCTTGGACAACTACGGTATCTCCAAAAGAAATTTCACACTGCCTTACACTACGGGTGCAGCAAGCAACAGGTTCGGAAACGGCAGCTTCGACAAATGGAAGTTCCGGATCAACTTTATAACATTCATAACCGCGAACTAAAAGGTACTCACTAAAGCCGCGGGGACCAGGAGTCACACCTTCTTTAGCAGGAGCTTCAGAATATAGACATTGATTATCCATACCTTTACGGCAGAAGTAGCATTCACCACAGCGGGTCAGACTTGCTACCGCAACATGGTCGCCAACTTTAAGATCATTTTTTACATTTGGTCCGATTTTCTCAACTATACCGGCAATTTCGTGACCTCCCCAGAAAGGAAAGGCGTCGGGTTTTTCCTTAGTGTAAGCACGTTGCTCCCAAGTGCAGATACCTACAGCTTTTACTTTGATTAGAACTTCACCACTACCAGGTTCCGGCAGAGGCATATCTTGAATCTCAATAGTTCTTGGTCCGGTCATAATTGCTGCTTTATAAGTTTTAGACATACTAATAACCTCCTAAATTTAATGATTTTTGACTTATGTCAGGCTAAAGCCAAAATAAACCAATTTAATTCATTATTAAGCAAGGCTTTCACTTACCACAAGTGAAAGCCTTAAATTGTGACCTGCTTTTTAGCCTTATTTCAAAAACTCCATAGCTGTGTCAACGTCTGCATTGTCGTGAATAATGGCATTTAAGCAGCGAACAACTTTGGCAGGATCTGGGCTACCCCAAATATTTCTGCCGATTGCTACACCTTTGGCACCGGCTTGCATTGCATCATAGATATTGGTGAAGAATACTTTTTGATCATTTGTTTTTGCTCCACCTAAAACAACAATGGGAACGTAGGTTCCGTTAACAACTTTTTCAAAGCCAGGGCGATAAGGCATTTTTAACATATCTGAACCCCACTCAGCACCCATTCTGGCAGCAAGTGCTAAATTATCTACATTAACCATTGCTGGGTCAGGGTTAAATCCTCCGGGATACATTTCACCTACCAGAGGCATACCGTATTTTGTGCAATCTTCAGCTACTTTTGCAAGATTAGCCATAGTTTTACGTTCTACACCTGGGCCAGGACCGGCTGTAATGATTACAGCGTCAGCACCGATACGAACTGCTTCTTCCACACTTCCTAAAAGCTCGCAATCGTGTTTAGCATCATGGCCACCACTAGCTAAAATTGTGCCAGGAAAATCAAGTCTCACAATAAGACCGGTTGAACCAATAAGAGCCCCAAATTTTTTGGCAATCCCTAGAGTAGTAAGGATAGCATCGGCTCCGCCTTCAATTACAGCTTCAATAGTCTTAGCAGGATTTTCCAGACCGGCAACCGGGCCGGAATCGCTGCCGTGATCCATGGCGACTATGGTAGCTTTACCGTCTTTACGAAATATGTGTTGCAATCTTTTGAGTTTACCCATTTAAAATACCTCCATTTTAATGTAATCGTTTACATTTTTCTTTAATATATTTCCACATGACTTTTAAAAATCCTTCTTACTTTTTAAAAATCATGTAGTTTCCCGTAAAATCAATTCCACAGGGAGCAGCATTTTTTTAATTGGAGCGTCAGCCTCAGTTAGCTTTTCCAGCAACAGACGGGCCGCATGCTTTCCCAGATCTAAGCTGGGAGAGTGGATAGTGCTTAAGGCTGGGGAATAATAGGCTGCCATAGGAATGTCATCGAAGCCTATAATGGCTAAATCTTTAGGAATCTTAAGGCCTAACTGGATTGCCGCTTTTAAAGCGCCAATAGCCAAAATATCATTAAAGGCCAAGATGGCTGTAGGCGGTTTTCGATTTTTCATAAGTTTTTGGAGTGCCGTAGCTCCGGATTCTAAAGACGCATATTCGCCAAAAATCACATGTTTCTCATTAAGATTAAGATGATAATCTTTGAAAACATTTCTGACTGCCTTGATTCGCCGGTCAGTTGTCAGCATTTTTTCAGGGCCGGCTATAATACCGATTTGTTTATGACCCTGATTGATCAAATACTGAGCTGCCATGGTCATTCCAGCTACATCATCAATGTATACAGAGCTTATGCCGGTTGTTTCAGGGGAATTCTCGACTAATACAACCGGGATTTTTATCTTGTTTAACATTTCCTGATAGGTATCCAGATAAAAGCCTGAACCTGACAAGATAAGCCCTTCTATCATACGTTGATCAATATCATGGATTATGCCTAATTCTTTGTGACCATACTCTTCATAGCTGTATATAATCAGGTTATAACCCTCTGATATTAAATAGCTTTGACACCCGTCAGCCAGTTGACCGAAAAAAGAATTGTTTAAGGTTGGAACTACTAAGGCAATTAGCTTTGTTTTACCTGTCGACAAACCTTGGGCAAAACGGTTTGGCGCATAGTTAAGGTCTTCTACAATGGCCAAGATTTTTTCCCTGGTGGCTGGGTGGACCATTTCCGGACGATTAAGAGCCCTGGATACGGTAGCTACAGAAACACCTGCTTGGGCTGCAATAGACTTCATATTAATAGGCATGTCTTCACCTCTGACTGATGTATGCGTTTGCAAAAGCAACTTGGCATACGTGTACCTAAATCTAATTCTACCATAGCATCGACTTGAAAAACAGTATGATCTTTGTATTTTAAGGGGATTTTTGAACAAAAACGTGTAACCGTTTGCAGAACTTATCTTTTGAAATAGTATTTAAATGAAATTTTACACATTTGAACCTGCTTGTTTCCTAGTAAGAAATTTCATTTCCTAGAAGGAATTTTCAAATTAGCGCAGAATAAACACTTTAATGATAATTTTAAGAAACAGGCGAAAATTGATTAGAAGGGTAAAAGCTTAAATGGAAAACAGAAACATAAAGAGTTTGGAAAATGCAATAAACTTACTCTTGTCCTTATCCAAAAAAGAATATGTCTCAGTAACGGAGCTTAGCAATGACCTCGGACTTACTAAAGGAGCCGTTAGCAAGATACTGGCAACGTTCAGAAATTTTGATTTCGTTACCCAAGATGACCAGACCAAGCAATATTCCTTAGGTCCTATGCTGATTTCTTTAGGGTACTATGCTATGAATAGGTTAGACATTCGTAAAATAGCTAAACCTTTTTTAGCCAAGTTAAGTGAAAAATATAACGAAAACACTATGATAATGATGGCTCAGGGAGAACAGGTTATTGTAGTTGAATTATGTGAATCTAACTTGCCAATTAAACTAGCTATGAAGTTAGGGGAATGTCATCCTTTTTACCGTGGTGCAGCTCCAAAGGTTTTGTTAGCTTATATGGATGAAAAGAAGCGAGACAAGATAATCGCCAAAATGCAATTTGAACCCCTAACAAAAAACACCATTACTCAGAAAGAAAGACTGCTTCAACGGTTAGAAGAGATAAAAAGAGATGGTTACTGTATTAGTAAAGGGGAGATTGACTTAAGTATAATGGCCATAGCTGTCCCCATAAGAGACTTTTCTGGGAATGTAGTTGCAAGTCTTGCTATGTCAGGACCGCGGGGACGAATGGAAGAACATAATCTGGAAAATATTTTACAAGATTTATTTAAAATAGCAGATTTAATATCAGTTCAGTTAGGTGCCAAAGCCTAGCTTTAATTTATACGAATTATTGGAAACCATGTTTCCTAATAGGAAACAACAAATAAAGGAGGGCAATAGTTTATGGGTAAGATACTTAAAATTGATTTGACTACTCTAGAATATGAATACACGTTTACTCCACCAAAACTAATAAAAGAATTTATTGGCGGCAGGGGCCTGGCGCTAAAACTTTTATTTGATTTAATTGAGCCTGAAACCGATGCTTTTAGTCCTAAAAACCCTCTAATTTTTTCTCCTGGCTTATTTTGTGGAACTAAGTGGCCAGCCAGTACTCAATTTCATGTTAGCTCAAAATCCCCTTTATCCAACGGTTATGGTTCAGCCTTTGCCTGGGGAGGGTTCGGTATTGAGATGAAAAAGGCTGGTTTAGATGCCCTTATTATAATAGGGGTGGCCCAAAAACCGGTTTACATATATATAGAAGATGATCAAATCAGCATCAAAGATGCAGGTAATTTATGGGGCAAAACCACCGGAGAAGTAGATGACAAACTGCTTGCTTTATATCCTGGTGCTAAAGTATGCACTATAGGACCTGCCGGTGAGAAAAAAGTTGGTTTAGCATCAATCGTTTCCGAAAAATATCAAAATTTAATTCGAACCGGTATGGGTGCAGTAATGGGTTCCAAAAAATTAAAAGCTGTTGTAATAAAAGGCAGCTCTAAAACAGATGTGGACAATGCTGAATTTACTCGATTGGCAAGAATCAAAAAAAATAAGGTTGAAACCCATAAAGCTTCTGTTCGCTTGAGAGAAGTTGGCAAAGCTATGTTAGTCAAGTCAAAAAATCAAGTAGGGGATCTTGCTACAAAAAACCATCAACAAAACACTTTTGAGTACGCCCACAACATGGATGGGGATGCTTTAAAAAAGTATGTAACTCATAATGTATTTTGTCCTACCTGCCCAATTGGTTGTTTGCGCTTTAGCGTCATTAAGGACGGACCTTATAAATGTGCTACTGAGGGCCCGGAGTATGAGCCTATTTGGGCCCTTGGACCGAGAATAGGCAACCCCGATTTGGAAGTGTTAATTTATGCCAATCGCTTATGCCTTGATCTGGGTTTAGATCAAATCGGGGTTGGCGGAGTTATTGCTTTTGCTATGGAGTGTAAACAGCGGGGCATTTTAGAAGATGATGAATACTCTCTAGAATGGGGTGACGCTGAAAGTATTGTCGGTTTGATTAAAGATATTGCCGACCAAAAAGGGCTTGGCAGAATCCTTGGAAATGGGTCTAAGAAGGCGGCAATGTCAATTGGAAATAACGCATTAGATTATGCAATGGAAGTAAAGGGAGTAGAAATTTCCGGTCAAGAGCCAAGGCAAAGCAAAGCGTTTGGATTGCAATTAGCGGTTTCCAACTGGGGGGCTGACTGGGGTTACGGGCTTCCAACCATAGATGTAGCCCATAACGAAGCTGTGGCGAAAAAATACCTGCCCGAACTTATGCCTGAAGTACTTGATGTATCAGATGAAACCAACAAAGCTGCTTTAGTTGTTTTTTCAGAAAATTATAATGCTCTTACAGATTCGTTAGGCCTATGTAAGTTTTCGGCCCCAGAAACTTATGCTATAGAGCCTGACGATGCAGCCGAGGGATTAAGTGCCTTTTGGGGGGAAAAAGTGTCCAGACAACAAGTGCTGGAACTGGGCAATAAGATTATTAATCTAGAACGGTTATTTAATGTTAGGGAAGGATTCGACAGACAGGATGACTATCTCCCCAGCCGTTTCACTAAGGAAGAGCTGGAAATAGAAATCTTCACCGGTGATCGTTTAGTAGGTTTAGTCCCAACAGGTGAGAAAAGGAAGGTTGTTATAGACCTGGAAAGGCTTTTGGATGAGTATTATCAACTTCGGGGTTGGAGCAAAAACGGGATACCACAGAGTATGGAGATTGGCCAGGTAAAATAGTTAACCTTATGCGAGAGATTAACTGATTGATATTTGTAGAAAGAATAACCTTTTTAAGGAGGGGGCTATGGGTAAAAAGGATGTTTTACTAGCTAAAGGGATGCAACTTTGGGGTCGACATGGGTGCGCTGATGTTGAGAAAAAATATGGACAAAAATTTATAGTCGATGTAGAAGTTGCTTATGACATGGATACTATGTGTCAAACTGATTCAATGGATGCCGGTATAAGTTATGGAGATGTGTATAGTGTAACAGAACAAATAGTTACTACTGAACACTACAATCTAATCCAAACTTTGGCCCGGCGAATTGCAGAGAAGCTTCAGTCTACTTACGAAATAATTGAGTATACAAGGGTAACTATAAAAAAACCTTTCATCTCTTTCCCCGGTTTCGTTGATTATAACGGTGTGACTTTCACAAAATACAAGTCTGGTGAGGAAACTGGTTTGCTGCAAGCTAAGGGTATGAAATTTTGGGGCAGGTGCGGTTTCCCGGAAGAAAAGGCTATTGGGGAAGAGTATATGGTGGATGTTGAAGTTTCCTATGATATGAAAGACATGTACACAACAGATGATATTAATAGGGGCCTAAGTTTTACTACTATTTTTAAAATTACAGAGAGAATAGTAACTACTAAACAATTTAATATGATTCAGACCCTTGCCCACCATATAGCGGAGGCGATTAAGGCTGAATACAACAAGACTGAGTATGTTAAAGTTACTGTCAAAAAACCAAATGTACAAATAAAAAGCATATTAGATTATCTAGCTGTTACTATTGTGAGATAAATTGTAATTTTTAAAAACTAAGTATAGAAAGGAGGGTAGTTTCTTGAAAAAATATGCTTTTATTTTGTTAGGTGAGAACTATATTCCTGACAAACACAATGCTTGTTTTGAGGCAGAAGACATGGATACTTATATTTTTACAGTTCGCAGTTTTCAAGAGGCACGGGAAAAAGTTTTAAAGTTAGAAAAAGAAGGTTTTGGTGCCATTGAATTATGTGGAGCTTTTGGAGAACAAAGAGCCCAAGAGCTGGTAGAGTTGACCAAAGGAAAAATTGCCATTGGCTATGTTACCCATGATAAGAGTCTTGACGAAGTTTTTGCCAAATTCTTTTCTTAAATCCAAAATAGTTTAGATATGTGTTACTAGAATAAGATCTTTAAATCATTAGGAGGGGAGATAATGAAAAGTTTCTTGAGAATTATCACTATTTTATTGATTTGTTCCATTTTTACTTTTGGTGTAGTTGGTTGTTCTTCAAATGAAGAGCCTGAGTCAAACGGTGCTCCTAACGCTAGTGAAGAGCCCAACAACGAGTCAACCGGCATTTCGGCTTCTGAGCTTAAGGTTGCTTTGATTTTGAATGGTTCTATAAATGATGGCAGTTGGAATGCCAATGGTTATAATGCCCTGGTAGAGGCTCAGAAAAATATCGGTTTTGAATTAGCTTATATGGAAAATGTACAAACCGCTGAAATGGAAGCGACCTTTAGAGATTATGCTGAGCAAGGATATCATTTAGTGTTAGGACATGGTTCTCAGTTTGAAGATCCTATTCTGGCTGTGGCACCCAGTTATCCAGATACATACTTCTTTGTGTGCAACGGTGAAATAAGTCAGGAACCAAATGTTGGTTCTTATCGTACCGCAACTGATGAGAATGCTTTTGTAACTGGTGCTTTGTCGGCTCTCATGACCCGTACTAACAAAATTGGCTGGATAGGTGCAGTAGAGGTACCTACCACGAGTGAAGCTTTAGACGGGTTTGCTGCAGGTGCTGCTTATGTAAAACCTGAAGTTGAAGTATTGTCTGCTTATGTTGGAAGCTACAACGACACAGCTAAAGCCAAAGAACTTGCTTTAACAATGTTTGAAGAGGGTGCGGACATTATTCAAAGTAATGCCAATCAAGGAACCATAGGTATTGTTGAAGCAGCAAAAGAGGTTGGTGAAGGCGTAATGCTTATTGGAAATACAACCGACCAGTATGAGTTGGCGCCAGATTATTTTCTGTCAAGTAACGTCACAAATTTCACGCAAATCTATTCGATTGTTATAGAAAATGTTATAAAAGGTGAATTCGAACCAATAGTTAGGGCTGTAGGAATAGGAGACGGTGCTATGACAATTGCTCCTTACCATAACTTTGAAGACAAGGTTCCGGAAGACGTTAAAGAAACCGTTAACCAGATTATGGAAGATATAGCTGCTGGTAAATTAAATGACGTGTTGCCTTGTGATTATCCCGGAAGGGACAAGTAGTCTTTATCTAACCTAAGGGCCCTGTTTGTTGTCCTTACAGGGCCTGTTCTTAGATATACCATCTTAGGTGAGGTGACAGCAATGATAAAAATACTTGGTATATCTGCTAGTCCGCGACACCAGGCAACAGAGTTTGCCGTAAAAAAAGCTCTAAGCAAAGCGGAAACTTATCCAGGCATTGTTACCGAGTTTATATCATTTAGAGGTAAAAAGATTAATCCTTGTATTCATTGTGACTATTGTATAAAAAAGAAAACAAATTGTTTCCGAAAAGATGACATGAATGAGCTTTTAGAAAAATTTGTCCAGGCTGATGGTTATATAATAGGCTCACCGGTTTATTCTTATAATCCTGTACCGGAACTTATTATGTTTTTTAACCGTATGAGACCGTGGCGGGTTGCTTTTCCTCATGAGTCGATGGAAGGTAAAGTCGGCGGTGCTATTGCAGTCGGGGGGACCCGCAACGGGGGACAAGAATTGACTATAAATTCTATTATAAATCTTTACTTGTCACGTGAAATAATGGTTGTTGGAGGTTCGACAGGTAATTATACCGGTGGTAAAGTGTGGACTAATAATAAGGATTCTGCCGGAGCTGAAGAAGATGAGATAGGAATTGTAAGTTCAGAGGACATTGGTGCTAGAGTAGCTAAAGCATTACTCTTGATAAAGGGAGAACGTAAATGAATAGTGTTGTAATGCAAAAAATAGTAAAGAAGTTTGGCTCCTTTTGTGCTAATGATAACGTTGATTTTACGCTTAAAAAAGGAGAAATACATGCTTTACTTGGTGAGAACGGTGCTGGTAAGACAACGCTGATGAACATTCTGTATGGCATATATGCTGCAGATCAAGGTAGCATCTTTATCAATGAGAAGGAAGTGGAAATAACTTCGCCTAGGGTTGCAATGTCTTATGGAATTGGGATGGTACATCAACATTTTATGCTTGTACCTAACTTTACTGTTGCAGAGAATATAGCTTTGGGCACAAAAGAACGATTCTGGTTAAAAAAATCCTTAGTAGAAAGGGATATTGCTGAACTAAGCCAAAAATACGGATTAAAAATCGACCCTATGGCTAAAGTGGCTAATTTATCTGTAGGTGAACAGGAACGTGTTGAAATAATGAAGGCACTATACAGGAAAGCAGAAATACTCATTTTAGATGAGCCTACAGCTGTATTGACTCCTCAGGAAACTGAAGCTTTGTTTGTAGTGCTGCGAAATCTGGCTGAAAACGGTGTCTCAATAATAATTATAACCCATAAACTTGATGAGGTAATGGCAATTACCGATAGGGTAACCGTTCTACGTCTTGGGAGAAAGGTGGCAACGGTAGAAACCAAAGAGACTACTAAACGTGAACTTGCTAAGATGATGGTGGGGCATGAAGTTTTTCTTAACATCCAAAAACCAAAAGTTGAAGCGGGAGAAACTATCTTAGAACTTAATAATGTTTGTGCTCGGGAAAATGATACTGAAAAATTAAAGAACGTTTCTTTTTCTGTTAGGGCAGGTGAGATAGTGGGCATTGCCGGTGTGGACGGTAACGGTCAGAGTGAGCTGGCTCGTTCTATTGCCGGATTGTTTGAAATAACCGAAGGAGAAATATTGCTATCGGGAGAGAAGATTAATGGTACTTCCGTTGAAAACATTATAAAAAAGGGCCTTTCCTATATACCTGAAGATCGCTTGAAAGATGGACTGATTGGTGATTTTAGTATTGAAGATAATTTTATTATTCAAATCTTAAATAACTTTACTAAACACGGGTTATTGCAAAAAAAAGTTATCAAAAAAAATGCTGAGCGATTGATCAAAGAATATGATGTACGGTCTAAAGGCCCGACCCAGCAAGCCAAATTGCTTTCAGGAGGTAACCAGCAGAAGCTTATTTTTGCCCGCGAGTTGGAACGTTCCCCCAAACTTTTGTTGGCTGTACAGCCTACGCGCGGTTTAGATATAGGAGCCATAGAATATGTTTGGGGTAGGATTAATGAAGCGAAAAAAAACGGAGTGGCTGTGCTTTTGATTTCTACAGAGCTGGATGAGATTTTAACTTTGAGCGACCGTATTCTTGTAATGTATGAAGGTAAAATAGTAGGTGAACCCATAGAAAACAGGGACGTAGATATACAAAAGCTAGGGCTGCTGATGGCAGGAGTCGAACAGGATGGTGATTTTTCAAATGCCTCTTAAACTTGAACGCCGAGAAACGGAAAAAATTTCACTTTTGCGTACAATAATCACTTTTATGGTGGCCATCTTAATTGCTATGGCAGTTGCCAGTTTGTTGATTGTAGCCATTGGTATCAACCCAGTAGAAGCTTATATTACATTGTTTAAGGGGGCGTTTGGTAGTAGCTACAGAAGATCTGAAGTGCTGGTAAGAATGACCCCCTTGCTTTTTACCGGTATTGGCGTGGCCGTTGCGTTCCGAGCAGGTATGTTTAATATGGGTGGAGAAGGCCAATTTGCCATGGGAACACTTGCTTGTATACTAGTAATGTTGTATGTTCCGGCTGGAGTTTTGGTAATACCATTAGCCCTACTAGCTGCCTTTTTAGGTGGTGGCCTTTATGGGGCAGTTCCAGGATTTTTAAAAGCTAAATTAGGAGTAAGTGAAGCGATCGTAACTATCATGATGAATTTTATTGCCACATTACTTATAAGTCGTTTACTTAACGGGCCCTTAAAAGATCCTAACGGATATATGCCTCAGACAGCTTTGACTCCGCCTAATGCTTATTTACCAATAATATTAGAGAATACTCGTCTTCACGCAGGTTTTATTTTAGCTATCCTAGTTGCCATAATATTTTATGTCATAATGTTCTATACGCCTTTTGGTTATAAAATCAGAGCAGTAGGAAGTAACCGTAATGCAGCCCGTTATGGCGGTTATAATGTTCCTCGTTTGATGATTCTTGCTATGATAATTAGTGGCGGTTTGGCCGGCGTTGCAGGGGCTGTAGAAATCGGTGGCTTACATCACAGGTTACTTGAAGGAGTATCAGCTAATTTTGGCTGGGATGCAATTGCTGTTGCTCTTATAGGCAAGCAAAATCCACTTGGTATTATAGTTTCTTCCCTATTATTTGCGGCTTTAAAAGTTGGCGGAAATGCCATGCAGAGTACACGTGGCGTTCCTTACAACTTAGTTGAGGTTTTGCAAGGCTTGGTGATTATGTTTGCATTGGGAAGCGAGTTTTTTACCAGGTATAGAGTGCGTTATCTAAGTTCGTCCAAGGGGGGAACCACCAAATGTACGAATATATAATAAGCATTTTACCACAGGCGATGCGTTTAACCGTTCCTATTCTCTTTGCTGGTCTAGGAGGGGTATTGGCTAGTCGTTCAGGTGTGCTTAATATTGGCCTGGAAGGCTCAATGCTAGTTGGAGCTCTTGCCGGAGTTATTGGTTCGTATTTGTCTGGTAACCCTTGGTTAGGTTTGCTACTTGCAATACTGGCAGGCGGCATAATAGGTATAATGTTTGACCTTTTTGCGCTTACTTTGGGTGCCCCACAAGCTGTAGTTGGTGCAGCTATTAACATATTTTCAACTGGTATTACGGCCTATGTTTTTCGCATTATCTTTGCTACTACTAGTGATACAGTATCGGTAAATGGTTTTTCTTCCCTAAAAATTCCGGTTTTAGGAGATATACCACTATTAGGGGAAATATTTTTTGACCATAACGTTTTGATGTATCTTGCTTTTCTCTTAGTTTTAGTTATGCACGTTTATTTATACTACACTACCGGTGGCTTAAATCTGCGTTCTTGCGGGGAAAATTCAAAAGCTAGTGATTCAGTTGGGATTAAGGTGGTTCAAACTAGGTATATTACAACTATTCTTTCATCTGTTTTAGCTTCTGTTGGCGGTGTAGCCTTGTCAATTGGAAATGTGAACACCTTTGTTGAAGGAATGAGTAGTGGCAAAGGTTTTATTGCCCTAGCCGCCTTGACGTTCGGAAGATGGTCTCCTTTAGGAGTTATGTTGGCTGCTTTTCTCTTTGGACTGGTAGATGCTTTTCAGCTTCGCCTGCAAGTATCCATTGTTGATGCGCCATATCAGTACTACCAAATGTTACCTTATATTGTTACCATCATTGTATTGGTTTGGACTAGCCAAACAGGTGTTACTGGGCCAAAGACTGGCGAATACTTTGAAAAAGAAACAAAGTAGCTTTTGAAAATCACGGATGCTTTTAAAAATGTAGGAAATAAATAAATAGTAAAAAAATAGTAAAAAGTCTTTAAAAAGTCTCAATCAAAAAGGTTCGAGACTTTTTTCTTTAGTAAATGAAAATTTCAGGTATTATTATCATTAAATAAGTATATAGCAATTGACTGGGTACTTGGTAAGGAGGTGCCATTATGGTTGTTTCAAATGAGGGCAAAAAATTAGAAGTGGTTTTTGCTACAAATAATTACAGTAAAATTATCATTGCTAAATCCCTGTTAGAAAGTGCAGGAATCACTTATTTCACCAGAGGAGAACACACGGCTAACTTTTTTGGTTGGGGAGGTCCAGGCAGTTTTTATCCGGCAAGTAAGCAGATTGAAATCTTAGTACCCAAAGAAGAAGCTGAAAATTGCCGGGAAATTTTAAAAGAACTGGATACTAAATCCTGAAATAAAGTTGTTTTTGCAGGAAAGAAGAAATTTCGAATCTTTTGGAAAAGAGCATGGAGGGAGTCTTTTGCGCAAAAGATATTTCACAATCCTTAAAACCGATTGTTATGTAAAAAAAAGAACAATTTTGCTCTATATTTTGTTGTTTTGTTTGCTGGCTGTAAACTTTCAAGGTTGTACTGGCGCTCCGGAAAATATTTTGTCCGCCGAAGAACCCTTTAGAAGTGAGAAAAATTTAATAGACAAAGAAGGAAAGACCGTAAGGGAGAGAGTTATGGTACCTGATGGTTTTGAAAGGATTGCCTGTCCTGATGATTCTTTTGGTCAGTATTTGAGAAATTTACCTCTCAAGCCTCACGGTTCCAAAGTCAAGTACTACAACGGTCAAATTAAGTCAAGGGAGGTATACGAGGCTGTAATTGATTTAGATATTGGTAACAGGGACTTACAACAATGTGCTGATGCGGTAATTAGGCTCAGGGCAGAATATTTGTACGGGCAAGGACTTTATGATGAAATTCAGTTTAACTTTACTAACGGTTTTAGGGCTGATTACAAAAGTTGGATGAAAGGTAACAGGATAAAAGTGGAGGGGAATAATGCCTATTGGGTAAAACAAGCAGATAGTTCCAATGACTATGCCAGCTTTCGTAAATATCTTGATATGGTCTTTGCCTATGCGGGGACTCTATCCTTAGCAGAAGAATTAAGCCCAATACCCCTAGAAGAAATGGAAATAGGTGACGTTTTTTTAGAAGGTGGAAGTCCGGGCCATTGTGTCATTGTGGTGGATATGGCGGAAAATCAGGCTACTGGGGAAAAGATATTTCTTTTAGCCCAAAGCTACATGCCTGCTCAGGATATCCATATT
>DUOV01000182.1 GCA_012838615.1 Clostridia bacterium | reverse complement strand
CTATTGGGGTTATATTTATTTTTGAGTATTTTTACCGTGAGTTTAAAATTCTAGGTTGGTTACAAGATTATTTGCATAAGCTAGCCCAAGGTAACATACTCCTTAAAGTTAAATCTAACGTGGCTAAGCAACCCTTGGGCCAAGCAGTACAAGCTATTTCTGCGTATATAAAAAATATATTTGGCGGCGTTATGAAAGATGCTATTCAAATAGCTGAGACTTGTCAGCAGATAAAAACAGCCGTTGAAGAAATAAGTAGGGCTTCAGAGCGTATTTCTCTTATAACCCAAGAGATTGCCCAACAAAATTTTACTCAAACAGAGTATTTATATAAAACAGCTGGCTATATTAAGAAAATGGGCGAGAGCATAGGGCAGGCGCAGGAACTGGCTGACGAAACGGTAAAGGTCTCAGTTAGTTCCATGGAGGTTGCAAAAAATGGAAGTGTAGCTGTGGAAAAAGTTACTGAGAAAATGCAGCAGATCAAAATCAATGCCCAACAAGCAGGAGAAAAAATCAACGAACTTTTTAACAGGTCTAATAAAATAGGCGATTTTAGTAAGATTATTACCAACATAGCCGAACAAACAAATCTTCTAGCTTTAAATGCAGCTATTGAAGCTGCCAGGGCTGGGGAGCACGGTCGCGGCTTTGTGGTGGTTTCTGATGAGGTCCGTAAATTAGCTGAGGAATCAAATGTTGCCGCTTCGGAAATCAATAAGATCATTCAGGAAATCCAGAAGGAAATAGCAGTAGCCGGTAAAGCTTTTAACCAAGTTAGCGCTTTGATTGATGAAGGTGTTGATATATCAGGAGAATCAAGTCAGGCCCTTGAACATATTTTGGTTTCGTTTCAGGAGTCGGAAGCTAAGGTTAATGCCATGAACCAGGCAATATCGGCTATAGCAAAAGTTACTGAGGAAGTATTGCAAACAACAGCGGAAACACAAAAGATTGCTGAACAAAATGCTCAAGTAGCCCAGCAGGTAGCTGCTGCTACGGAAGAACAAAATGCTTCTATTGCGGAAAGTAATCTGGCTTTGCAGCAATTAAGTGCAGCTGCTGAGAGATCCAAGCAGGACATTGCTCGCGAAGTTATGGAACCTAACATGGTGGAGAAAGTTTTGGAGTTTAAGAAGCTGACTGAGCATTTACCTCCTGAGGAGTTAACACAGGAGCGTTTACAGGAAATAGCCAATATTTTGGAAGTTGATCAAGTGTCAATTACAGATACTGCAGGTGTTATTAAATACTCCAATTATCCTCCTTCTTTGGGACTTCAGATGTATGAAATTACTCCTGATACCAAAAAGTTATTTACGGAAAATAAACTCTATAATGCCACACCCATTATTCATAATGCTGAAGAAGGACGGCTCTTTAAATATGTGGCTACTGGAGGCACAGATAAACGCATTTATCAAGTGGCTCAGTCTTTTGACACCATAGTTGCATTGCTGAAAAATAAGACTGCTTAAGTTAACTTACACAATCATTCGCCCTCTTTTTATCAATTTCTACAGAAAAAGCTGTTGCGAAATGAACGATTAGTCCATTTCGCAACAGCCTCTTGAAACTTATTATTACCATTTGCTGTCGGCGAAAAGTAAAAGAATAAGGATTAAAAACACAGCAAAGGCAAAGTTGTCTTTATGCTTTTTTCCAAAGCTGTCGCTCATTGGTGTGCCCCCTTCCTTTATAGCTACTGTATTATATGCTACAAAGGGGAGGTATGTTAGCCCAGCTTTTTTCCAGTTATTTACTAATCCATTACAGGTCTTTGACACTTAAAGCTCTGAAAGAATTTAAAACAGCCAAGATAGTAACTCCTACATCGGCAAAGATTGCTGCCCACAACGTGGTAAGACCTATAGCACTTAAGATGAGAACCATGATCTTAATTCCGATGGCTAAGATAATATTTTGATAAGCTATGCCCAGAGTCTTTTTGGATACCCGTATGGCAGTAGGGATTTTAGAAGGTTCATCAGTCATAATTACAATATCAGCTGCTTCAATGGCTGCATCAGAACCAAGCCCCCCCATAGCTATGCCAATATCAGCCCTGGCTAAAACAGGAGCGTCGTTAATCCCATCGCCGACAAAAACAAGTTTGCCTTGGGCAGACTTCCGAGTAAACAATTCCTCAACTTTTTCAACTTTATCTCCAGGCAGTAATCCACCATATACTTGATCCATGCCCAGCTCTTTAGCGACTTTTTGAGCAACGGCTTCAGTATCCCCGGTTAACATGACTGTTTCCTTAATATTGGTCCCTTTTAAGGCTTTAATAGCTTGAGGCGAGTCTTCTTTAAGTTCATCGGCAATTAGAATATAGCCGGCATAGGAATTATCGACTGCAACGTGGACAACTGTACCAGTAAGTTCTCCTTTAAAGTAAGGGATATTCATTTTTTTCATTAGCTTGGCATTTCCGGCCAACACTTTTTTACCCTCAACTGTTGCAATGACACCATGACCTGGTCTTTCTTCCACGTGAGTCACAAGCTCTTTGTCTATTTCCTTTCCGTAGGCTTCTTTAAGGGAACTGGAAATAGGGTGGTTAGAGTAGCTTTCCGCATAGGCGGCAAGCCTTAGCAGTTCACTTTGGGAAAATTCTTCTGCCGGATGGATTTGCTGGACTTTAAAGACACCTTTAGTTAGGGTGCCTGTCTTGTCCATGACGATAATTTCAGTTTGGGCTAGAGCTTCCAAATAGTTACTGCCCTTTATTAAAATACCTTTTTTCGAAGCCCCGCCTATGCCCCCAAAAAAGCTTAAGGGAATAGAAATAACCAAGGCACATGGGCAAGAAACCACCAGAAAGGCCAAGGACCGATAAACCCAGTCCTTAAAGGTAGCCCCTTCAATAATAACGGGCGGGAGAAAAGCCAGAAGCACAGCAATAACCACAACTACAGGCGTATAGTAGCGGGCAAATTTAGTAATAAACTGTTCCGAACGAGATTTTTTGCTGCTGGCGTTTTCCACCAAATCCAAGATCTTGCTGACGGTGGATTCTTCATATTCTTTAGTTACTTCCGCTAAAAGGACCCCGTTAAGGTTAATACATCCGCTTAAGATTTCACTTCCGGCTTCTACTTCCTGAGGTACTGATTCACCGGTTAAGGCAGTAGTATCAAGCATGGAGTTACCTTCCAGGACTTTAGCATCTAAAGGTACTTTTTCCCCTGGCTGGATGATAATCAGGTCTCCAATTCTAACATCATCAGGATCAACTTTAAGAAGCTCATCACCTTTTTTGAGATTGGCGTAATCAGGTCGGATATCCATCAGGCTGGCAATAGATTTTCGCGATCTATCCACGGCGTAGCTTTGAAACAACTCACCTACCTGATAAAAAAGCATTACCGCAACGCCTTCCGGATACTCCCCAATAAGCATAGCCCCAATGGTTGCAATACTCATCAAAAAGTTTTCATCAAATACCTGACCCCTGATAATACCTCTCAGGGCTTTTAAAATTATTTCACTCCCGACTACCAGGTAGCTAGCCAGGAAAAAAGCTAATTTAACCCATTGTATGTTTGAATCAACAAAAAATGCTGTGATAAAAAATAAAGTACTAATTATGATTAGCCAAAGACGTCTTTTCATAAGTTTTGCTCCTTAGGCTTTCTTAATACTACAAAGAATCTATACTATGTTTTCAAATTCGGTTTTAAAGTGGGCAAATGTTTTGTGGAGCGGGACTAATTTCCACAGCCGTCGTGAGCTTTGCTCAAGGTCAACGGCGTAGGAGTTATTAGTTGGGGACATTCCGTTCAAGAAACAAGAGACCAGAAGCCAGAAGCAAGATAGGTGTTTTCTTTCTTGCCTCTTACCTCTTGCTTCCTGCCTCCTGAACGGAGTGCCCCTGACCGCTTGCGCGGAACAATCATTTGCCCACGTTTTTTATAACAACTTGCGGTTCAATCTTTTTAATTATTTTTTCCGCCTCTTCTACTATGGAAGATATTCTTTCATCTTCACCTACGATAGTAAGCTTTTGAGTTAAAAAGTTAACTGTAGCTTCTTTTACTCCCTCAATTTTATTAATTGCTTCTTCCATTTTAGCTGCACAATTGGCGCAGCCTAAACCTCGCAGTAAAAATTTCTTTTTCATTTCTAATGTCCCCCTTCTAGATGTCTAAAGATTCAAGCAAAGTTTATTTATCCTCATTAATATGAGTTAGTCCTTGCTTAAAAATCTGTTTTACGTGGTCGTCATCTAATGAGTAATAGACTACTTTACCCTCTCGCCGGTTTTTAACTAATTTGGCTTGTTTTAAAACTCTGAGTTGGTGGGAAATTGCCGATTGGGTCATGTTTAGTAATGCTGCAATATCACAGACACACATTTCAGCTTCATCCAAAGCCCAAAGAATTTTAATTCTGGTTGAATCGCCGAAGACCTTAAACAACTCTGCTAAATCGTAAAGGGTTTCTTCTTCAGGCATCTTATCCTTGACTTGCTGTACCACATCTTCGTGGATTACTACACAGTCGCATCTTTCAATCAAGTTGTCTCTTCTCCCCATCCTAATCACCTTTACTCACTCCAAGTTATGAACATATGAGAATTCGTTCATGCATCATGCTTAAATTATACTGCTGCCAAAAATATATTGTCAATATACAATTGAATAATTACTCATATAATTACTGTTTAAAGTATTTAACAAATAAGGATATTTTAGGGTGATTTACTATTTCAAATTAAGCCTTAATTTTTTATATT
>DUOV01000181.1 GCA_012838615.1 Clostridia bacterium | reverse complement strand
TTTTGGAATCCCGGGAGTAGACCTGGTTGTGGGTACTCAAGACAGAAATCGTATCTTAGAGTTGGTTGAACAAGTTAAAGAAAGTCGTAAACCCATTAATGCAGTACGGGATGTTTTACATACTAAAGAATTTGAAGAATTAGAATTAGAGCATACTGACCGGGCAAGAGCTTTTTTAAAGATTCAGGAAGGATGCCAGCAATTTTGTACCTACTGTATTATACCTTTTGCCAGAGGACCGGTACGGAGCAGGGATCCGGAAAAGACTCTACGTGAAGTGGAAAAGTTAGTTGAAAATGGTTATAAGGAAATAGTTTTAACAGGTATCCATACAGGGGCCTATGGCCAAGATCTTCCCCAGGGCTATGATTTGAATTGGTTGGTCAGCCAAATAGCCCAAGTTCCGGGCTTGGCAAGGCTGCGAATCAGCTCTTTAGATCCAAACGAGTTTACTCCTGATTTTATAGACACCATCTCAAACCATCCTGTAATTTGTCCTCATTTTCATATTTCCCTGCAAAGTGGAGATGATGACATTTTAGAAAGAATGCGCCGAAGCTACACTACGGAAGAATATAGGCAGTTAGTAAAAAAACTCAGATTAGAAATACCTCAGGTAGCAATTACTACTGATGTGATGGTTGGTTTCCCAGGGGAAACAGCCGAGCAGCATAGAAATTCCATGGCTTTTGTAGAAGAAATGGAGTTTGCTGGTCTTCACGTCTTTAAATATTCTCCCAGAATCGGGACCAAAGCCGCCCGTTTTGATAATCAGGTTCCTCCGGAAGTAAAGGAAGAACGAAGCAAAGAAATGATTGCTTTGGGCAGAAGGCTTAAGGAAAAATTTGCTCAAAGTTTTTTAGGGCAAAAGCTGGATGTTCTGGTAGAGCAGCAAACAAAAGACGGTTTGTGGGAAGGACATACTCCCAACTATCTAAAAGTTTGTTTTGAGGCCCCCCAAGATGATTTGAGGGGAAAAATCCTTCCCGTTAAGCTTATTGAGTATGCAGGAGACTTTATTTTAGGGGAGGTGAAATCATGAGTGATTGCCTGTTTTGTAAAATCGTACAGAAAGAGGTTCCTTCTGAAATAATTTATGAAGATGATCAAGTAATAGCTTTTAAAGATATTAGTCCGGTAGCACCGGTTCACGTCTTAATAGTTCCTAAAAAACACATCCCTGATCTGACAAGTGTTGAACCTGAAGATGCAAACTTAATGGGACATATAGTGATGACTGCAAAAAATTTAGCCATTAAGTTGGGAGTGGATGAAAGCGGTTTTCGTCTGATTAATAATTGCAAACAGCATGGAGGGCAAGTTATTTACCACATTCATTTTCACTTAATTGGAGGTCGACAATTGTCAAATAAGTGTTGAGCTAGTTGACGTGCACTTTACCATATAGTATAATTTAATATGTGTTTTTTGCGTTTTTTCCTATCATGCTCAGTACAACCGAAATGCATGGTTGGTAGCGGAGGGAGGGAGATCAAGATTGAGCGAAATTAGAGTTGGTAAGAATGAATCTCTTGATGCTGCTTTACGCAGATTTAAGAAATCATGTCAAAAAGCAGGGGTTTTATCTGAAGTAAGAAAAAGAGAGCATTATGAGAAACCATCTGTAAGACGCAAGAAAAAGTCAGAAGCGGCAAGAAAACGTAAGTGGAATTAATTCCAGGATGGCTCCCTCTTAGTATCAATGCTACCAATGTTTATATTTTTACAGAGATTCAAAAGTCTGGTATATTTATACCAGACTTTTTGATGTGCGCCCAGCATGGGCGCAAACTAGTCGGTGAAAGTCCGATACGGGGGCTGGTAGTGCCAACCGTTAGCTTAAGACAAGGGTGTCCATC
>DUOV01000180.1 GCA_012838615.1 Clostridia bacterium | reverse complement strand
TTCCGGCCGAACTACTATTTTGTGGAGCGGAAAGTTTGGGAGCAGCTTGAAAAATTATCCCTGGATTTTTACCCTGCCGGTGAAAAATACTTTAACAAAGCCTACAACCTTATCCTGAATGAATTTGGCCGAACCATACCCAAACATCTCCATTGGCAGATGGGGAACTTCCTGTCGGTTTATCTTGGGCACTTTGTCACCTGTTCTCTATATGAAGACACGAGACAGGGGACGGTTTGGAGTGACCCCCTGACGGTTTACAGTTTGGGGACGGTTTGTTAACCTTGATGAGTTTCCAAATATTTTCTTTTATATGCACTTGGGGTTAATCCCCCAAGTGCTTTTTGTGGTCTATAATTAATATAATAATCCATGTACTCTTCTACAACTTCATTTATGTCTTCAATATCTTTAATCTTTTTTTTCATTAGTCTTATGCATTCACATTTAAAATGACTAAAAAAACTCTCCGCTTTTGCATTATCCCAGCAGTTGCCCTTCCTTGAAATGCTCTGGATTACTTGAAGCTTCTCAAGTAGTTCTACATAGTCTTTATTGGTCTACTGAACCCCTTGGTCACTGTGTATAATTGCATTTCTAAGGTCATACTTTTCAGACAGAATCTTAATAGCCTCAATGGTTAGGTTTTTGTCTATAGTATTACTTACTTTCCTCACCACAGGCTGATTGTCAAATAAATCTATTACTGTGCAAAGATATGCTGTAACTCTCGGATTAACTATATATGTTATATCAGTCACAAATTTTTTACCAGGCTCTGAAGCTTTAAAATCCCTGTTAAGTATGTTTTCTTTGATAATTTTACTCTCGGAGCTTTTGTCAGCCTTTTTGCGCTTTTTCCTTACAATGGATTGTATGTTGTTTTCCCGCATTATTCTTTGTATCTTCTTGTGGTTTACAATCAATCCATACTCGTTTCTCAAGATATACTTGATGCTGCGATAACCAGCCCGTTTATTTGTTTTATTATGAATGCTAATAATTAACTCTTCAATGGCCCTATCTTTGTTAACAGGTCTTTTTTTGTATTTGTAGTATGAAGTCCTACTAATACCAGCAATATGGCACAGTAGCTGAACCGGATATTCCAATTCCAGCGACATTATTACCTCGTATTTTATTTCTTTTTTTTTATGAATGGCTGTAAAGACTCCAGTCCTTCAAAATATGCTACTCTAGCTTTTAGTCGTCTTATTTCATCTTCCAGCTGTTTTTCTCTTTCTGTTCTGGTATCTTTTCTCATGATCTTTTCAGGTGATCTTCCAGCACTTTTATTAGGCTTAGTTGAGCCTTCAGGTAATAAGCCCTTAGCAATTAATTCTTTTTCCCATTTGTTAATGTAGTTTTTTGATGGCAAATCGTATTTCATTGCTATAGCTCTGATACCAAGCGGACTAGAGTAGTAATCTTTAATCACCGATAGTTTAAAATCGTCAGAGTATCTCCTAATCATAAAACTAACCCCCTATACTAAGCATACATTACTGTCCCTACTTTGTACACTTTTTGGGGGTCAGACCAGTTCGAGACCGCTGAAAAAGTACTGTTTTTTATGCGGCCTTTGAACTTAAATT
>DUOV01000179.1 GCA_012838615.1 Clostridia bacterium | reverse complement strand
AGTCAATGTAGCAGCTATTATTGCCGGAGGTTTGACAGGGAAAATCTTAGGTAAGGGGTTACCTGAGAATATGCGCTCAACTGTAATGCAGGCCATCGGCCTAGGGGTTTTACTTATAGGGGTCCAAATGGCCCTAGCTACCCAAAATGTGACGATAGTAATAATTAGTCTGGTCTTAGGTGGAATTGTCGGTGAGTTAATCAAATTACAACAGAGATTGGACAATCTGGGTCTGTATTTAGAAGCAAAATTTAGTAAAGAAGCCGAAAACAATACTTTTGCCAAAGCTTTTGTAACAGCCAGTCTTGTTTATTGTGTAGGAGCCATGGCCATCATGGGGGCCTTAGAAAGCGGTTTGACAGGTCAGCATCAGACTCTTTACGCCAAATCTGTACTAGACGGTGTAAGCGCCATAATGTTTTCTTCCACCTTAGGGATTGGCGTAGCTTTTGCTGCCCTTCCGGTTTTTATCTACCAAGGTCTTATAACTTTACTGGCCTCTTGGGTACAAAACTTTATGACCGCGGCAGTAATAGCCGAAATGAAAGCTACCGGCGGACTGCTCATCTTTGGAATTGGTCTAAACTTGCTGAAAATAGCTGATATCAAAGTGGGCAACCTACTACCTGCAATTTTGTCGGCAGCGATTTTGGCCAGTATCTTTTAGAGAATACAAAAAAGCCTATCAGGTTGATAAGACTTGATAGGCTTTTGCTTTGCTCTGTTCATATATTTCCTCTAAGGTACGGTTAAGGATTATAGCAAGTTTTTTACAGTCTTCATATTCGGGCTTGATTTGAAAATAATTTTTTTTGCCATTTACAACTGCATAACCGTATTTAACTTGTACCGGGTAGTCATGGAGTTGGATTTCAACAAAATCCCGCTGTAGTTTATAGCGGTGTTGTCTTGTGAGTTGATATTGGGTGGAAAAATTTTCGGCCAAAAGATGAATGAAATATACTTCTTGTTTTGTAAGACACAGGATATAAACCTCGTAACCAGGTTTCCCGGGTCGGTAAGCAGGGATAAAAAAAACGTCTAAAGCTTGGTGCCGGAGAAATAAATCTATGATTGCCGTAGGCGGCAAATCTCCATTATAAAAAAATGTGATTGTACTAACTTCATCTATCAACCAGTCTGTTTTATTCATGTTCCCAACCTTTCCCGTTTTTAAAAAAAGGAAAATAGTTTGAAAGTGTCGAAAGTGTTTACCTCGCAGATATGTCTAAATTCGGTCTATAGAAACGGAGGATTATCTTATGTCCCTATCCCTTACAGGGCGACTAGTAGTCGATTTTTTACACAGTAATGCAGTAATCTTTATCCCGTCTTTACTGCTGATAAATGTCCTTTTTTTAATCTTAGTCTTAGTTAATGTCAGAAGCAAGCGTAAAGTTTATAAACGATACTATAATCTAATAAGGGATTTTGAGGAAACCAATCTAGATTATATGTTAAGCAAGTTAGGTGACAGATTAAATTTATTGGAGCAAAAATTTAGAGGGCTGGAAAAAGCAAGCCAAACTTTAGAGGATAATTTAAGCTATGCTATTCAGCATTTGGGAGTTGTCCGTTACAACGCTTTTTCTGATATAGGTAGTGACCTGAGTTTTTCTATAGCATTACTTGACCAAAAGGGAGATGGGGTAGTAGTTACCAGTATTTACGGCCGTGAAGAATCTAGGACTTTTGCTAAGCCCGTTAAAAATAGAAATTCTACTTATCTATTAACTGATGAAGAAAAGGAAGCTATTGCCAAAGCAATGGGTAGGTTAGCATAAATGAGCTTTCTAAACCAGAAGAGCGAAGTAAATTTACTTCGCTCTTCTGGTAGTGGGGGGAGAGGTTTGATTTGGTTCTTGTTTGATAAGATTAATTCCATTGCTAAGAAATTCTTGGTAGACACTTTCTTCTAAGTTGGAATCAGTTATAATGGCGTTGGCCTTATCAAGATCTGTAACTTTTAACAAGGATCTGGAGCAAAATTTGCTGCTGTCAGCTAAAATAATTACTTTTTGGGCAATGCTAATCATTTCTTTTTGAACTGGGAGTTCGTCCATATCATAATCAGTTATTCCTGCGCGTAAAGAAATACCGCTTACGCTGATAAAAGCAATATCCACAAAAAATTGGCTTATATTGTTTGTTGCCAGAGGCCCGGCTAACGAAAATTCATCCCTTTTAAAAAATCCCCCTGTTAAAAAAACCGAGCAATTGCTATTTTGAATAAGCTCATTGGCGATTAGAACAGAGTTAGTTAGCACAGTCAGCTTACTAAGCTTGTTTTTGTTTTTGATTAATTTGGCTATTTCCAGGTTGGTGGTGCTTGAGTTTAAAGCTATAGTTTGTTCGTCAGATAATAGGGAGACGGCGATGCGGGCAATTTCCTTTTTTTGCTCTATGTTTTCCTTTATCCTGTTTTTATGCACCAGTTGTCGATCGTTAATTTTTTCAAGTACAGCTCCTCCGTAAACCCTGGTCAAACTTCCCCTTTTTTCTAAAAACTCCAAATCCCTTCTTATTGTTTCTGTTGAAACGCCAAATAACTTTACTAAGGATTCAACTTTAACAGATCCCTGCTCTTCCAAGAGCGCTAATATTTGACTGTGTCTCTCATGTGCTAACAAAATAAAAACCCCTTTTTTTAATTTTATGCAATGATATGCATTTAGCTGTATTTTATATTATTTTGGCAATATTTTCAACCATATTCACACAAAAACAAAGAATACAACTACACTATCACAATTAATAACACATTTTGTAAAGACTCTAGAGTTAGAGCAAAGAACCCAAAGCGTATTTAGCTCATCTATAAAGCTTCAAAAATCGATTTAAGGGCTATTAAAGAAGAAAACAACACAATAATGCACAAATAAACAAAAATACAGTCAAAAACACTTGAAAACATATAACAATACAAGTATACTATAAACAAGATGTCGCATAAAACGCACTAAAACACACAAAAGGACACGATATTAATTCCTCTTTTTTGCGAGATTCTTAAAGAAAGAGGTGGTTTAAAGTGACTTGACCTAATTATCAGTTTTTTCAGACCTGGTTATTGTTGATGCTGGCTGGCTTTAAGTAAGATTTGGTTGGAAAGTATTAGAAAAATACCGTTTTTGCTAAAGACGGTACATGGATGGGGGTTCTCATGAGTAACGATAAGATAAATTATAAAAAATGGATAGCCTTAATCGTGTTGATCCTTGGAGGGGGAACAATATATAAACTGGCAAGTATTAAAGACGCTTTCTATGTTCCCTTACAGACCGAATTAGGTTTAACTCACACCCAAATAGGTCTTGCCCTGGGCCTGTGGGGACAGGTGGGAACCTTTGGCTATTTCATTTCGGTGTACTTGTCAGACAGGTTTTCTAAAAAAATATTGATTCCTCTAGGTTTAATTGGTGTAGGGTTCGTAGGTTTTTATCTTACAACACTTCCTAGCTTTTATGGCTTCCTGCTGGCTTTTGGTTTGCTTGGCGTATTTGACACAGTTATTTACTGGCCTCCTTTGTTAAAAGCAGTTCGACTTTTAGGCGATGAAGATGAGCAGGGCAGGATGTTTGGCTTCCTGGAGGCAGGCCGGGGAGTAGTAGATACAATAGTAGCTTTTACTGCCTTATGGATTTTTGCTAAATTGGGAGAGGGTTTAGCGGGTCTAAGGGGTGGTATCATATTTTATTCCGTACTTCCCATGGTCATAGGAGTCATTTCCTATTTTATGCTGGAAGATGATAGAATTCCGGGTGTTAAGGAAGACGCTAGCCGCAGGGAAAAGGACAAGGTAGTTTTGAAGGGCGTGTTACAGGCCCTAAAAATGCCGGAAATATGGCTTGTATCAACCACTATATTTGCAACTTATGCCATTTACACAGGCTTAACATATTTTATTCCCTTTCTTAACGAAATTTATGCTTTACCCGCAACAATGGTGGGAGCTTATGGGATCATCAACCAGTATGGCTTGAAAATGGTAGGTGGGCCGTTAGGCGGGTTTTTAGCTGATAAGACTTTTAAATCGGCTTCGAGATTTATGAGAATAGCCTTTATAGTAGCAGCGGTATACATGACTATATTTATCATGTTGCCGCACCAGTCCATGCCTACCGTCGCGGGGTTAGTCCTTTCTTTAGGCTTTGGTGCAATCATATTTTCTATGAGAGGCGTATTCTTTGCTCCTATTGAAGAAGTGCAAGTTCCCAGGGAAATAACCGGAGCCGCTATGTCTATAGCTTCCTTTATCGGATACGCTCCTTACATGTTCACTTACACCATCTACGGCAGTATTTTAGATAATAATCCCGGTCTAGCCGGCTATAGAATTGTTTTTGCAGTCCTGGTAGGAGAGGCAATATTAGGTATTCTCTTAAGCTCGTTACTGGTTAGAACGGTAAAGAAAAAGAAAGAAATGAAAATGGAAGCAGAACCGACCACAGGGGTAGTAAGTTAAGAAAACATGCTGATGGAGAGGGTATGACATTGAGAGGTGTAAATGTGTTATATGTTTCTATTGATGCCTGTAGGCCTGAATTCATTATGGAGCCTGAAAAATTCGGGCTGAAGTTGCCAAATTTGGCGGAGCACTTTATAAAAAACAGCACCTATGCTTCTAAAGGCATTGTAGGAGTGTTTCCTACGGCTACTTACCCTTGCCATGCTACCATGATGACCGGGGTGAGTCCTGAAAAACACGGTGTACACAACAATACCTATTTTGATCCCGAAGGAAAGTACCTGGGAGCGTGGTATTGGTATAGGGAAGAGAAAGACATACCTACCTTGTGGGATCTGGCCGGTCGTAACGGCTATCTTACAGCCAATGTATGCTGGTCCACATCTATAGGGGCCAGGATAGATTACGACATCCCTCAGGTCTGGTTCACTTTTACTGAATTGGACGTCAAGTTCATTGATGCTTGCAGCCGCCCGCAAGGGATTGTGCTGGAGATGGAGAAAGATATCGGGGAGTACAGGGGTTCCAGTTGGGATATTGACGGGGATAGTTCAAGGACCAAGGCTGCCATATGGCTGCTTGAGAAAAAAATCAAACCTCAGCTGGCGGAAAGACCTTTCTTCATGACTGTCTATTATGCCTCTTACGATGAACTGGCCCATAAGTATGGTACTTTTTCTCCGGAAGCTAAAAAAGCCTTAGAAGAAATCGACAGTCTGGTGGGAGAGTTAGTGGGCAAAGCTCAGGAATTAACCGGCAATAATATGGTGGTCTGTATTGCCTCCGATCACGGCATGATGGACAACGTTTGCGAAGCAAGGCCTAACACGGAGTTTTATAAAGCAGGACTGATTAAACTTGACGAAAAGGGAAAGCTGCTAGATTGGGATGTATATATGCAGCGGGCCGGAGGAACTTGTATAATCAGGCTTAAAAATCCGGAAGACAAGGCTGTAAGAAGCAAAGTAGAGTCTATTCTTGAAAGATTGGCAACTGATCCGGCCAAGGGTATCTCCAGGTTATTGACCAAGGAGCAATGCATAAAGGAATTAAATGGCTACTCTAAAGCGGACTACGTTTTAATAGGCAAAGCCGGTTATGAGTTCAGGGAGGATATGCAGGGAGAATATCTTAACTATGATTTAACAAATGTGGCCCAGCACGGCTATACCGAGCACCATCCAGAAATGCGGTCCATATGGTTAATTCAAGGTCCAAACATTAAACAGAACCATGATCTTGGGGAAGGAAAATTGCTTGACCTTGCACCTAGCCTTGCTAAAATTATGGGATTTGAAATACCTGGCGCCGAAGGAAAATCCCTAGTTTAGCTTGTTAAAGGTCTTATCCTTAAAAAACCGCTTTTATGCCCAATATATAAGCATAAAAGCGGTTTTCCTTTTCCTATTCCTAATCAGCAGGCTGGAGTAACTTGACTTTAGCTTCCTGGTCGTTAAAAAAATTAATCATCGTATAATTTGATGCAAGTTATTAAATAAATTGGTTTGAGCTAATTTGAAGCCGGTTTTTATACTTTGGGCAATAATGTCAGCCAGTTTCCACACTAACCCTAAGCGAGTATTTTGCAAAACAAAATACTCCATATATCCGCCTACATTAACAATTCCTGTAAAGTGAATCTCCCCAACTTCCTGCAGTTTTTTATTAACCCCTGCTCCTGGTCTTAGTGCTCCTGTGGCTAAGGTAATTGAACCCACACTTTCTACTTGTCCCAAGGAAGCGTCAATAGCGACAATTAAAGGATTTTTAAAGTTTTTTTTGATTTCGTCCAACTTGTTGTTTAAATTACTGGCATGAACCGGGTCTTCTAATGTACCAAAAACATGTAACCCGGTTTGGGAGTTAACAAGTTTAGTTCCTATCAATGGCCCCAAACAGTCACCAGTAGAACGATCAGTACCTATAGCTACAATAATGAGCGGTCTAGATAAGTCAGGATTAAGTTTATTTATATAATGGGAAAACACAAAGCTTAAACGCTCTACAACGTGGGGATCTTGATAATGATACTTTACTTTAGCCGGTATTTTAATTTCATCTGCAATAGTCGATTTTATATCCGCAGGTGCAAATCGGGTTAAAAAGGAAAAGGTGGACATAGGGACCTCCTAGATTAATCTGTGTCTACAGTATATGTAAATCATGGGTTTTTTATACTGTTGGAGGTGCCACCCGGATTACTTTTTTAACTAGAATGATATTCCCCCTCCTACCCACATATCTTGATATTGAGCGAGACTTCATTCTGAAGGACGTCAAGTCCACTCAGAATGATTAGCCGAGCTAATCGGGATGTTAGGGCCAGTTGCCGAGCATAGTGAGGCTTACTGCCCGTTACGTCGGGATAGAGCGAGACTTCATTCTGAAGGACGTCAAGTCCACTCAGAATGATTAGCCGAGCTAATCGGGATGTTAGGGCAAATATGGGTGGGGGGATTGAAAGTTGAAAAGAAAAAGATATCATACACTAGCAATTATGAACTGCTATATCGGCGCTTTGATTGGGGCAGGCTTTGCTTCGGGGCAGGAACTTTTTCAGTTTTTTGTCCGCTTTGGCTACAAAGGTCTCTTAGGAGTATTGGTAGCAGGACTTTTGTTTGCCTTCCTAGGGCTATATGTTTTAACTTATAAACTAAAAGTGGGAATAGCTACTTATGATCAGTTTCTAACAGGAATATTAGGTAAAACATGGGGAAAGTTAACAGACGTTATAGTTTCTCTAATGCTTTTTGTCGGTTTGGCAGTTATGCTGGCCGGTTGCCAGGCCACTTTAAACCTGCAATTTAAGATGGATAATTTTCCGGCTTTAACCATATCCTTTGCCCTTATTCTTTTTATCTTGTCTCAAGGGGAAAAGGGAGTATTAAAGTTTAATAATGTTTTAGTACCTTTTTTAGGAGTCATTACTGTCATAGTAGCAGCTTGGGCTATTTTTAATGGCTGGGGTAATCCCCTGTTTTCCCACCCAACCGGATTTGCTTTTGGCAACTGGTTATTAGCTGCCTTTCTATATGTTTCCTATAATATGATTTTAGGCGCCATTATTTTAAGTACCTTGGAAGTTTATCATCCTTCAGATTTATGGGGTGGTTTCTGGGGTGGTCTCGGTTTAGGGGGTCTAGCTTTCGTCATTGTGCTGGCCTTGTTGTTTAACTATAATTATATAAGCGACCAAAGTGTGCCAATGTTAACTTTAGCTGGAGACTTTACTATTCTAAAGTATTCATATGTCCTGGTTTTACTGGCGGCCATGTTGACTACTGCCGTAGCTAACCTTTACGCTTTGATAAAAAGAATCGAAAACTTGTTTCGTCTGCCGAGCACGATTTTAGTATTGTTAGTGCTTATCTTAGCCAGTTTCTTAACCCCAGTTGGTTTTACTAAGCTGGTAGGATACTTTTATCCTTTCTTTGGCTATTTAGGGTTTGTTTTGTTAGGGGGCATAATCCATTCTATTTTGCAGAACAGCTTAAAATATGTTAAAAACCACTTTAAATCATAAAATGAGGGAGTAACAATGGAAAAACAAATAGCAAGTGAGATTAAGAGTCGTATCAGCAAACTTCAGAAACAGTTAAACCAAAAAAATTGGGATGGATGTTTACTTACAAGTAATGTAAACCTTTATTACTACTCTGGAACAGTACAAGTTGCCTATTTATATGTGCCTAAAGAGGGCGAACCGTTCCTTTTTGTCAAAAAAGATTTTAAACGAGCCAGGGAAGAATCGCCTTTAACCAATGTTATAAAAATCAGAAAGCCTGAAGATATGAAAGACTTATTAGCCCAAGAAGGTGAAAAAACCCCCAGGAAACTAGGTGTGGAATTAGCAGTCTTGCCGGTTAAGACTTATTTGCGGCTATTAAGTATTTTTGCAGGAGCTGAAGCAGATGATGTGACAGGTATCATCAGGCGGCAGAGGGCTGTTAAAAGCCCTTATGAAGTTGAGCTTATTAAAAAAACCGGTCAAAAGGCAGCTGAGGTTTTTAATAACTTTCCCAAGCTTATTAAAGCAGGTCTGAAAGACTATGAATTAGCTGCTAAAGTAGAGTACGAGTTTAGAAAGGCCGGGCATATAGGGTTGATACGTACCCATGGGATGAATCAGGATTTTTTCTTTGGACAAGTCCTAGTAGGGGAAAATGGAGTAATCCCCCCCACTTATGATATAGCTCTAGGAGGCTTTGGTTTGACCCCGGCTTTTCCGGTAGGAACTCAAGGTACTGTCATTGAGCAAAATCAGCCCATATTAATTGACTACGTGGCAAATTTTAACGGTTTAAACGTCGACATCACTCGTACCTTTAGTATTGGCCCGCTTCCTGCTGAACAGCAAAAAGCTTATGAAGTAGCCAGAGAAATTCAGGAAAAAATCATTGAGATTGCAAAACCTGGAATTAAATGTGGGGCTTTGTATGATCTGGCTTTAGAGATAGCTACTAAAAACGGCTTGGAAAGAAATTTTATGGGTTATAGCCAGCAAGCTAAATTTGTTGGCCATGGAATTGGCTTGGAGCTTAACGAATTGCCCGTTCTGGCAAGTAAATTTGAATTGGAACTATTGCCTGGTATGGTGGTAGCTATTGAACCTAAGTTTGTCTTTCCCCAGAAGGGGGCTGTTGGCCTGGAAAACACTTTTGTGATGGGAGAAAAAGGCCTGGAAAAGGTTACACCTCTCAAGGATGAAAATATAATAGTGTGAAACTTTTGCCTCGCCACTCCGTCTAAGGTAAAAAGGGGTGAGCTTATGAAAACTAAAAAATTGCTTGTTGTCTTTTTGCTGACTATACTATTGGGGATACAGTTTACAGGTTGTGGAGCAAGTAAGTCGTCATACGATCAAAGTATGCCGGAATCAGGTTATGTTTCTAATGAAGCTCCTGTTACCGATGCCATAGCTCCGGCAGCTTCTGAAGAAGCACAAGCTTCTTATAATCTAACGGAAGCTTACGCAGCACCAGAAGTCTTTACAGAACAAAAAATTATCAGAAATGCTGCTATAGACCTGAAAGTAAATAAAGCCCAACCTGTCGTTCAACAAATTGAAAAAGAGGTAGAGCTTTCAGGTGGATATGTGGCCAGTTCCGCTCAAAGGAAGCGTCAGGGGGATAATTTGAGTGTTGATATGACTTTGCGTATTCCGTCAGAATCCTTTGCTGAATTTATGTCTTTTTTGGAAGGTTTAGGCTCTGTCGAGCATAAGAGAGTTTATACTGAGGACGTAACGGAGCAGTACATTGATTTATCAGCAAAGATAGAAAGTTTAACTATTCAGGAAAAGCGGCTGCAGGAATTATTAAGTAAAGCTACCAGAGTTGAGGATTTACTTCGCATCGAGCAAGAAATTGCCCGGGTTCGAGGTGATTTAGACTCCTACACCGGTCAGCTGCGCTATCTTAAAAATCGGGTAGCTTTTTCTACTATCGAGCTTACTTTGCTGGAAACAGGAATTGAAAAGGAAGAGTTAAATCTTGGTAATGTTGACGGAACTTGGAGCAAAAGTCAGGCTGCTTTTATAGCAAGTATCAATCAGCTGCTAAAAATGCTTAGTTCTTTGATGGTTGGAATCTTTGCCCTTTTGCCGTTTCTATTAATTCCCGGACTGGTAATAATATTAGCATTAGTGGTAAAATACAAGGTTTATAACAGAAAAAAAGAAAAAATGGAGTAAAATGCTAAAAACGGAGGAAAAACTCCGTTTTTAAAATTTAAAGGATACTTTTTACGGAAATTTTATAAATTTATAATGTTACCAAATTAAAGTAACAGTATTCTAATAATTGACAGGTTTATTTCTGAATTATATAATCTTTTTATAATAGGACACGGATATGCAAAAATAGCCTAATATGCCGTGTGTAGGATGGAAGGACAGTAGGTAAAACCGATAAAAACTTAGGAGGTAAAAAAATGAAAAGAAATAAATTAATGGCTGCTGTATTACTTTTTGTAATGGCTATTTCCGCAGCTTTAGTCGGATGCGGCGGTCAAGAAAGTAGTTCTGGGGACACGATTAAAGTTGGCATTAACTATGAATTAACCGGCGCTGCTGCTGACTATGGTTCTACCGCTAAAGATGCTATTCTTTTAGCCTTTGAGGAAATCAATGCTGCTGGTGGCGTCCTTGGAAAAACTTTGGAACCGGTTGTACTAGACAACAAATCTGATGCTGCTGAAGCTTTAAGTGTTGCAACTAAACTTATTACCCAGGAAGGCGTAGTTGCTCACCTGGGTCCTGCAACTACGGGAGCAACCTTAAATGCTGTTCCTGTTGTTACTGAATATAAGATACCACTAATTACCAACTCGGCAACTAATCCTGACGTTACTGTAGATCCCCAGAGCGGTCAAACCAGAGAATATGTTTTCCGCACCTGCTTTATTGATCCACCTCAAGCCGTTGTTGGTGCTGAATTTGCTTACAACGATCTGGGAGTAAGAAAAGTTGCTATTTACTACGACAATACTAATGACTACAGTAAAGGTTTGTACCAAGTATTTAAAGAAACCATCAAACAGCTAGGCGGAGAGGTTGTGGCTGAAGAAGGTTACGTTGAAGCGGACCAAGAGTTCAGACCCACTTTAACTAAGTTTAAACAAGCTGGTGCTGAATTAATCTACATTCCTGGTTACTATGACAAAGTTGCTAAAATCATTAGCCAGGCCAGAGAAATTGGTATTGATGTACCATTCTTGGGCGCAGACGGATGGGATTCTCCTGTATTAGCAGAAGTTGCCGGCCCGGAGGCTTTAAACAATACATTCTTTACTAACCACTATTCTCCACAAGACCCTGATGAAAAAGTTCAAAGCTTTGTTAAAGCTTACCAGGAAAAATACGGTAGCGTTCCTGCATCCTTCTCTGCCACCGCTTATGATGCCGCTTATTTGTTAGCTGATGCTATCAAGCGAGCCGGTTCTGCTGATCCTGAGGCTATTACCAAGGCTTTGGCTGAAACTAAGGATTTTGAGGGCATTACAGGTAAGTTCTCTTTTGACGAAAAGCATAATCCGGTGAAAGAAATTTCTATTATTGAAATGAAAAACGGAGAACAAACCCTTAAAACAAAAATTGCTCCAAGTAATTAGATAAATTATTAAGGGGGGAGAATCCCCCCTTTTTACAATTTTATTTCGTCCTGTAAAATATGCTTTAAATTAGCATTTTTTCCAGTCAGTCTTCAGTCCCTAGTCACCAGCTTTTAGGTTGTCCAGCAATTAAAAACTGGCGGCTGGTGACTGACGACTGGGTGTTTAGCAATTAAACTTCAAACTTGCCAAGGAGGTGCCATATGGAGTTATTTATCGCCCAACTTTTAAACGGGCTTTCCCTGGGCAGTATTTATGCTTTGATTGCCTTAGGCTATACTATGGTTTATGGAATTATTCAATTGATTAATTTTGCCCATGGCGAAGTATTGATGATTGGAGCTTATGCTGGTTTTTTTGCAGTATCAGTTCTAAAACTTAATTTCTTTTTGGCCCTTATGATCGCCATGGCTGTATCGGCCTTATTGGGTATAATTATCGAGCAGGTGGCCTATAAGCCACTGCGTAAATCGACCAGGCTGGCAGCTTTAATTACTGCTATTGGTGTATCATTACTGCTCCAAAACGGGGGGTTGGTTGTCTTTGGGACCGACTATGTATCCTTCCCGCAAGCCGTACCAAAAGTTACTTATAAGT
>DUOV01000178.1 GCA_012838615.1 Clostridia bacterium | reverse complement strand
TTGCTTTCCTTGAATACTTATTGGGGAAAAACCTTTATGGAGGTAAAGATATGTTTTTTTCCTTGGATAAGTATGTGCTGGGAATGGCAATTTTACGCATTTTATCAAGCATGATTGAATTTTCGGCGGCCCTTTTGATGCTGAAGATTAATCAGGTAGAAAGCGCTTTAAAAGTAAATGCAGCTTTAGCCTTGGTCGGTCCTACAATTATGATGGCTGTTATGGCTCTAGGTTTATTTGGCTTGGCCGGCAAAATTCAGCTGCAAAAAATGATCTATATTGTTTTAGGCGTAGGCTTAATTTTTTATGGACTTAATAAGTAAGGCCTATTATCCATTTTTTATCAGCCCTGTAACTTATGGCAAGTATGAGGAATAAATTAGGTATAAGGAAAATGCATTTTGGCTGCATTTAAAAAACAGGGGAGATGAAAAATGGTGACTGGCAGGAATAATTGGAATGAGATTCTGGAATTTCCCTTAGCAGGAAGAACCTGTAAGCCCAGGGATACAGGCTTGACCATGGTCATTGATAAAGGCTTAGGTTTAATAGAGACTAAGGAACTGTTAGAGATGGCAGCTGGACATATAGACTTTATCAAGCTTGGTTTTGGCACCTCAGCTCTCTATTCTAACCATATTTTACGGGAAAAGATTAAACTGGTAAAATCTTATGGAGTGGATATTTACCCGGGAGGGACTTTTTTAGAGGTAGCCGTTTCCCAGGGAAAATTAGATGCTTACCTGCAAAAATCCAAAGAATTAGGATATACTTTTATGGAAGTATCTGACGGAACTATAGATATGAGCCCTGAACTTAGAGCAGAGTGTATTAGTAAAGCCCAGAGATGGGGTTTTAGGGTTATCTCTGAGGTGGGGAAAAAGGATGCCAGAGATTCAGTTGCTTCTACCCAGATACATAAGCAGATCAAAGCCGATTTGGAACAAGGCGTTTATAAAGTGATTGTAGAAGGCAGAGAATCGGGCAAGGGCGTAGTAATCTACGACCAGGATGGATTGATTAAAGAACAGGAATTAGAAGAAATGCTCAAGATCATTCCCAGTTTAGACTGTATTCTCTGGGAAGCTCCTTTAAAAAACCAGCAGCAAGAGTTGATCATGCGTTTTGGTTCAAATGTGAATTTAGGCAATGTAGCACCCGGGGATATTTTGTCGGTAGAAGCTTTACGGGTAGGCTTAAGGGGTGATACCTTGCGGGTGGCCTTACATGCCAAAAAGCTAAGACAAGCTGAAGAAAATGTTGCGTTAAGACTAGGAGGATAATAATGGAGCTGGACGTTGTATTTACAGCCGATGAAGTGGATCCTGCTCTAATCCCTGAGAAAAATGCAGTAGTTATTGATGTTTTAAGGGCTACTACGACTATGATTACTTCTTTGGTTAACGGCTGTGAAACCATAATTCCTGTGGTCCGGCCGGAAGACGGACGAAAAATTTTAGAGGAAGCTCTTGCTTCCGGTGAACCACGTCAAAACTATTGCTTGGGCGGGGAAAGAGGCGGGATAATCATCCCTGGCTATGATTTGGGGAATTCTCCTTTAGAGTATACCAGTCAGGTTATCAAGGGCAAGAAGCTGATCTTTTGTACTACTAACGGAACTCTGGCTATAAACAAGGCAGCATATGCTAAAAGGCTTTTTTTAGGTGCCTTGGTCAACGGGAAATCTGTGGCTCAGGTTTTAAAAGAATATGATGAATCCCTGCTGCTCGTGTGTGCTGGTACCAAAGGTTCTTTTTCTTTGGAAGATACAATGGCTGCCGGCTTAATTATCCATGAGTTATTAACCTACAGACCTGATCTGGTGTTATTAGATCAGGCAGTTGCTGCTTTGGCTCTGTTCCGTCATCATAAAGCTGATTTGTTTCAGGCTATTAACCTAAGCAAGCATGCCAAAGTACTAACTTCCCTAGG
>DUOV01000177.1 GCA_012838615.1 Clostridia bacterium | reverse complement strand
TTTACGAAAGCAGAACCTAAAAAAGATTCCCTGGAGAAAGGAGCCTCAACAAGTTCAACACCTGATTTGACCGGCCCGGAAGAACCGGAAGAAATAAAAATAATTATACCCCGCGGTTCAACGAGTAAAGATATTGCCTCTATTCTTAAGAATAACGGACTGATTCAAAGCGAAGAGGAATTTTTGGACTATAGCAGGGCTCGCCAATTAAATTCTAAATTAAAAGCCGGAGAGTTTCTTTTTCACAAAGGGTTATCAATAGAGGAAATCACTAAAATTTTAACTGAATAGGGGGGATTAGGATGATCCGTGGTCTGTATACAGCTGCCACAGGCATGTTAGTTCAAGAGCTGAGACAGGAAAACATCTCTAATAATCTAGTAAATGCTAATACTGCAGGCTATAAGAGCTCTAAACTGGCTGTAAGTTCTTTTCCTGAAGTATTGCTAAGTCGTATTGACGCCATAAATGGAAGTCAAAAAGGTTTCAAGCCTATCGGGACAATAAATAACGGAGCAATGCTATCTGAAAAGGTGTTAGACTTGACTACCGGGAGTTTGGAAGAAACAAATAACCCTCTTGATCTGGCTCTTGCCGGCGAAGGCTTCTTCACCTTGGCTACTCCCCAAGGTATTCGTTACAGTAGAAACGGTTCATTTCGTCTTGACGGTGACGGCTATCTTATCGATAACCATGGCAATTATGTTTTAGGTATGGGAGGCCCCGTATTTTTAGACAGGACAGACTTTTCCTTGTCTCAGGACGGAACCCTGACTATAGACGGTCAGTATGTTGATACTATTCTCATTACTACATTTAATGATGAAACTCAACTACAAAAACAGGGCAACGATTTATTTGCATCCCTTGATGGAGCCGGGCCAAGACAACTGGATCCTGCTTCTGTCAACCTCAAACAGGGATTTATTGAAAAGCCCAATATCAATTTAGTTGATGAAATGGTCAATATGCTAACTGTAATTCGAACTTACGAAGCAAATCAAAAAGTTATTCAAGCTCATGATGAAGTACTGGGCAAAAGTGTTAACGAAATCGGAAGTCTAAGGTAGGTGATAAAAAGTGCTAAAAAGCTTGTGGATTGGTGCCAGCGGAATGAATGCTCAACAAGAGAAGATTGACGTGATTGCCCATAACCTGGCCAATATTCAGACTACTGGCTATAAAAAGCAGCATGTTTCTTTTTCTGAGTTATTGCACCAGGCCGTAAATACGGAAAACCAACCGGTCTTGTCCCAAGGAGACAAACAAATTTCTACCGGTTCTGGAGTTAGGGTAGCAGATATATCTAACGTTTTTACCCAGGGACCTATTAATTCTACCGGTCGGGAATTAGATTTAGCTATAGATGGGCAAGGGTTTTTTGAAGTAATACTTCCTGACGGGAGTTTTGCTTACACCAGGGATGGCATCTGGCGTGTGGCCGAAGACGGATCCCTTGTTAATTCATCTGGTTATCCTATGTCTGCTCCAATTTTTATTCCTCCTGATTACAGGGAGATTTCCATTACGTCTCAAGGAGAAGTATCCGTAGTTCAGGCAGATGGTTCTGTGCTTCAGGCAGGAACTATACCTCTCTATCAAGTGGCTAATCCTGCCAAACTTCAACCTATTGGTGGCAATCTGTTTGTCTTGCCTGAAGGAGAGCAGTTGCCTTTGGAAAGTGTTCCCGGAGCGGGCAGCACGGGTCAATTAAGACAAGGCTTTTTAGAAAACTCCAATGTAGATGTGTTAGCAGAGTTCACCCAGTTAATTGCAGCTCAACGTATCTATCAGTTTAGTTCACGAACCATCCAAACTGCAGATGAAATGTGGAGTATGGCCAATAACTTACGGAGATAACTTTTGTAAGTTATACACTAGGATTTATGCCATAAAGGGTGGAACCGTTCAAAACAGTTAAATCGTTTGGAGGAAAATAATGTTGGTTGATAGGCCGGAAGAATTAAAAGTTGGCATCGCAGACTATAAAGTTGCACGAGCTCCAGTAAAAATTATAACTTTAGGGTTAGGCTCATGTATCGGTGTAACTTTATTTGACCCTAATAATAAGGTAGGTGGCATGGTGCATATAATGCTCCCGGACAGCACTCAGTTTAAAAATGCTACTAACCCGGCAAAGTATGCAGATCTTGGCATACCTCTTTTACTTGAGGAAGTATTGAAATTAGGGGCTAGACGTAGCTCATTACAAGCAAAAATTGCCGGAGGAGCCCAGATGTTTTCTTTTGCAGACAAAACTACATCTTTAAATATTGGCCAGAGAAATGCCGAAATGACGAAGTACATGTTAAATAAACTTGGGATCAAGCTTTTCGCTGAGGATACAGGAAAAAATTATGGTCGAACTATGATCCTTGATACGACTACAGGAGAAGTACTAATTCGCACAGCGGGTTTTCCTTTGAAAAAATTGTAGCATAAGGTGGTGCTTCCTTGAATTTTAACGAATTTAAGCGCAAAATTTACCAAAAGTTTGATCTTAATCTGGATGGTTACAAGGAAAAACAGTTAAAGCGTCGAATTGATACCCTTATGCAAGGTTTAAATTTTACAGATTATGGTGATTATCTCCAAGCTCTACAAAAAGATGAAAAACAACTGTTACGTTTTTTAGATAAAGTAACCATAAATGTGTCCGAGTTTTTTCGGAATCCTGAAATATTTAAGATTTTAGAAGATGATATCTTTCCTAAATTACTGGCCAATAAACAAAGGCTAAAAATCTGGAGTGCGGCTTGCTCCAATGGCTGTGAGCCTTATTCAGTTGCCATAATACTGGAAGATTTAAATCCTAGGATATCCCATCGTATTGAAGCAACAGATATTGACCGCAAAATCCTTGCAGCTGCCAAAGCAGGTGTTTATAATAGCCGATTTGTTAAAAATGTAACGCCTGAGCGGTTAAGAAAGTATTTTTTAAAAGATAATGACCAATATACAATTTGCGAAAACATTAGAAATAAAGTGAGTTTCAAATATCATGACTTATTGCTGGATAGTTACGGTACAGGTTATGACTTGATTATTTGCAGGAATGTTACCATTTATTTTACGTCTGAGTCTCAGGACATGATCTACACAAAATTTTATCAGTCTTTAGCGCCTGGCGGAATTTTGTTCATTGGGGCTACCGAAAATATGTTAAGATATCGGGAATTTGGCTTTACAAAAATTTCGCCTTGGTTTTACCAAAAGTAAAGGAAGAAAGGTAAAGGAATGAGTTATGACAACTAGTGTAAACTTATCCGGATTCCAAAAAGATGTCTTACAGGAAATAAGTAATATTGGCGCAGGTAATGGGGCTACTGCCCTTTCCAAGTTATTAAACAGACGGGTGGATATGAAAGTCCCCAGAGCTGATATTATGCCATTTAACAAAATTTTTAATCTTGTAGGTTCGGAGGAAAAAATAGTATCCTGTGTAAATTTTGAGATCAGAGGAGATATCAATAGCCGTATTTTGTTTTTACTAACTAAAGAAAGTTCCTTTGCTTTAATTGATCTCCTTTCAGGCAAGAGTATCGGTACAACACTTGAGTTAGACGAGTTTGGCTGTTCAATTTTGCAGGAACTGGGTAATATTTTGTGTGGTTCTTTTTTGACTGCACTTTCGGAAGTTACTAAATTGACCTTTACTCCTTCTGTTCCTGCTTTTGCCTTTGACATGCTGGGCGCTGTACTAAGTGCAGCTTTTGTTGAAGGAGGGTATTTTGAAGACCAGGCCTTAATTATCGAAACACAGTTTTATCAAAAGGATATAAAAATTAACGGTCATTTCTTTTTAGTGCCTGAGCCAGAATGCCTGGATGTTATTTTTCGATCCTTAGGATTAGATTTAGATGGGGGTATGTAATGTGGCTAAAAGAATACTAATAGTTGATGATGCAGCGTTTATGCGCATGATGATTAAAGACATTTTAACTAAAAACGGTTATGAGGTAGTGGGCGAAGCCGAAAATGGCGCGAAAGCTGTCCAAATGTATAAGGAGTTGAAGCCGGAATTAGTAACCATGGATATTACAATGCCTGAAATGGACGGCATACAGGCTGTCAGAGAGATCAAAAAAATAGATTCTTCGGCTAAAATCATTATGTGCAGCGCAATGGGGCAACAGATGATGGTCATGGAAGCTATTCAGGCTGGGGCCAGGGATTTTGTTGTTAAGCCTTTCCAACAGGAGCGAGTTATTCAGGCAATTGAAAAAGCTTTTAGCTAAAGTAAATTAATTGCAGCTTACTATTTAGGTGGTGAGGGCATGGATGAAGTATTATCTCAAGCGGAGATAGATCTGCTTTTAAATGCATTAACTTCGGGTGAAATTACTGCGGAAGAAATAAGCAAGGAAAAAGAAGCAGATAAAATTAAACATTATGACTTTAAACGTCCCAATAAGTTTTCGAAAGAGCAATTGAGAACTCTACATCTCATTTATGACAACTTTTCCCGTTTAGTTTCTAACTTTTTGTCGGCCTATTTACGGTCTAATATTCAAATAAAGTTAGCTACGGTAGAACAGTTAACTTATGAAGATTTTATTCTTTCTGTACCAACACCTACTTTATTAACGGTGTTTAATCAGGAACCATTACCGGGTTCGGCGGTTTTTGAAACTAATTCGGGCTTTATATTTCCAATTATTGACCTTTTGTTTGGTGGACCTGGGCTAATGCCCAAAAAAGTTAGGGATTTGACAGATATTGAAGTGGGCGTATTAAAAAATTTATACAACAAACTGTTAGAAAACATAACAATTGTTTGGTCTGATATTTACGAACTTAAGCCTAGCATTCAAGCTTTGGAGACTAATCCACAGCTTAATCAAATTATTTCGCCTAATGAAACTGTTGTAGTTATTACCCTTTCTACTAATATCAATAAAAGCCCGGGCTTGATTAACATTTGCATGCCTTTTATGCATTTAGAACCGGTACTTTCCAAGCTGACGGCAAAACATTGGTTTGCTTCTATGGCTGAAGGAAAAGTTGATGTTTTAAAGGAAATTATTCGTAATAACTTAAAAGATGCAAATGTTGAGTTGACTGCTTTAGTAGGACAAACAACTATTACTGTTAGAGACTTTTTAAACTTACAGATTGGCGATGTAATTGCTTTGGATAATAAAGTAGGAGAAGATATGCTGCTTATGGTTGAGGGATGCCCCAAATTTAAAACCCAAGCGGGTATTGTGGGCAATAAGATGGCAGTTCAAGTAATGGCTTACACCGCAAAGGGGGCATGAAGGTGAATAAAAATTTTTTATCTCAAGAAGAAATTGATGCGCTTCTTAACTCACCAGAGTTATTTGACGATAATGGGGAGCAGGAAAAGCAAGAGGAAGAAGCCTCCTTCCAAGTTGAAAGTATGGAAAGCACGGTCAGTCACTTGACTGATTTGGAAATGGATGCTTTAGGCGAGATTGGTAATATTTCTATGGGTTCGGCTGCTACGGCTTTATCCCAATTACTTAATCAACGGGTTATTATCACTACTCCTCAAGTTTACATTACCACTCCCAGAGAATTGGTGAATACCTTTCAAACACCTTTTATGGTCATAGATGTTACTTTTTTGGAAGGTGTAAAGGGAAGCAATTTATTTATTCTTAAAGTTCCTGATGCAGCAATAATAGCTGATTTAATGATGGGCAAAGACGGAACAAATCCTGAACTAGAGCTGACGGAATTACACTTTAGTGCTGTTGGAGAAGCAATGAACCAAATGATGGGTTCTGCCGCAACTTCAATGAATACTGTTTTTAATAAATCGGTGATCATTTCCCCGCCTAAGATTACAGCTGTCAACTATCAACAAGATCCTATAGATTTTCCTTGGGATATGGACGAAGATGTTGTTATAGTGTCCTTTAAAATGGAAATAGGCACTTTGCTTGACAGTCAGTTAATGCAGGTTATTCCCATCGATATAGCTAAAGAAGAAGCAGAAATGTTATTAGGGCCATCTTCAGAGCCTAAAATGGAAGTTTCTGAAGCAAACCAAGTTTCAGTTGAGCTGGATGATGAGAACAGTATCATGTCTCAGGAGGAAATTAACAACATTTTAACAGGTGTTGATAATATCTTTGGAGTTGATAAAGAAGAACAACTTTCTAAAGAACCTCAGCTTTCACCTGAAGTAGCGGAGAGCGTAAGAAATATCGATTTAATATTAGATGTACCGTTAGACATATCTGTTATTCTTGGCAAAACTAAAAAGCCAATCAAAGAAGTGCTAAACTTAATTCCAGGAAGTCTTGTGGAATTGGAAAAGTTGGCTGACGAGCCGGTAGAAATATTAGTAAACGGTACTTTGATAGCTCACGGTGAAGTAGTGGTAGTAAATGAAAATTTCGGCATTAGGATAACTTCTATAGACAGTCCGACCCATAGACTTACTAATTTGAAAAGCTAACAGGTGCAATTAAGTGCCTGTTTATTTTTTTATTGAAGTGATTTATATTTTGAGTTTTTTTTAAGTGGGCGGGGGGGAGCTGGCGAATGATTGTTCCGCAATAGCGGTAGGGAGTAGGCAAAGGGCTAAGGACAAAAGTACTGGCAGACACGCACTAAGGGAACTGAATAATGCGTGCTCGTCTTGCACTTTTCTTATTGAAAATCCTTTGCCAGTTAGGCAAAGGGCTAAGGACAAAAGTACTGGCAGACACGCACTAAGGGAACTGAATAATGCGTGTCTGCCTTGTGTACAGTTAGAATTTTGAATTGGAAAGGTTCCTTTCAGCTAATTCGATAGCTTTTCTTACCAGGTTACCGCATTCTCTGGAAGGTACTCCACCCCATCCTTCAGTTTGGACGATGTGATCTACTCCCAACTCTTTGGCAAGTTCCCAACGTAAATTCTCGGACATAATTTTGGCCAATGCCAAAACCTCCTTTTTTAACTGTACACATTGTTAGTTTGTTCAGAAAAAAATATTTAAGTATAGTAATTTCAGGCCAAGATGCAATGTTTTTGATTTAATACATGAATTTTCCCCGGCTCGCAGATACTAAGATTGAGGTGAGCCTATGAGAAGCTTGTGGAAAGGTGCTATTTCTTTTGGCTTAGTAACCATACCTGTCAAGATGTATGCTGCCACAGAAAGTAAGGAAATTAAGTTCAATTATTTGCATAAAGAATGTAAAACCCCTATTAATTATCAAAAAGTTTGCCCTGTTTGCAATAAAAAGTTGACTACTGAAGATATTGTAAAGGGCTATGAGTACGAAAAAGGTAAATATGTAGTTTTGCAGGACGAAGATTTTGAAAAGTTGCCTTTAGATAGCATTAAGGCCGTACAAATATTAGATTTTGTAGATTTAAAAGAAATTGATCCTGTTTATTATATGAAATCATATTTTTTAGCACCTGCCGATTTTGGTGCCAAGGCCTATAAACTACTTTATCAAGCCTTACTGGATACAGGTAAAATTGCTATTGCCAAAATCTTTTTAAGAACTAAAGAAAATTTAGCCACTTTAAGGATCTATCAAAACTGTTTAATGCTGGAGACCATGTTTTATCCCGATGAGGTGCGCAGTACTCAGTCTATACCGGAGCTAGATTTAGAAGGAATACAAGTTCATGAAAATGAATTAAAAATGGCTAAAAGCTTAATTGAAAACTTAACAGCTCCTTTTGAACCTAGTAAATATACTAGCACCTATCGTCAAAAACTATACGAACTGATCGAAGCTAAAATTGCAGATAATGAAATAACTGAAGTACAAAAGCCTCAGGAAGTAAAAATAGTAGATTTAATGGAAGCCTTGCGGGCAAGTGTTAAAGCCACCCAGGAATCGAAAAAACCTAAGACCACCAAGACAACAAAAAAACGAAAATCTAAAACAGCTACCGGCTAAAGCGCACTCCTTTGAAGTGTGCTTTAACTTTTTTGGGAATCTACGAAACCTTATCTGTTAAAACGGGCAAATAATTTGCTCGTTTTTTTCATTGTTTTGATATGTATATAGATCTTTCCTAAAAAATAAAATTCGCAGTAGGAATAATTAAGAGGGGCAGCAAAAATTTAATGCACTTTAAATTTCGTAAAACTTTTGGTGCGAGGTGATTAGAATAAAGGAAAGTGATTTTAAACTAATGTATTTTGCACTCATTTCTTGTAATTGTTAATTCATTTTTTCTTGTGTCGCAGGGATTTTAGTCGATATAAAAGAAAGAAAAAAATAAAGTGCTGAAACGTGCTAAATTTTTACATTTTGGCTAATAAGCTTTGGGAGAGGTGATTTGATGGAGACGGTTAGGTTGTCTTCAACTTTATCTTCCGGTAAGAGCTTTCTGGAAAAAGTTCAAACCGAAAGCCAAGTAAATGTAAGAGATTGCTACCAATGCGGAAAGTGCTCGGCAGGATGTCCTTTTGTCGAGGCAATGGATTATAGCTCTCATAAAATTTTGCGGTTACTACAACTAGGGCAAATAGAAACCGTTTTGAAATCTAAATCTATCTGGATCTGTTCTCATTGTGCTACTTGTTATACTCGTTGCCCTAAAAAGGTAGATATACCTCGCCTAATGGAGTTTCTTCGTATGGAAGCTAATAGACAAGGTTTTATTGGCGAAAAGACCGTCAATATTTTCAGTAATCTCTTTTTAACCTCAGTAAGGTTAACCGGTAGAGTACATGAAATGGGTACTATGGGATTTTACAATCTGCTATCAGGTCATTTATTTCAAGATGTTTTATCAGCACCTGGACTTTTTTTCAATGGCAAAATAACTCCTATTCCTCATTTAATTAAGAATAGAAAAGTTATTCAAAAGATTTTTGCCAATACAAAGCAAAGGCAAGGTGAAAGCTAATGCGAATGGCATATTACCCAGGCTGTTCATTAGATGGAGTCGGTTTAGAATTCAATCTTTCTACAAGAGCTGTAAGTAAACTCTTAGGACTTGAATTATGGGAAATTCCTGATTGGAATTGCTGTGGTGCTTCTGCTGCCCATACAAGAGACCAACTTTTAGCTCTAGCTTTGCCGGCTCGCAATTTAGCTTTGGCAGAGCAAGAAGGCTTAGATGTGGCTGTTCCGTGTGCTGCTTGTTTTAACAGGATGAAGGTTACAGAATTAGCTACCAGGAGCTCGAAAGAAACTAAGGATGCTATTAGCGAACTTATTGAATTGCCTTATGAGGCAAGTAATCAAGCAAGAAACTTGATAGATGTTATGGCCAATGTAGTAGGCCTGGAAAAAATAAAGGAGAAAGTGCAAAAACCACTATCTGGTTTAAAAGTTGCTTGTTACTATGGTTGTCTTTTAGTAAGACCGCCAGAAATAACCCAGTTTGATGATCCGGAAGATCCTATGTCTATGGATAATATTATTTCATCCCTAGGTGGAGAGCCGGTTTATTGGGCTTATAAAGTCGAATGTTGCGGTGCAAGCCAAACTTCAGCTCTTCCTAAAGCAACCGTACCTCTTCTTCATAGAATCTTTCAAAATGCTTTTGAAAACGGCGCAGATTGTTTGGCTGTAGCATGTCCCTTGTGTTTCATCAATCTGGATATGCGCCAAGGAGGAGTTAAAAAGGCTTTTCAAGGGTCATACAACTTACCTATTTTCTATTTTACTGAACTAATGGGTTTGGCTTTTGGTGTTAGTCCTAAAGAATTAGGCCTTAAAAAACACTTTGTTGATCCTATGCCTTTGCTAAACAGTAAAGGAATATTGACTCGAGCAAATGCAGGGAGGGAAGCAGTATGAAGCGCGTAGGTGTATTTGTTTGCCATTGTGGCACAAATATTGCCAAAACTGTCGATGTAGAGCAGGTTGCCAAGGTAGCCGGAGACTTACCAAATGTAGTTTTTAGTACAGACTATACCTATATGTGTTCCGAGCCGGGACAGGATTTGTTAAAAAAGGCGACTGCTGAACATAATTTAGATCGTTGTGTAGTAGCCTGTTGTACTCCCAGACTACATGAACCTACATTTCGCAAAGCTTTTGAAAGTGCCGGAGGAAATCCTTATCTATTAGAAATTGCCAATATTCGCGAACAGTGTGCTTGGGTCCATAACGATAGGGAAAAAGCTACGGCTAAAGCTCATGATCTGGTGAGGGGGGCAGTAGCAAAAGTTCGTCGCAATTTTCCCCTTTCTACTTCTACCATACCCATTACCTCCAAAGCCCTTGTCATTGGCGCGGGTATTGCCGGTATGCAGGCTGCTATTGATATAGCCGACGCCGGTTATAAGGTAGTGCTGTTAGACAGGGAGCCGACTATCGGGGGGAAAATGGTACAGCTTGATAAGACCTTCCCCACTTTAGATTGCTCGGCCTGAATTAGTACGCCAAAGATGGTTGCTGCGGCGCAGCACCCTAATATTGAAATTCTTACCTATTCAGAGGTTGAAGCGGTAGATGGTTTTGTTGGAAATTTCCAAGTTACAATTCGCAAGAAAGCCAGGTTATTAGATGAGAGTAAGTGTACAGGTTGCGGTTTATGTGAGGAAAAATGTCCTGGCAGAGCTACTAGTGAGTTTGAGGAAGGATTAGCTAAGCGAAAATCAATTTATAAGCCTTTCCCTCAAGCTGTTCCTAATCTGCCTGTCTTGGATAAGAACAGTTGTCGTCTATTTACTAAAGGGAAATGCGGAGTCTGTAAAAAGATATGTCCTACCGGCGCAATAGACTATGAACAACAAGACGAAATAATCACCGAAAATTTTGGAGCTATTGTCATGGCTACCGGCTACGATTTATTTGAGTGGCAGGAAGTTTACGGTGAATATGGCTACGGTAAATACCCTGATGTTATTACAGGATTACAGTTTGAACGTATGAATAACGCAGCCGGGTTTACCGGAGGGAAGATTATCCGCCCCTCAGACGGCAAAGAACCTAAAACAGTAGTGTTTATTAAATGTGTGGGCTCAAGGGACGAGGCCAAAGGCAAGGCTTACTGTTCTAGGACTTGCTGTATGTATACTGCCAAACACGCTCATCAGGTTATAGAAAAAATTCCTGATTCTCAAGCTATTGTATTTTACATGGATATTCGAACACCCGGCAAGGCTTATGAAGAGTTTGCCCAACGTAGCATAGAGGAAGGTGCTGTTTATGTGCGGGGAAGAGTGTCTCGGGTTTATCAGCATGGTGATAAGCTGATCGTCAAAGGTGAAGATACTCTCTTAGGTAAACCCGTTGAAGTTGAGGCCGATTTAGTAGTTTTAGCTACGGCTATGGTGCCCAGTCGGGATGCCAAAGCTATAGCTAAGGTGGTAGGAATCGGGACTGACCAAGACGGATTTTTCCAGGAAGCCCATCCTAAATTGCGGCCTGTAGAAACTCATACGGCCGGTGTTTACATAGCCGGTGCCTGTCAGGGACCTAAGGATATTCCAGATACTGTGGCTCAGGCTAGTGCAGCAGCTGTAAAAGTATGTTCTTTATTCTCAAAAACTGAAATGGCTACCGATCCTATGGTTGCCGATGTTAATTTAGCAATCTGTTCAGGATGTGGCATGTGCGTACCCGTTTGTCCTTACAAAGCTATTGAACTGGTACCTAAGGCGGAGCGAGTTAACGGGAAGCAGATAGAACGTTTGGTAGCTCAGGTTAATAGCGGGCTATGCCAGGGCTGTGGTGCATGTAATGCGGCTTGCCGGGCAGGGGCCATAAATGTTAAGGGCTATACGGACGATCAAATTCTAGCGGAGGTGGACGCTATATGTCTCTAGAAGCGAAGGTTGAAAGCACATGGGAACCTAAAATCGTAGCTTTTTGTTGTAACTGGTGTGCTTATGCCGGTGCTGATTTAGCCGGTTTAAACCGACTACAATACCCGGTAAATGTACGCATGATCAGAGTACCATGTTCCGGACGCATAAATCCTCAGTTTGTAATCAGGGCATTTCAGCGTGGTGCCGACGCAGTTTTAGTTTCCGGGTGACACCCTGGCGAATGCCACTATGTTAGTGGCAATTATTTCACGCGCCGTCGCTATTCGATTTTACAGCGGATCTTGGAATATATGGGACTGGAACCTGAAAGGCTTCAAGTACATTGGGTTTCAGGTTCAGAAGCAGGTAAATTTGTTGATGTAATAACTCAAATGGCAGAAGCAATAAGAATGTTAGGACCTAACAGAAAGTTGAGGGATTCCTAATGAACCAAATAACTCAAGAAATGCGTAACTTAGCTAAACAGCTGTTAGAGGAAGAGAAGGTACAACTCGTTATGGGTTGGGAAAAGGGGAGTTTCTGGTATAACTCCACCCCTGTTTTTGTCAGTAAGGTGGAGGATGTAGATAAGCTTATCTGGGATGAGTTTTGTGCCGCCAATTTGGCTACTTATCTCTTGGATGATCGTTTTTCTGATGAAAAGATTGCCCTCTTTGTTAAGGGATGCGACTCTAGGGCAGTCAATCGGCTTGTCCAGGATAAACAGGTAAAGCGGGAAAACCTTTATTTGATTGGTATTCCTTGTCCGGGTATGAAAAGTGCCAAAGCAGCTAAAGAATTAGGTCAGGAAACTAAAGAAGAACTGCCACTAGAGGATAAATGTATCTACTGTACTCACCACAACCCCTTAGTCTACGATATCTTGCTGGGAGAAGAAGTTGCCCTGGATGATATTGCGGCCACAGCTGAAGTCAGCCGGTTTGAAGGAGTTGAGGAAATTGAGGCCATGACTCCTGATGAAAGGTATGCTTATTGGCAAGACCATTATTCCAGGTGCATTCGTTGTTACGCTTGTCGTAACGTGTGTCCTGCTTGTAACTGTACCGAATGTTGTTTTGACTTAGGTCAAACTTGGTTGGAACGAGATGTAACCCCTACGGGAAATCAAGTTTACGGGATTATCAGAGCCTTCCATGTAGCTGGGCGCTGTATTGAATGCGGAGAATGTGAGCGGGTTTGTCCTATGGATATCCCAATCATGAAGCTCAACCGTAAAATAGCTAAGGATATTGAAGAGCTATACGGTCCCTACGAAGCAGGATTGGATACTGAAACACCGCCTCCTCTTGGCCATTATAAGACTGAAGATCCGGACGAGTTCATGTAAGGGGGGGAAGTGACATGAAAGGTATAAAAAAATCTCAACTTAGTAATTTTTTGCAACAAGTTAGCGCTAAATATAGCTTATATGTACCGGCCCAGGTTGATGGAGTAACTCGTTTTCAAAAATACAGTTCAGAGCGGGAACCTTTTTTAACAGCAAACACTCAACTTTCGCCTAAAGAGCTGTTTTTCCCTCAGACTGAGCAGCTTTACTGCTATGAAACCCACAAGCAGGAGGTTAAAGTTGAAGAACTAGCAGCTAGTAGTGAACCACAAGTCCTTTTTGGAGTCAGGCCTTGTGACATGCAAGCCATAGGTGTTTTAGACGACGTTTTTCTCGGGAAAGGCTATGAAGACGTTTATTACAGAGCTAAAAGGGCAAATACACTTATCATAGCGCTGGCTTGCAGTCAGGCGGAAGCTACCTGTTTCTGTGACTCTATGGGCGTCGATCCAGCTTTTGCTCCGCAAGCTGATCTTATGATGTACGAAACTGAGGATGGTTATTTAATCGAAGCTTTGTCGGACCAAGGAAAAGACTTTTTACAAGAGTTTTCCTCCGCTTTAGAGGAGCTTAGGAGTGAAAAACCACAAGCTCCGGCTTGTGAGCTTAAGGCAGAGACGGATGGTCTGGTAGAAAAACTTCAGAAGATGTTTGAGCATTCTGTATGGGCTGAGTTAAGCAGAAAGTGCATTAACTGCGGGACTTGTACTTATCTGTGTCCTACTTGTCATTGTTTTGACATTGAAAGTAAAACAAGGGGCGGAAAAGAAGTAAAATTCCGTTGTTGGGATTCCTGCATGTATAAGGAATATACCCTTATGGCGGGAGGTCATAACCCAAGGCCTACTAAAAAGGAAAGAGTACGCCAAAGATTTCTACATAAACTTCAATATATGCCGGAACGCTACGGGAAATGGGGATGTGTAGGATGTGGCCGTTGTATAGATAAATGTCCTGTTAACCTTGATATAACTAAAGTAATCAGGGAGTTAAGGGAGGTGGAAGCATGAATCCACTAGTACCAATCATTGGTAAAATCAGCAAAATTGTAGATGAAACTCCTGATACCAAAACTTTTCATGTAACTACATCCAATGGCAAGCCTTTTACTCCCCTGCCCGGTCAACTGGCTATGGTTTCTTTACCTGCTGTTGGTGAGGCCATGTTCTCCATATCTTCTCAGGGAGATGACCATTTAGAATTTAGCATTAAAAAGGTAGGAATGTTGACAGAGGCTTTGCATGATGCAGAAGTAGGACAGGAAATAGGAGTGCGGGGACCCTATGGTAACGGTTTTCCCCTAGACTTCTGTAAAGGAAAAGACATGCTTTTTATAGGCGGTGGAATTGGCCTTGCACCTTTACGCTCTCTTATCAACTACTGTGTTGCCAACCGTGAAGATTTTGGGAACCTACAAGTGATTTATGGGGCCCGTTCACCTGCTGACTTATGCTTTAAAGAGGAGCTATTTGAAACATGGCCAAAAGTAAGAGATATGCGAGTGGATGTAACCGTTGATAAAGGAGATGAGAATTGGCAAGGTAATGTAGGATTTGTACCTGCTTTTCTCGAACAGCTAAATCCGTCTCCTGAAGGGAAGGTTACTGTTACTTGCGGACCACCAATCATGATCAAATTTGTTTTGCAAAGTTTGGCCAAAATGAATTATCAACCGGACAACATTATAACTACTTTGGAAATGCGTATGAAATGCGGAGTAGGTAAATGTGGACGTTGTAATATAGGTAGTTGTTATATATGCCTTGACGGACCGGTATTTACCCTCACCCAGCTAAACCAATTACCTAATGAGTATTAATACACTCTAAGTATTAACCCCCAATATGTTTGGGGGTTTTATAATTATTGGAAACTAGAAGGAGGAATTTTTAAGCAAGTTTGTGCATAAAGCAAAAGAAGAGAGGATTAAAGAGGTGGGCAATTTGACTCCAGCTTGGGAAGTTACTTTTTTAGCCATTTGTTTGGCGGTTATTTTGTTAGGATCCAAGATCTTTACTAACGGAGTAGAATGGCTGGGGACAAGGCTCAACTTAGCTGAAGGGGTAGTAGGAAGTGTTTTGGCAGCAGTAGGCACAGCTTTACCGGAAACGATAGTTCCGCTTATTGCTATCTTTGGCGGTAGTGGAGAGGAAAGAGCCCATATTGGTATAGGGGCCATTTTAGGTGCACCTTTTATGCTTAGTACGCTGGCTTTTTTTATTGCCGGTTTAGCAGTTATATTGAGAAGTAAAAAACGCTTCTTTTACCCAACAATGAATGTTAATCTCAAAGTTGTCCGGCGGGATTTAAGGTATTTTTTGTTTGCTTATACAATAGCCATCCTGGCAGCATTTTTGCCAAACTATAAAGCCAAACTTGTGATAGCGTTAAGTCTGGTAGCTTTTTATATTTTATATGTTTTCGGAACTACGAGGATTGGAGAGGGGTTAGGGAAAAGCTATAGTTTGAGTCCTCTTTTCTTAGCAAAATATAACAGAAGACCTTCCCTAAAGATCATTTTGTTTCAAATATGTTTTGCCTTAGGATTAATTATTTTTGGAGCCCATATTTTTGTCGACTCGGTAGTTTGGTTATCCAATTACCTTGAAGTTCCCTCTTTTGTTTTAGCCTTGATCATAGCTCCTGTGGCTACGGAGTTACCTGAAAAATTTAATAGTATTATTTGGTTAGATACAGGAAAGGATACTTTGGCCTTAGGTAATATTACGGGAGCCATGGTTTTTCAGAGCTCAATTGTTCCTGCAATTGGAATTATTTTGACTGCCTGGGATTTAACCCTTGGGGCGATGCTAAGCGCAATTTTAGCAATTTTATCAGCCTTAGTAGTTTACATCCAAACCGGACGCCAAAGATCTTTAACTCCTTATATGTTACTAATCGGTGGGATTTTTTATATCTTATTTTTAGGTCTGGTATTGCTGAAAGTCATCTAGCTGATAAATTTACTTCTTATGTTCTAACCATAAGAGCATAAGAAGTTTTGTATAATAATTTTTACCAGGCAAATAATAGATCAAGGTCAACTTTTAGGAGGTCGGTCAAGTGTCTTTTGAAAAAATGCCAGAGAATTAGGGATCGAAATACCTGAAGCCCCAGAACCTGTAGCAGCCTATGTACCGGGAGTGCTGGTAGACGGCTACATTTACACTTCAGGACAATTGCCCTTTGCTAACGGTGAACTAATTTACAAAGGAAAAGTCGGTGCAGAAGTATCTGCTGATGATGGTTATGAGGCTGCCAAAATATGTGTTATAAATTGTTTAGGTGTTGTCAAAAGTTTAGTAGGAAGCTTGGATAAAATTGAGAGAATTATTAAAGTTAATGGCTATGTCAATAGTGCTCAAGGATTTAGTGGCCAGCCTAAGGTGATTAATGGTGCTTCAGAACTCCTGGGTAAAATTTTTGGGGAGGCAGGTCAACATGCCCGCTCAGCAGTAGGTGTAAGTGAACTACCTGCAGATGCTGCTGTAGAGGTAGAACTTATTGTTAAAGTAATATCTTAGTTAATAGGGGACAACGGTTGTTGTCCTCCTTTGTGAATCAGTAGTTTTAATAGCAGGATAAGCAGTCTTGAGGGGGATAAAACATGTCAAAGGTGATAGTAGTAGGAGGAGGATGGGCCGGTTGTGCCGCAGCCTTAGCTGCCAAAAAAGCCGGAGCAAAATCAGTAACTCTTTTAGAACGCACGGACATGCTGTTGGGAACTGGACTTGTTGGCGGCATTATGCGCAATAATGGCCGTTATACAGCAACTGAGGAATTGATTGCCTTGGGTGGCGGTGATTTATTTAAAATTGCTGATCATTTTTCCCGTCATAAGAACGTTGAGTTTCCTGGGCATAAACATGCTTCCCTGTATGATGTGTCCCTAATAGAGCCTGCGGTGCGTCAATATTTATTGGATCTGGATATTGATATACGGTTAGTTTCCCGGGTTAAAGATGTGGATCATGACAGCCAAAAAGTTAAAGCAGTAATTACAGAAGCAGGGGAAAAGATTTCCGGTGATGTGTTTGTGGAGACTACTGGCACTTCCGGTCCCCAAAGAAACTGTACCAAATACGGCAACGGTTGTGCCATGTGTGTTTATCGCTGTCCTACTTTCGGGCCTCGGATAAGTATCGCAGCTAGAGTAGGTGTCAAAGAACTGGTGGGCAAAACTGTTATTTAACATAAAACTCACTAGTTTATTTTTGTTGAGTATATTGTATTAAGCTTTTAGAATAAGGTTTCTTTATTAAAAGGATAGTCGGAGTCTTGGTCTGAACTCCAATCTTGTTCCCCGGCGGCAGGCTCTTCTGATTCATCTTCTTCAATAGGATAGTGAGGATCAAAGGTACGGCTATAAATCCAGGGGATGTTGTTTTTTTCCATGCTCATTCCTCCCATATTTAGACTTAGTTTATCTTTTCCCAATACCAAATTGTTATGCGTAGTTTTGAAGGAAAACTTTAAGGAGGGGTAGAATAACCTTATTTACCTAGAGAAATTATGAAAAGGGGGGACAAATAATGTCTGTTTATGATAAAGCCAACGATTTGGCAAAGGAATTGGCCCA
>DUOV01000176.1 GCA_012838615.1 Clostridia bacterium | reverse complement strand
TTTTAAAAGCATATCTAAGAGATATCAGTTAATGCATAATTCTTAATGAACCGCCGTATACCGAACGGTACGTACGGTGGTGTGAGAGGACGCTGAATAAAATAATTATTCAGCTCCTACTCGATTAGGAAAAAATCACGATACATATTATAGGAAGAATAATGGAAAACTAGCAATTGTAAAATTGATTGGTAAGAGGAGCATGATACATGAAAAAGGACAGCCTGTTAAAACTTCTAGCCTTAAGTGGAGTCCCACTTATTATGGTTTTAGGCAATTCAATGTTAATTCCTGTATTTCCTGATATGGAGCGGGCCTTAGATATATCAAAATTTCAAGCAGGTCTCACGATTACTCTTTTCTCACTACCTGCAGGAATAGCTATACCTATTATGGGATTTTTATGCGATAAGATTGGCAGAAAAAAAATTATTGTTCCTTCACTTATCTTATATGGTCTTGGGGGCTTAGTTTCAGGGTTAGCAATTATTTTTTTTAATAAATCTTTTCCAATATTATTGTCGGGTAGGGTCATACAGGGAATAGGCGCTGCAGGAACAGGACCAATTGCCATGGCCCTCGTTAGTGATATTTTTACAAGCAATGAAAGAAGCAAAGCTTTAGGAAGTATAGAAGCTGCCAACGGATTGGGAAAAGTCTTGAGTCCAATTTTAGGTTCTGCTATAGCCTTAATTGTTTGGTACGCAATCTTTTTTGTTTATGCTTTGTTTTCGGTACCTATTGCTATCGCAGTTTGGTTATTGATTAAGGAACCCCCCCTTAAGACTAAGGATGAGTCAGTAGCCAAATATCTGGGAAGGGTAGGCAAAGTTTTTAAGGAGAAAGGTATTGGTCTATTTGGAAGTTATCTGGCTGGTAGTGTTGTATTAATGATCTTGTTTGGCATTTTATCATACTTATCTGATGTATTGGAAGAAAAGTACGGGCTTAAAGGTATCGTAAAAGGGTTTGCTTTAGCTGCTCCAGTTTTAGCTATGTCAACTACATCCTTCTTATCTGGTAAATACTTGCAAAAGAATCAAAAAAAGATGAAAATATTTATTATAACAGGTTTAGTAATGATTTGCATATCATTATCAGTTGTAGCTTTAATAAATTCTAATATTCCATTCTTTGCAGGTGTTTTTGTCATGGGTATAGGTACAGGTTTAGTGTTACCTGCTGTTAACACCCTAGTAACAAGCTCGTGTAGTCTTGAAGAACGGGGTGGGATTACAGCTTTATATGGTAGTGTCAGGTTTTTTGGGGTTGCAGCTGGCCCACCACTATTTAGTTTACTTTTAGAATATGGAAGAAATTTGATGTTTTTAAGTGGAGCGGGGCTAACCTTATTTAGTGCTTTAATAGCCATTTTCACGATAAACGAAAAAAAACTAATGGAAGGAGCTCAGAAAAAAGAAGAAAAAGATTGTAAAAATGTTGAAGATCTTTCTAAGCTAGTAAATGCAGGCAGTCTCAAAAAAGGCGAACAAAACCTTATGGCTGAATATGTAGGGGCTGTAAAGGTTTCGTTTGCCAGGAAGAAACTGAAGTGATTATTTTAGTAGCCAATTTAATAATTTATTTTCATCAGTTATAGTTATATACTGTTTTTCTACTAAAATAGTTTTAGATTTTTTTAGATCAGCCATGAAGCGGGCTACAGTTTCGCGGGATGAACCGATCATGTTGGCAATATCTTGCTGCCCCAGGGCTAGATTAATTTTTACGCCTTTGTTGGTCTTTACACCGTATTCCCTTGCTAACTTTAAAAACGTTGCAATTAAACGATCAAATGTACTGTATAACGCTAAATCACGGATTTGTTGCTGGGCCTGGCGTAAACGTTTACTCATAACAATTAGGATTTGCATCGTAGCTTGTGGATGATCTAATAAAAAATTCTCCAGTTCACTATTACGTATTATGCCTATTTCACTATCTTTCATTACTTCGGCAGTTGCAGGATAGGGCCCCTTGTCAAATAAAAGGATTTCTGCAAATATGTCTCCGTCTTTAACAAAGTGTAAGACTTGTTCTCGGCCGTCTTCCATGGTCTTAGACAGTTTTACAAGTCCCGTTTTTACAAAATAAAAGGCATCGCCAATTTCGCCTTCGACAAAGATGAGCATGCCTTTTCTGTATTTTCTAAAAGTTATTATTTCGGTTAGCTCTGCCATTGTATCATCATCTATAACACTAAAAAAAGGAATGTTCTTTAATTTTTCAAGGTTAATTTCAACTGGCTTCATATTAGCTCCTCAGATAGTTTTTTAAGATATAATA